>NZ_JAYKBM010000001.1:0-479583 GCF_035282565.1 Parvimonas sp. D9 | reverse complement strand
GCACCAAGCATAGAAAATGGTTGTAATAAGAATTGTAAGTATCTTTATAAATGTAGAGGATGTTATATAAGAGCTTTGAATGTAAACAAGGAAAATAAAATATTATGTAGTTGGATTAGAAATAATGATTGCATAGAATTATTGTCGTTGATGTAAATGAAAATATAGAGGAGAACTACGATATGGATAAGAAAATAATGAGGGCGGGAATTTCTATAATTTGGTTAGTTGCAGGAGTGTTTAGTTACATTCGTGGAAATTATGTATTTTTAGCATTATCAGCAGTTATGTTTTGTTTGTTTCTTTATAAACTTATAAAAGGGGAAAATAAGTGAATATGGGAAGGTAGCTTGTATGATTTGGAAAGATAGAGATATAAATTTAAAAATTTTATACTATAATATTTCTAATAAATGTAGATATGATGTCTTATCAGATAACATAAAAGAAATAAAAGATAAAATAGAAAAATTAGCATTTATGAATGGAGTTTATATTTCATTAAATAATACAGTAATATGCACTAATAATTATTTAGTTATTGGAATATTGTATGTTAATGATTATTGTAATATTGATAAAATTTTAGATGAAATTAGTGTGTTAATAGAAACCACGAAAAAAGAAAATTGTTTGTCTAAGTATATTTATGAAACAAAAACAGTAAAGGAATTTAATAAGTTTATTAATAATTTGAACAATATAGATGCTAGTTTTTGTGCAAATCTTCAAAATAGTACAAAACAAAATTTCGTGAATAAATGGTGTGAATATCCTAGTGTTAATTTAAGAAATAAAATCAGAATAAATCTAAATAGAATAGACCCAAATAGTAAAAAACTTTTTGATAGTGATAAAAAATATTTTATGGGATTGTGTCTATATTGTAAAGAAGGAATTAAATTAAAGTCAATTTTTATATTAAATATCTTAAAAGAGAGTATAGGCGACAATGATACGGATAGTGTCTTTTTTGGTATGAGAAAAAGAGGCGATATCTATTCTGGATATTCAAAAGTATTTTTTGACACAAATACATTGTTGAGCGGTTGTTTTGCTGGATATTCTTATAAATTATGTAAGGAGATTAGAGAAGAAATATTAAATAGAGTTAATTTATTATGCTTTGATACCTTAGAATTGGATAAATTTAAAAAAAAGTATATTAATTACTTCAAAATCTTAAATTTAGAATATCATAAGGGATATTTAATAGAACCTTACTTCAGATATTTTCATGAGATAAAAGAATTTGAAGATATTATAGGAGTGGTAGAATCCATAGAAGTTGAGGATATTAATTCTTTTGTAAATGAAGTTGAATATATGGATGTTGTTTTGGAGATATAGCATGAGTAAAAATATATATAAATTGTTTTATGATAGTCAGATAGATATAGTTAAAATTATATTACCAATAGGATTTGATTCTCAAAATATAGGAAGGGGATATGCTCACTTAATTGAGCATTTAATAATTAGGAACAATTATGACATTTTGGGAAAAATAGAATTTAGCGGAGGATGGTTTAATGGAACCACTCGTGAAAATAATACTGAAATAGTTATATATTCGGTTTCAAATGATTATGGATCTACCACCATAGATGAACTAGTAAAAAGCATTGAACTGTATAAATTCAATTTGACAAAGAAAGATTTTGAAGATGAAATAGAAGTCATAAAGAAAGAATATAAAACTCTAATGATGAATAATAGCCAACACGATATAAATCAGAGAATAGGTGATTTGTCACAAATTTGCAAGTTTGATATTGATGAAGCAAACTCTATACTGGAAAAAGTACATGAAAAAATTAAGATAATTATGTTTTCTAAAAGGTATATTAAAAGCAATAGTTCATTTAGGTGTTTTGACATTCAAGTGCTTGATGCAAATAAAGATTATATTATTAAGGGAAATAATAAATATTCTTATGCTAAACTAAAGCTGATTTCTTCTGTTTTATTTGATGAAGGGTATGTAGATGGAATTAAAATTTTGAATGATGGACTTTATGTAGAAAAAAATACATATAAGAATATAACTGCTAATTTAAAAAATATAGCTAATAGATTGAAGATTTTGGTAAGTTTATCTTTTTCAAAGTATAATTTATATTTTGATATAGATGATGAAGAAAAAAATTTTGATTTTGATTTTTACGAATTGTGGAGGGAAATAAGTGCAAAAGAAAAAAGTTTACGCTAAATTTATTACTGCATTTATATTTTGGATTTTGATATTTTTTTTTACAAGGACATCTGTATTTAAAAGATTATCAAGTATCTATCTTTCTGATTTAGAAATGATAGATATGTCGTTTTTTATATTTATTTGTTTTTTATTATCAGCAAAATATATAATAAAAATTGCAAATCTAAATAACGAAATATATGTAAATCCAGCAAAAATATATGATTTTATGAATTCACTATTTATTTTGATGCTTGTTCAAAATATTATGTATATTGATATTACATTATTATCTAGTAGAGTTAATGTCATGCATAAATATTCACTGATAATTTTTATAGCCAACATATTTTTATTTGTTTTATATTTTTGTAAGAATAAAATTAAAAAGTTCAAGAAAATATATATTGTAAATATTTTTGCATTTAGTTTGTTTGTTGCTCTTTCAAGTGATATAGAGCTTCTGTTTGTCGATGTTGTACTATTGCTGTATTATATATCATCTAAAATTAAAGTTAATGTAAAATTAACAACTATTATAGATAAGGTTTTTATAATTCTGTCTTTGATTGCTATATTTTATTTTATTAATCTCTATAAGAACGGAGTAGTTATATTGAATTGTGTTTCATACTTAGCTTATTATATGTATATGTATTATGAAAAAAGAAATGCTAAAGTATAGATATTTGAGATTCAAATGGTGTAATATAATTATAAAATATTGACATGGATGGAATTTTATATGAATGAAAAACAATATGGTAATTTTAATTTAGAAGCACATAAATTATCTATTATTAATTTGTGTGTTGGGATTTTGTTATTTAGAAGCACATAAATTAAATAAAAAGGAAAAGTCTCTTAGTGGAGGACTTCTTGTGCCAAGATGCAGGAGTCCTCCTTTTTTTGCCTGAAAACAATCAGACAGAAAAAGAATGGAGGACTTGAAATGAAAAAAGAATATTACATTTATGTCAATGGGAAAAAGGTGAAAGTAAGCGAGCAGATATATAAAGTCTACTGGAGTGAGAAAGAGCATGAAAAATATTTGGAGCAGGTGGACAGGAAAAACCACTTGCTCCTTTTTTCTTCACTGGATCATGATGGACACTTTGAGGAAAATATTGTTGATGAAGGCATTGATGTGGAAAAAATTGTGGAAACACAGATGATGATTGAAGCGGTCAGGAACGCCATATCAAGGCTTAATGCAGAAGAAAAGGACATCATAGAGCGTTTGTATTTTCATGATGAACCAGTCCGTTCGGTAGCAAAGTTAAAGAGTATCACACACCCGGCTTTGATTAAGAAAAGAAACAAAATCTTAGAGAAGCTGAAAAAATTTATCGAAGAAATTTAGAAATTCGGTAACCAAAGGGGTCAAATTTTCCTTATATAAAGTGAAGGGGAGTTTGACCTCTTTTACTTTCTTTTATGAGAGATAGGTTGCTATGGCAAATTGGAAAATAGAAAGAAAAATCCCTTTCAAATATTTTGTTCTTTGACAACTGAATAGACCAAGGTAGGACTTTATCTGCTTGTGGAGGATTATGACTTACGCCAAGACCTTTCTGCTAAAAAATATTTTGGTTCAATGAATACTGAGAAAATCAAGGAAACAAGGAAGCGAGCGACAAATAAGATTACATAAAAAACAGATGTGGCAGTCTGTTCGTTGATACAGGCAGTGATAATGATACTTCAACAGTTTATGCCGGCTCGTCTTGAATAAGGGGCGGAGGTGAGATTCCTATGTTGTCAGCCAAGACACCTACCAATGTCAAAAAACTTAAAAAAGAAAACAACAGGGAAAGGAGTTTTCTAATGAATGCAGAAGAATTAGCAATATATAAAAACATGTCAGCAGAAGAGATAGACAGGAAAATTATCCCTGATATTGAAGATATAAAAGATAAGAAAAATGCAGAGCCGCTTTCCATGTACTTTATGAAAGTCGGAAATGTCATTGTTAAATGTAGCTATGCAGAGAATGGAAGAAGTTTGGAGGATTGTTTTCTGTCATATCTAAAAAAGAAAGCAATGCTGCTTGATTAAAAATATGATAAAAGGGGCAGACTTTTTTACAAATCTATGGTATAATACGAATCAAATAGGGATACAACTTCATAAGAGCTGAAAGACTCCAAGTTATCATATTTCTCCTTAAAAAAGAATATGAAAGTTTGGAGGTTTTGTTATGTCTAAAAACAATTTAGATACAGATGTTCTCAAAGTTGCCATGTATCTTAGATTATCACAAGATGATGAAAAATATGATAAAGGCTTTAAGGTGGAAAGCAACAGCATTTCCAACCAAAGACTTCAGATTAATGACTTCATTGATAAAAATGAGGATATGGAGCTGATAGAAGAATATGTCGATGACGGATATTCAGGGATAAACTTTGAAAGACCGGCATTTAAGAAAATGATGGAAGATGTCATCACAGGGAGAATTAACTGCATTGTTGTAAAAGACTTATCCAGATTTGGCAGAGATTATATTGATAGCGGAAGATACCTGCAAAGAGTGTTTCCCTCTCTTGATATAAGATTTATTGCCCTAAATGATAATTATGACAGCTATACAGCCAGTGAAACGGAAAAGAACTTGGTCATTCCGTTTAAAAGCTTCATCAATGACAATTATTGTAGGGATACTTCCGCAAAGGTCAGAAGTGTCTGCAAGGTAAAGAGAAAACAGGGACAGTTTATATCAAACTATGCTCCTTACGGCTATGAAAAAGATAAGGAAGATAAGCACAAAATAGTAATTGATAAAGAAGCGGAATATGTGGTGCGGAAAATCTTCTCAATGAAGCTTGAAGGGTACAGCTCCTACTCTATTGCCAAACACTTAAACGATAATGGAATCCCATCACCGATGGAGCATAAAAAGGCAAAGGGAATAAGGTATAAGACAGGCTTTAGCACAAAGGCGGTTGCCAAATGGGATACGCCGGCAGTTAATCGTATTTTAACCAACGAGGTCTATATCGGAACACTGCAACAGGGAAAACGGGAAAAAATCAATTATAAGCTGGATAAAGTGGTTTCCAAGGATAGAAGTGATTGGATTGAAATAGAGGATAATCATGAAGCCATTATTGATATTTATGACTTTGAAATTGTCCAAAAACTTTTGAAATGTGATATAAAGGCAAAAAATGTCGGAGAGAAAGCAGATTTGTTTTCAGGGCTTTTATTTTGCAAGGACTGTAATGCTCAGATGACAAAGAAAGTCGATAAGAGAGGGAAAACTCCCACTATTTACTATATCTGCTCCCAGTACAACAAAGGAAAAGAGTGCAGCAGGCATTCAATCAAACAGGAGGATTTAAAAGTAAGCGTACTTGAGATGATTCGCCATTACATCAACTCTCTTGGAAAGTATGAAAGCATTTCGGAAAAAGTAAGGGACATGGAAGTATCCTATGAGCTTTTTAAGAAAATAGATAAAAGACAGGAATATACCAAGAAAAGCAAGGCAAAGTTTGAACTTTTAAAATCGGCTCTGTATCAGGACTTAAAAGAAGGAATCATTTCTGAAGAAGAATTTTACGGTATGAGAGAGTTTTATACAAATCGTATCGTAGAAAGTGAACTGATTTTAGAAAAGCAGAATAAAGAAATCTCAAGGCTCTATCAAAAGAGTTTGGGAAACAAAAACTTCCTGTCAGATATTAAAAAGTACAGGAATATAAGCACCTTAGAAAGAGGGCTTCTTGTAAGACTTGTCGATAAAATCTATGTTTTGGAAGAAAAAAGGATAGAAATCCATTTTAACTATGATGAAACCACAGATATACTGGATAAGTTAAGCGACTACACAAAGCAATCCTCCGAGCTGATGAAGGAGGTGGTGTAGATGGCAAGGACAGCGAACAGGCGGGTAAAAGCGGAAGAAGCTCTGTTAAGCAAAGAAAGCGGAAACAGTTTTCAAACAGCGATTTACACAAGAATATCAAGAGATAAAAAAGAAAAGCAGAGTGATTCCATTGAAAATCAAATTGCTCTTTGTGAAAGTTATATAAAGAAAAATGATGGTCATAATTTGGTTGGAATATATAAAGACATCGCAAAGACAGGGACAGAATTTGAAAGACCTGACTTTGAAAAACTTATGGGGGAAGTAAGGACGGGAAAAGTCAACTGCATTATTGTAAAAGACCTATCCCGCTTCGGAAGAAATTATACGGAGCTTGGAAACTTCATTGAAAAGATATTTCCGTTTCTTGGAGTAAGATTTATTGCGGTTAATGACAATCTGGATACCTTTCACATGGAAGATCCCAATAAATCTCTTGAGGTAATCTTGAAGAATATTGTAAATGAAACTTATGCAAAAGACATTTCAAAGAAAGTATCAAGCTCTCATCAGATGAGGATCAAACAAGGCGGATTCATCTGTGGTGCGGCTCCTTATGGCTATACAGCAAGAAAAGATGAAGATGGAGTAAGACGGTTATATGTTGATGAAAATACAGCTTCCATCGTAAAAGAAATTTTTGATGCGTATTTGAAGGGATTTAGTACACTTGATATTTCAAAGTTACTGTTTGAAAAGAAAGTATATATAGCAACTGATTATAGGAAGTTTGGAAAAGCTAAAGCTGATGAAAATGAGCTTATAAGAGCGTGGATGCCGACAACAATATTACAAGTGCTTAAAAATCGTGTATATACAGGAACACTCATTCAAGGCAGAAATCAAAAGCATTTATTTGAAGGTAAAAAGAGAGAAAGGCTTGACGAAGAACATTGGACAATAACAGAAGATGCCCATGAAGCAATTATCTCGCTTGATACATTTGAAAAGGTACAGGAGAAAATTTCCTCAAAATCTAATTCCATTAAAAATAGCAGAAAAGAAAATAAGAATGCTAAGGATGATACAGTATTTAGAGGAAAACTTTATTGTGGGATTTGTAAGAGAAAAATGAGCGTACACAGGCAAAAAAGCGGTAATAAAACTGTATTTTATTTTAGCTGTAATCGGTTCAGAGAATTTACAACAGAAAAATGCGGAACATCTATTACAGAGGCTACTCTTGAAAAAACTGTTAAAGCAGTCTTTGATGCTATTCTTTTAAATAACAGTAAAAGTTATAAGGCTTATCTGAATGCTTATGACAATCTTAAAATAGAGTTGGATAAGAAAAAGGAAAAAGAAATAACTGAAATTGAAAGAAAAATTTTAGGCTTTAGCAGACTTCAAAGTGAGTATTATGAAAAATATGTTTTGGGCAAGTGGAGGAAAGAAGATTTTGAAAGGGAAAAAGGACTTCTGGGTAAAAAGAAAGCAGAACTTAAAAGCCTAAAAGAAAGACAAGTTGCTATCTTTGAAAAAGAGGTATTTGAACTTGAAGAAAGACATAAGTACCTTACAGCACTTTTTAAAGGCAAAACAAAGAAATGGGATAAAGACTTTGTAGATAGCATCATTGATAAAATCTTTATAGGGAAAGATAACACAATAGAAATCAAATTTAATTTTGAAGAAACTCCTGTGATTACTGAAAAACTTGGTAGAAAGACAAGGAGGAGCTGATATGAATACAGTAGATTTTTATTTAAGACTTTCCTTAGAAGATGACGACTTAAAAGACGAAAGTAACAGCATTACTTCCCAAAGAGAAATCTTAAAAGACTATATCAGTTCAAAAGAAGAATTTACCGGAGTGAAGATAAGAGAACATATTGATGATGGCTATACCGGAACAAATTTTAATCGTCCTGCATTTCAAAAGATGATAGGTCTTGTGAAGAAAAATGAGATAAGAACTATTCTTGTAAAGGATTTATCACGATTTGCAAGAGATTATATTGAATCCGGAGCATATATTGAGCAGATATTCCCTTTTATGCAGGTTCGTTTCATCTCTGTGAATGATAATTATGACAGTAATAACAATGAGAATGGAATCAGCAGTTTAGAAATTCCTTTTAAGAATCTTGTCTACGACTACTATTCCAAGGACATTTCACAAAAAATCAGTTCATCAGTAAGAGTAAGACAGGATAGAGGGTATTATTTCGGTTCAAAAGCACCGTATGGATATGTAAAAGATGAAAAAGACCATCATCAGCTACTTGTCGATGAAAGAGTGAGAAACATCATTGAAGAAGTCTTTGAAAGATACCTTAGTGGTGAAAGTATGCTTTCAATCTCCAAGGATTTTAATCATAGAGGTGTTTTAACGCCAGCAAAACATATAGGGCTTAAAAGAGGAAGTGGAGTATGGACAGGACAGATTATCAGATATGTTTTAACACAAAGAGTTTATACAGGAGCTGTTGTTGGTGGAAAGACAAGGGTACAGGAAGTTGGTTCTGATAATAGAAAATGGGTTGATAGCAAAGACTGGATAATTAGAGAAGATATGCACGAAGCTATTATCTCTAAAGAAGATTTTGGTAAAGTTCAGGATATGCTAAACAGCAATGCAAAACTAATCAGTAGAGAGCGTAAGAATTTTCATATACTTCAGGATAAGGTCTATTGTGGTAAGTGCCATCATAAAATGACCTATACAGTTAATTATGGAAAAACAGATGGGTATTGTTGTCCATATAGATATACGGCAGTGGATTGTGGTTGCTTGAAAGGGAAGATAAAAGCAGAAACATTGGAAGATATTGTTTCAAAAGAGATTAAACTTTATACAGAGAGCTTTCTTGAAAAAGAACAGACAAGAAAGATTGAGTATAAAGTTATGGAAAGCATTTGTGAAAGCCTGCTTGACAGGAAGAAAAGACTGGAAGCGGAAAAGCAAAAGATTCAGGTTTCCAAAATGCAGCTTTATGAAAGGCATAAACAGGACGAAATAGATAAGGAAGCATATTTATCAAAGAAAGAAGATTTAAGCAAAAAACTTAAAAATACAGAACAGGAAATAGCCATCATTACGGACAAGATAAAAGAAAATACATCTTCAGGACATAACCTTAATGTTGATAAGCTAAGAGAAGCGGTTGCAAAAGGAGAGCTTGTTTTAGACTGGATCAACGAAGTCATAGACAGGATTTATGTTTATGATAAAGACAAGGTGGAGATTATTTGGAAATTTGAGAAAGGGAATGGAAAAGATGGATAAAAAAGACGAAATTATGCTTGTAAATCAGGAATCCCTTGCAGAAAAAATTTATATTATCAGGGGACAGAAAGTAATGCTTGACTTTGAACTGGCAGAAATTTATGGGTATGAAACAAAAAGATTTAATGAACAGGTCAAAAATAACATTGAGAAATTTGACGATGATTTCAGGTTTCAACTTACAAAAGAGGAATGGGAAAATTTGAGGTCGAAAATTTCGACCTCAAAATCGGAAACAGGTTCAGGAGGCAGAAGATACTTACCTTATGTTTTTAGTGAAGCCGGAATCTATATGCTGATGACGGTTCTTAAAGGGGAGCTTGCTGTCAAGCAGAGTAAAGCCTTAATACGCACTTTCAAGCAGATGAAAGACTACATTGTAGAAAACCAAGGCTTGATTGGACAAAGAGAATTTTTACAGCTTTCCATGCAGATAACAAGCAATGTTGTGGAAATGCAGGGTTTAAGACGAGATTTAATGAATGTGGAAGATAAGGTGGCAGGGTTGGTGGACAATTTAGGTAATGTTGTGCATAAATCCGAACTGTCAGAGTTAATTCTTGACCTTAGCAATCCACAGCTAAAATATGGATTTTTGCTTTTAAACGGAGAGCCGATAGAAGCGAATCTTGCGTATAAGGATATTTACAGCATAGCAAAAAAGAGCATTTATATCGTTGATAACTATATCGGAGTTAAGACACTTGTACTGCTGAAAGATATACCATCATCGGTAGAAATCACTATATTTAGCGACAATGTTGGTAAAGGACTTCATACCCTTGAATACCAAGATTTTTGTAAAGAATATCCGTTTAGAAGGGTAAAGTTTCAAAAATCCGGCGGGGAGTTCCATGACAGATATATTATCATAGATTGGAATACAGATAAGCAGAGGATATACCACTGTGGAGCATCTTCCAAAGATGCAGGGCAAAGAATTACAACTATATCGGAAGTAGTTGACCAAGTAGTATATGCAGACCTGATAAACAAGCTCTTGAAAAATCCAATTTTAAAGTTAAAATAGAGTAAAAAAGTTGATTGGAAATTTGAAAAAAATATGTATCCAATACTTGACACAAGGGTGTAATGTAAATCATCATCATTTAATTGTAAATGGAAATATTTCAAGAGTTTAAATAGAAACATACTGTAATGTAAATCATAGCAAAACATAACAGCTATGTCGATTATTCACGTTTAAATAGAAACATACTGTAATGTAAATTTTTGCTTCTGCCTTAACTCTCTTGTCTTTTGTGGGTTTAAATAGAAACATACTGTAATGTAAATCCTTTACAGATAATATGTAAAATTTCAGGATCTAAAGTTTAAATAGAAACATACTGTAATGTAAATCTAAATTAACGATTATCATCCCGAATATAATTAGTTTAAATAGAAACATACTGTAATGTAAATAGCTAAAAAAGAAGATTTGGAAGAATTAAAAGAATGTTTAAATAGAAACATACTGTAATGTAAATGTGTTTTTTAGTGTAAAGTATATCGACCCACAAAGTTTAAATAGAAACATACTGTAATGTAAATGGAATAAAAGCTGAAACAGGAACGTCAACTTGGATGTTTAAATAGAAACATACTGTAATGTAAATAGAGTAAAAATAGCTGATATTGAGAATGATTTTGGAGTTTAAATAGAAACATACTGTAATGTAAATTTTATTATCAAGTGATGATGAGGTCTAACCTCTTCAGTTTAAATAGAAACATACTGTAATGTAAATGGATAAAAACTATGTAATTAATGAGTATCAAGCAATGTTTAAATAGAAACATACTGTAATGTAAATTAACAAATTAGGTACTTCACCATAAAAAGCTATTGAGTTTAAATAGAAACATACTGTAATGTAAATTCTTCCATTTCGTGAATATCTATAAAATATGTATCGTTTAAATAGAAACATACTGTAATGTAAATTATTTTTTGCCTAGCATAATAAAGTTTTCAGGACATGTTTAAATAGAAACATACTGTAATGTAAATAATGGAGCTTATACAGATTTATATATTTATGAAAAAGTTTAAATAGAAACATACTGTAATGTAAATCTTTTACTTTTGATGAAATGGGAAATCAAATTTTAGAGTTTAAATAGAAACATACTGTAATGTAAATTATATACGAACTTCTAAAGCAGCTTCATTAAGCTTCGTTTAAATAGAAACATACTGTAATGTAAATAAAACAATTTGACAGTAGCTTAATTTGTCCGACTTGGTTTAAATAGAAACATACTGTAATGTAAATACTATCTCTTTTATTAATATTTTGAAGAAACTTACGTTTAAATAGAAACATACTGTAATGTAAATAAGAATAATATTAAAAGCGTTTTGGAAAATGATAGGGTTTAAATAGAAACATACTGTAATGTAAATTTGTATAATGGTCTAATGAGTGTTGCAAAGTTTTAGTTTAAATAGAAACATACTGTAATGTAAATCTGTTTTTTCGTTGAATACTATCTGTGCTATCTTGGTTTAAATAGAAACATACTGTAATGTAAATCTTTTACTTTTGATGAAATGGGAAATCAAATTTTAGAGTTTAAATAGAAACATACTGTAATGTAAATATATCTAAATAAGGTATCTTTCCGCCTGTAAAAGCGTTTAAATAGAAACATACTGTAATGTAAATAGCGAAGCCTTAAGAATGGTTGTAGAGGGACTAGGTTTAAATAGAAACATACTGTAATGTAAATAGAGTTAAAGAAATAGTACAAGCAACAATTTCAAAGTTTAAATAGAAACATACTGTAATGTAAATAACAACAGAAAGCAAATTGAAAATGTTAAAAAATCGTTTAAATAGAAACATACTGTAATGTAAATGTTTAGAAAAAATTGTTGCAAGATGTGGAAAAGGGTTTAAATAGAAACATACTGTAATGTAAATAATGAAGCTAGAGAATATTTAGACCTAGACAGTATAGTTTAAATAGAAACATACTGTAATGTAAATATGGAATTTAGATATTTACAAGTTGATTTTGGATACGTTTAAATTGAAACATACTGTAATGTAAATGCACAAGTTACAGTAAATAAAGATGGAACTATAAGGTTTAAATAGAAACATACTGTAATGTAAATTATCTACTGTACCTATATTATATCATACTCTATAGAGTTTAAATAGAAACATACTGTAATGTAAATGTAATAGCTCCGTAATCTTGCATAGTTTTTAAAAAAGTTTAAATAGAAACATACTGTAATGTAAATTTTCTAAAAGAGTTTTTAGCTTCTTCTACTAACTCTGTTTAAATAGAAACATACTGTAATGTAAATTTAAAAAGTAATATCCGTTTTTATAACATAAGTAAGTTTAAATAGAAACATACTGTAATGTAAATGACATTGATATCCGGAATCTGTTGTTTGATATAGAGTTTAAATAGAAACATACTGTAATGTAAATTGCTGTGGCTTTGAGTTTAGAGCAGAACAGAAAGTGTTTAAATAGAAACATACTGTAATGTAAATATTCCTTCCGGAAGTAAAATTGATACGGGTATGAAGTTTAAATAGAAACATACTGTAATGTAAATAATCTTCTTGATACAGCTTCTACAGATACACCATTTTCGTTTAAATAGAAACATACTGTAATGTAAATTTAAGGTTATGGGCTGTTTTAGATACTTGATAATAGTTTAAATAGAAACATACTGTAATGTAAATCTTTTATATAAATCTAACATTTCTTTTGTTGCGTGGTTTAAATAGAAACATACTGTAATGTAAATAAAAAGTATTTTACCATATTCTTTATCATTTCTAATGTTTAAATAGAAACATACTGTAATGTAAATAAAACTAACTTATATAGTTCAAGTATAATCTTTAGGTTTAAATAGAAACATACTGTAATGTAAATTTCAAAAATTGTGATAGTACACAAATAAAAGATATGTTTAAATAGAAACATACTGTAATGTAAATATCCAATCAAGAATTTTTATGATAAGTTCTATTATCGCTATTAGGTTTAAATAGAAACATACTGTAATGTAAATGCAAGTGCCATTGAAGCTAAAGCTGTTCCTACTTTAGTTTAAATAGAAACATACTGTAATGTAAATAGTCTTAGTCCGGAGTAAAATGTGGTTAGAATTAAGTTTAAATAGAAATATACTGTAATGTAAATAAGGAACAAGGTATCAATCCCGAGTGGCAAGAACAGTTCAAATAGAAACATAATGTAATGTAAATATGCATAAAGGGAAAGTTGAATGTGGTCATAGGAAGTTTAAATAGAAATATAGCGGTTTAATTACGATATGGCAAACCAAAGCTTTAAATTTATTAAAGTTTTTTGATTCAGTAACTACAGTTTATAAACAAGAGCAAGAAAACTCCTTAACTTTTTTATGAAAAGTTGTACTTATTAAAAAATATCTTAAATATAGTGATGAAAATGAAATAGGAAATAAAATTTTTGATAAGTATAATAACTGTCTTATAAATTTACTGGCTTGAAAATTACTATTATAATTAGGAATTTATGAAATTTACATAAAATTTGGAACAAAAGGTAGACTTTTTGTTACAATATATGATATACTTAATTTAAATTAAAAATAGATACATTTCTAACTTAAAAATAAGATAATCTTAGTGTAACAAAAAGTCTGAAATATTATACAGGAAAAAATGTTACATATAAAGATTTGGTTATTTTACCATAATTTAATTTGAAATGTAGAGTAGGAAAGGAGCGTTATATGAAAGAAAATTCTAATAAGAGAATGTTGTCTTTATTGTTAGTATTTTTTATGTTATTAAATTTGTTTGTGCCTATTATTGGTGTACATGCAGAAAATACTTATACGAATAAAGATAAAAATGTAGAAAAAACTGTAACTAGCAGTAAAACTGAAACTGATTCAAATTCTATCAAAAAAGAATCAATCAAAGAAGCTGATGATTCAAATGCTGAAAAGAGCAAAAAAATTAAAGAGAGTGATAATTCAAACAGTGAGAATGGCAAATCAATCAGCGAGATTGATAAGTTAAATACAGAAAAAAGTAAATTAGGTAAAGAAGATAAGTTGAAACCTGAAGGTTTGAAGTCTTCAAGTCGTTTATCAGATCAAATTGAAAATCTTAAAGTGGAACTTAAGTATAAGTCACAAACACAATATTATACAATTGACCAGATAAGCACAAGTATTCATATTGATGCTTCAGGAATTACTGGAGAAATTGATGGAATGTATATGGATATTGAACTTCCGACTAAGGAATACAAAAATGAAGGATGGAGTAATTCAGCAGATAAATATGTTGATAATTTTTCATTACCCTCATTATCAGAAGTAAAATTCATAAAAAATGCTGAAAAAATTAATGGTTTGAATTCTACAATTTACAGAGTCCGTTTCAATAAAATTGATTCAACAACTGTTTTGGAGTTACCATATATTTTCAGTTTTACAGACGGATTAGTTCCTTCTGATTATAAATTACAACCGAAGGTTAAATTCTACAATAGTCAAGGAACTATGATTAAAGAATTAAAGGATCAGGAATATACACCTAAGTATCCCAATTATTGGTCAAAAAAATTAATTGCAGGCGATGCAGGCAATGGTCAAACGGTATATGGCGGATTATCAAATCCTAATGATAAAAATAGAGTAAGTGCTGATAAAACAGAACCTGTTCCGTTTACATTTAGCTTTGTTAAAGATCCGAATACACCAAGGTCAACAGAGAGAAAATTGGATACTATTGTGATTAAAGATGTTCTGCCGACATATGAAAATAGTAAGGGAGAAACCGTAAGGGCAAAATTCGATCCGTCAATTAATCCTGGCTGGACAGATAATCATGATGGTACTATAAGCTATACTTACAAAGTTACATCACAAGACAGTGAACACAACAAGTTAAATGAAAAAGTAATTTTATATTTATCTTTTCCGGATGCAAAATTTAAGGAAGGGAAGCAAAATATTTCTTTCAAAAATAAAGTTGAAATGACAGGAATACCGTATAATAAAGCAAATAATGAGAAGTATGAGTCTAAAAGTGAAATAGATTTCAACATTACAGCTGATGATTTTTCCGGTATGGGAATTTTGGCAAAAAGAGTCGGATGGGGACAAAGTTCGATTCCTTTTGATAAATATGGATTATGGTCTGAAAATGTCAAGTATGATGTAAAGATAGCAAATAAATTTTCTAAACCGATGAAAGAAATTGTATTGGTAGAAGATGCTAAAGATTTTGATCCCAGACTCTATGTTAGATCAATAGAAGGAGTTTTCGAGAGAGCTCCTGAAGTTAAGCCTTTAACTGAGCATGTAGAAATCAGAGCTTATAAAGAAGATGGCGGATATGACATATTTAAGCCTGGAGATGCTGTCAATTCAAAAACAGAAGCTGAACTTGCAGATACTGCAAATAGGGTAATCCATGGTGAAATTCCTATAGAAAATACAAAACCTGTAAAAGTTGTATATAATAAAATATCCATTGTTATTAAAAATTATGAGTTACCTCCAGGTGGAGTAATAGATTTTTCCGTATATATGGGATTTAAAGATCCTTTTAATTTAAAATATTCAGATAAAAAGGATATACTAAATACTATATCTCTTAATGCTAAGAGAGTTTTATGGGATAATACTGAAAGTGATATTCAAGTAAAAGACAGTGCAAGTACAGGATTTACCCCATTAAAGGAAGAAGCAGGACTTCATAAAGGGACGATTAATAATAATACGGGAATTGAAGGAGAAGAAGTAAAATTCTGGATAACTGCCGAATTGAATAAAATGTCTAAAGGAAGATATCTAAAAAATCCTACAATGATTGATTTACTTCCGGAAGGATTAAGTGCAACTTCAGATACAACTGTTTCCGGAGTTTATAATACTCAATCACTTATTCAAAAGTGGGAAATTATTAAAAATTATAATAATACCGGCAGAGATGCAATAAAAATTGAATTTAAGTCTGATCTTTTAGCAAATTTACAAGGTGGAAATGATAAAAAAACAGATTTTAATATTGTTATAGAAAAGGTAAAAATTAATAAAAATATTATTTCAAGTAAAGCTGAAACAGAAGACAATAATAATGATAATGAAGTGTATTTTTCTTATGGAGATAGCGGATTTCCAGAAGAGGTAGAATCAGCACAAAAGGTAAAGGATATTTTAGATATTAATCAAAATAAACGAACTGACGATTTTGTTTTAAAATCTAAATCAAAAGTATTAGGAACTGTTGTTGATAGTATTCAATCAAGGAAATATATAAGAAGTTTGGAACCTGATGAAGGACAGACAGGTCTAAATTACAATAGGACATTTGTAGATGAAATTACTACAAAGTTTTCTGATGATAGTGGAGTATCAGGACGATTTCAATATAAATTAAGTGTTAGGAATTATTTTAATTCAGACTTAAGGAAATTGGAAATTTATGATGTTTTGCCCAACGATAAAGATATTAGAGGTAGTAAATTTAGAAATATTTTACAGAGTCCTGTATTAATTAAGCTGAAAGGTGTGGACAAAACAAATGATTTCAACATTTATTATCGTACAGATACTTATCCATCAGATGATGTACAAAGTGAAATGTCAAGTGATAAGTGGACACTTACACCTTCAAATTATAATGATGTAACAGCTATAAAAATCGTAAGTAAAAATGGTACAGTTATTCCTCCTTATACAATTCTTGATATATTTTTAGAGATGAAAGCACCTTTATACAATGAAAATTTAAGTGGAAAAAGTTCTGTTAATAATTTTAAAGTAAAGTACAATGATGGTTCAGATTTCGGTACATCCAATAATGTAGAAAACAAGTTGGAAGAACGTACGAAAGTAGTCGTAAGTAAAGAGTGGGAAGATGATTATAAAGGTAGTATGG
Source organism: Parvimonas sp. D9 (assembly GCF_035282565.1). Classification (NCBI taxonomy): domain Bacteria; kingdom Bacillati; phylum Bacillota; class Tissierellia; order Tissierellales; family Peptoniphilaceae; genus Parvimonas; species Parvimonas sp. D9. Next base: position 462,359 of record NZ_JAYKBM010000001.1, on the reverse strand, counting down.
TATCAAGTTTAGATATTCCTTTTGCAGGAAAAAATTTATTAGATAGTTATGGAATACCTATTCCGGCTCCGGTAAAAAGTATTGAAGTAGAATTGTATGCAGATGGTGTATCCACAGGAATCAAAAAAGAATTAAATGATAGAAATGGCTGGAAAGCAGTTTTTGATAACTTACCAGTATCCAAAACTTTAGGTGGAAAGCCTATTGAGTACACAGTAAAAGAAGTAGGAGGAGAGACGGGAAGTATAAAAATTGATGGAAGTTGGTATAAAATTGTAATTGAAGGAAGCATGAAAGAGGGCTTTAAGATAACAAATAAAAAGCTACCACCGTTGACACCGTTAATTCCACCAACAAGAGATATCAAAGTTAAAAAGGAATGGAAAGACAGTAAAGGAAATGTTTTAGATGCTCCTGTAGAAAAGATAGAAGTTGAATTATACAAAGACGGAACAGCTACAGGAATCAAGAAGGAATTAAACAAAGACAATAACTGGACAGCAAACTTTGAAAAGTTGAAGGTATATGACTCCGTAGCAAACCCTAAAGAATATGAATATACCATAAAAGAAGTAGGGGGAGAAACAGGAAATATAAAACTTTCAGAAAACTGGTACAAGGTTACAGTTGAAGGAAGTATGAAAGAGGGCTTTAAGATAACAAATAAAAAGCTACCACCGTTGACACCGTTAATTCCACCAACAAGAGATATCAAAGTTAAAAAGGAATGGAAAGACAGTAAAGGAAATGTTTTAGATGCTCCTGTAGAAAAGATAGAAGTTGAATTATACAAAGACGGAACAGCTACAGGAATCAAGAAGGAATTAAACAAAGATAATAACTGGACAGCAAACTTTGAAAAGTTGAAGGTATATGACTCCGTAACAAACCCTAAAGAATATGAATATACAGTAAAAGAAGTAGGGGGAGAAACAGGAAATATAAAACTTTCAGAAAACTGGTACAAGGTTACAGTTGAAGGAAGCATGAAAGAGGGCTTTAAGATAACAAATAAAAAGCTACCGCCGTTGACACCGTTAATTCCACCAACAAGAGATATCAAAGTTAAAAAGGAATGGAAAGACGGTAAAGAAAATGTTTTAGATGCTCCTGTAGAAAAGATAGAAGTTGAATTATACAAAGACGGAACAGCTACAGGAATCAAGAAGGAATTGAACAAAGATAATAACTGGACAGCAAACTTTGAAAAGTTGAAGGTATATGACTCCGTAATAAACCCTAAAGAATATGAATATACAGTAAAAGAAGTAGGGGGAGAAACAGGAAGTATAAAAATTGATGGAAGTTGGTATAAAATTGTAATTGAAGGAAGCATGAAAGAGGGCTTTAAGATAACAAATAAAAAGCTACCACCGTTGACACCGTTAATTCCACCAACAAGAGATATCAAAGTTAAAAAGGAATGGAAAGACGGTAAGGGAAATGCTTTAGATGCTCCTGTAGAAAAGATAGAAGTTGAATTATACAAAGACGGAACAGCTACAGGAATCAAGAAGGAATTGAACAAAGATAATAACTGGACAGCAAACTTTGAAAAGTTGAAGGTATATGACTCCGTAATAAACTCTAAAGAATATGAATATACAGTAAAAGAAGTAGGGGGAGAAACAGGAAATATAAAGCTTTCAGAAAACTGGTACAAGGTTACAGTTGAAGGAAGTATGAAAGAGGGCTTTAAGATAACAAATGAGTATGAAGAATCTGAAAAACCTAAAGATCCGAAACCGTCAACCACTAAAAAGTTACCGAAGACAGGAATCATAGCGGATATATTAATGTATAATGTGATATTAGTTATATTCGGAACAGTATCAATTATTATCGGTTATCTTAGAAAAAAATATAATTAAAATTAAATTTATATTTAAGGTTGAGTATTGTAGTATTACTATGATAGAAAATTATATTTAATCAGTAACTAAGGTTGAGGAGTAAGAACTCCTCAACTTTTTTTATTTATTTTAGTGAGAATTTCTAGTAAAAACGAGAAATAAAAAAAACCACTAGCTATGCTGGTGGAAACAAAAGCTTAAGCTATAAGAAAATTCCTCCTTGTGATAAAATAAAAAAGGTTCCCCAACCAAAAATATAAAAAGCAAGGAGGAATTTTATAGAAAAAGGTACTGAGTTACCACAATCTACCATAATTAGCGATGTAAAACTTGAAGAAGATGAGTTCGTTATATTAATAAAAATTGATTTGGATAAATATTTAAAGGATACAAATTTAATAAAGAAAACTTTATCTATTCTAAAATAGGTAAATTATGAGGAATCAATACTTGGAGTAAGTTTCTCAAAAGTTTTAACTGAAAGTATATTGAAAATGTAAAAAGACTTATAACTAAGTATAAGAAAATATGAGTGGTTATTTTTAATTATTATATATTTACTTTTAATAACATTTTGGGCATAATATAAACAGTTTAAGGAGGTGTTGTTATAATTAGTCCACTATATGTAGCAAATACTATTCTACAAAGAGCTTTTAAAGAAAATATTGATATTTCACCGATGAAATTACAAAAATTGATTTACATTTTTTATAAGGAAAATCTTCAGATGAATAATGAAAAGCTATTTAATGAAAAGTTTGAAGTATGGAAGTATGGCCCTGTACTATCCAGTGTTTATGAATATTTTAGATGTTTTGGCTCAAAATCAATTACTGACTATTATATGGATACAGGTAACACGTTTACAACTCTTGACTTAAGCAAAAATGTGAATGTTAATGTGGCATTTGAAAAAATGTGGAATATTTATAAAAATTTTGATGGCATATATTTGTCTATGCTAACCAATTTAAGTGGAACAGATTGGGAAAAAGCAAAAAATAAGAATAGCTATTGTTTAGAGGATGAGGATATAAAGCAGGAGTTTGATTATGAATCACAAATCCAATAAAATAGTAGATATGCCGAAAGAGGAATTAGATGAAGAATTAAATAAAATCTTCAAACTTATAGTTTAAATAGAAACATACTGTAATGTAAATGAAGCAACTTTATCAGATTTCACAATAATCTCTGTGTTTAAATAGAAACATATTGTAATGTTTTATTAAAAAGCAGAAAAATAAAAATTAGATAAGATTCATTTTTCGTAAAGATTTTTAAAAAGGATTAAATTTATTTTTATCATTTGCAAAATTTTATACAAATCGTTATAATATATGTATTACTTAAAAGATTTTAAGTTTTAAAATAATGTTATTTTTTACATAATTGTTTATGTAATCAATAATATTTAAGGAGGAAAAATGAAAGCTATATTATTTGATTTGGATGGAACTTTGCTTCCTTTGGATGAGAAATTATTTGTTGATATTTATTTTACAGAATTGGCAAAAGTGTTTTCTGAATATAATATTGATAGTAAGAAACTTGTTGAAACTATTTGGACTGCGACAGGTGATATGATTAAGAATGATGGAAAGAAGACGAATGAAGAAGTATTTTGGGATAGGTTTGAAAGCTGTATAGATACTGATGTATCAAGTGTTAAGGGGTTACTAGCAGATTTTTATGCTAATCAATTTTTTAATAAGGTTAAGAAGTCTTCAACTGAAAATAGTTTGGCAAAGGTTGCTGTTGAACTTGCAAAGAAAAACGGAAGAAAAGTTATTCTTGCTACTAATCCGGTTTTTCCTGAGGATGCTTTAGTTAGATTAAAATGGACAGGACTTGATGTTGATGACTTTGATTATGTTAGTCATTATAGCAATAGTTCTTTTTCAAAGCCTAATCCAAAGTATTTTTTAGATTTATGTAAAAAATTAGGTGTTGAACCAAAGGACTGTTTAATGGTTGGAAATGATGAAAGAGAAGATATTTTTGCTGCAAGTAGTGTTGGCATGAATTGTTATTTGGTAACTGATAATCTTAATTCTTATCCTGACTGCGAAGTAGATTGTGAAAAAGGAAGTTTTAAAGATTTAATTGAAAAGTTAAAAACTCTATAATTGAAATAGGTGTAAATTAAAAAGACAACAATTGGTTTAAATTGCTGTCTTTTTTGATGTTCTTATTTAAAATTAATAAAAATTAAATGTTATTTACTGTTATTAAAATACTTTTTATTTATATAGACCAAGGAAATATCATTCTAAATAGGGCTTTATGAGATCTCCAGAGCAATTGTATCTAAAGATACAATTTCCCCGTCAGACCTACTATTGTTTACAAGTAAACAAAGTTAGGGCTAGATTGACTTACTTTCACATTGTTCAACCTTACTATAGATGATGCGTCGGGAGACATTCTATAAATTAAGTTCTTATTTCTTCTTTGCTATTAAGAATTTTATTTTTATTCCTAAGGATTTGAATTTATTTTCGTATTCTGTTTCTATATTTTTTGGATAGTCAAAGTTTGCTAAGTCATATGTAATTAGTATTACTTCAAATCCGTTTTCGTTAAAGTATTCCAAACTTGCTTCGAAAAGATCGTCATCATCTGTTTTAAAGTGTATTTCTCCTTCTTCTACTAATAATTTATTGTATTTTGCTAAAAAGTTAGGATGAGTTAGTCTTCTTTTATGATGTCTTTTCTTTGGCCAAGGGTTACAGAAATTTATGTAAATTCTGGATATAGAATTTTCGTTAAAAAACTCATCAATTTTTTCAATATTTGTGGGAATTGCACGAACATTTGATAATTCTAAATCTCTGATTTTTCTAGTAGCATAAACAATTGCATTTGTATCTAAATCTAATATACAGTAATTAATATCTTTGTTTACATCAGCAATTTCACTTATAAATTTTCCTTTTCCACAACCAAGTTCAAGATTTATTGGATTATTATTTTTAAATTCTTCATTCCATTTTCCTTTTAAGTTCTCTGCATTAAATATTACTTGGGCATTTTCTTTCATTTCAGGAACTGCCCACCATTTTTTTCTAAGTCTCATAATTTTCCTTTCATAAAAAATTTTTATCGTTACAAATATTATATCATATTTTTCTATTTTATTATTATTTTATGAAAAAATTAAAAAATATTTTTTACTACTTGTAGTGATAATTTTATATCCACCAAAATATTTTTAAAAATACTGTAAAACATACTATATATAGTTAAAAATAAAACTTGATTTCTATATATATTTTGTTTTATAATGGGTATAAATTTGCGGAGGTGATTTTGTTGAGGATTATAAAGAGAGATTTATCTGAAGTATCATTTGATATTTCAAAGATAGAAAATGCAATTTATAAAGCATTTATTAGTGTGGGGGACGAAGATAAGAGAGTTCTCTCAAAAAAATTGGCAGAAGAAGTTTTAGAGATTATTCTTAAAGATAAAGATGAAAGTTCAAATATAACTGTAGAAGAAATTCAAGATTATGTTGAAAAAACATTAACTAAAAATAATCATTATGAAACTTTGAAGAGTTATATTTTATATAGAGAAAAGAGAAATTTACTTAGAAAAGAATTAAATTCTTTTAGAGAATATATTGAAGATGAAAGTTTAATTGAGGTTCTTGCAAAAATTCAAAAAGACTTTTCAACAGAAGGTTATGAGCTTGACAGATTGTTTAGAAAGTTCTTATCTTTTGTTAAGCCTATTTCAACTTTGAACGAAAAAGTTGAGCTTTTGATAAAAGCATCTTCAGAATTAACTTCAAAAGAAAATCCAAATTGGGAGTATATTTCTGCCAGAATTTATGCTTATAAAATTCATAAAGAAATTTCAAATTATGAAAAAGAATGGCATATTGTTGATTTCAAATCAAAAATTCAAGTTTTAACTAAAGCTAATTTATATGGGGAATATATTTTAGAAAATTATTCAAGTAATGATATTGATGAGCTTGAAAAGTATATAGATAACAGTAGAGATGAGTTATTTACTTATTCATCTTTAGATTTAGTATATAAGAGATATTTAATTTGTGATTCACATAAAAAAGTAATTGAAACAATGCAGGAAATGTTTATGGGTATTGCGATGCATCTTGCAATTCCTGAAAAAGATAGAGTTTCTTTTGCAAAAAAAGTTTATGACGTGCTTAGTAATTTAAAGGCAACTGTAGCAACTCCTACAATGTCAAATGCAAGAAAGCCGTTCCATCAACTTTCTTCTTGTTTCATAGATACCGTTCCTGATACATTAAAAGGAATTTACAGAAGTATAGACAATTTTGCTCAAGTTTCTAAACATGGTGGTGGAATGGGACTATATTTTGGGAAAGTTCGTGCAAGTGGTTCAGATATTCGTGGATTTAAAGGGGTTGCAGGTGGTGTTATTAGATGGATTAAACTTGCTAATGACACAGCAGTTGCAGTTGATCAACTAGGAGTTAGACAAGGTTCTTGTGCTGTATATTTAGATGTATGGCATAGAGATATTCCGGAGTTCTTAAATCTTAGAACAAATAATGGAGATGACAGAATGAAGGCTCATGATGTTTTCCCTGCAATTTGTTTCCCTAATTTATTCTGGCGTTTAGCAAAGGAAAATATCAATTCTAATTGGTATTTATTCTGTCCGCATGAAGTAAAAGAAGTAATGGGCTTTTGTTTAGAAGATTTTTATGGAGAAGAGTGGGAAGAAAAATACAGACTTTGTATTAAAGAGCCAAGACTTGATAAAAGAGTTTTAACTGTAAAAGATTTAGTTAAATTAATTCTAAAGAGTCAAGTTGAAACTGGAACTCCATTTATTTTTAATAGAGATAATGCAAATAATGCAAATCCAAATTCACATAAGGGAATGATTTACTCTTCAAATCTTTGTACTGAAATAATGCAAAATATGAAAGAAATTTTAGATGTTGAAGATAAAATTTTACAAATTGATGGAGAAGATCATGTTGTAACTGATGTTAAAGCTGGAGATTTTGTAGTTTGTAATCTTGCGAGTTTAGTTCTTGGAAATATTGATTTACAAAATGACGAAGAAATGGAATTTGTAGTTTCTACAATGATTAGAGCATTAGATAATGTAATTGATTTAAACTACTACCCAACGCCTTTTGCAAAAATAACTAATGCAAAATACAGAGCAATTGGGCTTGGAACAAGTGGGTATCATCATGCTCTTGTAAAAAATAAAATCATGTGGCAAACAGAAGAACATTTAGAATTTATGGATAAAGTTTATGAAAAAATAAATTATTTTGCTATTAAAGAAAGTTCAAAAATTGCAGAAGAAAAAGGAAGTTATAAATATTTTGAAGGTTCAGAATGGCAAAATGGAAAATATTTTGAAAAAAGAGAATATAATTCTAAAGAATGGATTGAACTTAAAGAAAAAGTTGCTAAAAACGGATTAAGAAATGCTTATCTTTTAGCAGTAGCTCCAACAGGTTCAACTTCAATTATTGCAGGTACTACAGCAGGTGTAGATCCTGTTATGATGAGATATTTCCTTGAAGAGAAAAAAGGTTCAATTATTCCGAGAGTTGCTCCTGATTTAACTCCTGAAACTTTTTGGCTATATGAAAATGCTCACGAAGTAGATCAAACTTGGTCTATAAAAGCTGGTGGAGTTAGACAAAGACATATTGATCAAGGACAAAGTTTAAATCTTTATATCACAACAGATTATAAGATGAGTCAAATTTTAAATCTTTTGATTTTATCTTGTGAAGTTGGTTTAAAGAGTATTTATTATATAAGAAGTAAGAGTTTAGATATTGAAGAATGCGATAGCTGTTCTGCATAGGAAGGAGATATTATGGAATTAAATAAAAAGGCTCTATTTAATGAAAATGGAGATATAGAATTATCAAAAAGAAAAATGATAAATGGAAATACTACAAATTTGAATGATTTTAACAATGTAAAATATACTTGGACAACTGAATGGTATAGAAATGCCATGAATAATTTCTGGATTCCGGAAGAAATAAATTTATTCCAAGATTTAAAAGATTATAAAATATTAGATGAATATGAAAAAACTGCTTTTGATAAAGTTTTAAGTTTTCTTATATTTTTAGACAGTATTCAAACTGCTAATCTTCCATATATTGGAGAATATATTACAGCAAATGAAATCAATCTTTGCCTTACTATTCAAGCTTATCAAGAAGCTATCCATTCTCAAAGTTATGGATATATGTTAGATAGTATATGTTCTCCGGAAGAAAGAACAAATATTTTATATCAATGGAGAGATGATGAACATCTTCTTGCAAGAAATAAATTCATTGGAGACTTATATAATGAGTTTCAAGAAAATAAAGATCCATACAGTTTAGTAAAAACAATGGTTGCAAATTATATTCTTGAAGGGGTTTACTTCTATTCAGGATTTATGTTCTTCTATAATTTAGGAAGAAATGGAAAAATGCCTGGTTCAGTACAAGAAATCAGGTATATAAATAGAGATGAAAATACTCATCTTTGGCTATTCAAAAAAATGCTTTTAGAATTACAAAACGAAGAACCTGAATTATTTACAGAAGAAAAAGTTGCTGTATATAAAGATATGATTAAAACAGGTGTAGAACAAGAAATAGCTTGGGGAAAATATGTTTTAGGAGAAAATATTCCGGGTCTTACAATGCAAATGGTTGAAGATTATATCAAATATCTTGGAAATTTAAGAAGTACAGCTTTAAACTTCGGAAAACTTTATGATGGTTATGATGAAGAACCTGAAAGTATGAAGTGGGTTGGTGAATATTCTGATCCAAATGCAATAAAGACAGATTTCTTTGAAGCAAAACCATCAGCATATTCAAAATCAAGTGTAATTGATGATGATTTAGATGATTTATAAAATTTAAAAACTACTTAATTGATTTTTCAATTAAGTAGTATTTTTTTGTAAAAATTTTGATTTTAACTATTGAAAAAATAAAAAATAAGTAGTATAATATTAACACAAATAAGAATTATTTGCATTAAAAAATAAAGGGGATTTTTATGAATACAAAATTTAAAAAAATTATTTCAATTATAATGATTAGTTGTATGTTTTTAGTTGCTTGTTCATCAAATAAAAATGAACAAACTAAAGAACAAAAAACCACTGAACAAAAAGGAAACAAAAAAGTTATTTATACAACTTTTTTCCCAGTAACTGATTTAACAAAGAGAATTGTCGGGGATAAAATGGAAGTTAAAACAATAATAAAAGGAAATCAAGAACCTCATTCCTTTGAACTTAAAGCGGGAGATATGCAAGAAATTTTAAAAGCAGATTTGATTATTTATAATGGTGCTAATATGGAATCTTTTATTTCTGCGATTGAAGATACGGTTAAGAATAAAGATAAGTTTTTAAATCTATCACAAGGATTAACTTTGTTAGAAAGTGGCGATGGATTGGAAGAAGAACATGATCATGATGATGAAAAAGAAGATAAACATGAGCATGATAAAACAAATCCACATACTTGGCTTAGCGTAAAAAATGCAATTATTCAACTTGATACTATTTATAAAAAAGTTTCTTCTATAGATCCTAAAAACGAAGCTTATTACAAGGAAAATCTAAAAAAAGCACAAGATGAATTTAGAGCTTTAGACAAAAAATTTGAAACAGAGCTTTCAAAAGTTACAAGTAAACAAAAATATTTTGTTGTAAGTCACGCTGCTTTCAACTATTTAGCAAATGATTATGGATTAAAGCAAGTTGCAGTAACAGGTATATCACCGGAAGATGAACCATCAGCAAAGCAACTTCAAAAAATTGCAGACTTTGTTAAGAAATATAATATAAATACAATTTTCTTTGAAGGAAAAGCAACTCCAAAAGTAGCAGAAACTCTTGCTAAAAATACTAATACAAAAACAGACACTTTATATACAATGGAAAATTTGACAGATGAAGAAATTGAAATGGGATATTTAAAATTAATGGAATTAAATTTAAATGCTTTAGTTAAATCTTTTAGTGAATAGGGAGATATTATGAGTAAAAATTTAAAGAATAAAATTTATAAAATGAATTTGATTTTAGTTTGTAGTGCAATTTTACTTACAAGCTGTTCAAAAAAACAGGAAGAAAAGGAAAAATCTTCTACTAAAAAATTTGAATTTGTAGAAAAAGAAACGAATTATAAAAAAGATGAAACTACAGAAGTTTTAATTGATGCGGAAATAAAAAAAGAAGATATAGTTAGGTCATATAAGCACGGAGACCATTGGCATGTTTTTACTAAAGACGGTAAAGAACATATTACTTATACAGATCCTTCAAAATTAGGTGATGGAAATTCACTTTCTCTTGTTAGTGTTGTTTCAAAGAGTAAGTTAAGAGGATTAAATGTAACATCAATTTTAAAACACGGGGACCATTGGCATGTTTATACAGCAGATGGAAAAGAATATTTAACTTATGAAAATCCATCTAGTATGTTTCCTAATATTACTGTTGGAACTTATGTAGGCTCTCATAGTTCAAACAGAAACAGAGGAAATTCAAATAACTATTCACATGCAAATATTATTGAAGAGAAAAAAGATAGAGTTGTAAAAATTTTAAGACATGGAGATCATTGGCATATTTATACTGAAAGTGGTAAAGAGTATATTAGTTATACTGATCCTACTTCAAAATATCCAAATGCAGAAGTCGGGGAATATCATGGAAATCATGGAAATTCTCAAGATAATACAGAAAATGAAAAACCAAATGTTCCAAGTGCTAGTGAAAAATTATTTGAAGCTAGAAAAAAATTAAATATAGTAAATGTTTTGGGAAAAAATCCTGTTGACAGATATGATATAGTAAAGATTTTAAAACACGGAGACCATTATCATATTTATGATTCAAAGGGGAATGAAGGAATCACATATACTAATCCAAAATCACTTTATCCTGAAGCTGAATTTGGAGAATATCAAGGTAATCACGGAGATGAAAATAAAAAACCATTTGAATGGCCGAAAGGTGTAACAAAAATTGTAGATCATGGAGATCATTGGCATTTATATATTGGAGATAAGGAAGTTGGAGTTGTTCACGAAAACCCAAAAAGTCATTATCCTGATGCAGAATATATCAAAGAAGGAAGTGACCATTCCGATATTGGTGTAGATGAAAATGAATTATTTACTTATGAAAGTGTAAAAGCGGAAATAAAAGATAAAGTAATTCCATATCTTGACAGTAATCTTAGAGCAATGAGACATTATGGAGATTTAAATACAACATTAGCTGTTTACGGCTCAAATGGAGTTACAAAAGGAATTTTTTATTGGTTACACGGCAATCACTATCATGCAATAACTATAAAACAAATAATTCAAAATGCAAAAGCAGGTCAATATGGAGATTGTACTGCAAAAGAAATAGTATCTGCTCTAAAATATATAATTGAAAATCCTAATGCAGAAATTGAGTCTAAAATAACTGTTGATAGACAAGAAGTAGTGAAATATCTTATGAAAGTTTATAATCTTGAAGATGAAACAGATGTAAATATTATTGGAGATATTGCATATGTGTATATAAATGATGAGACTTTAACATTTAGTTTAGCTGATTTTGAAAAAGTAAATGGAGAGATTAGATATAAAAAGAAACTTCCGGAAGCACCAAAAAAAGCTGTAACAGATGATGAAGATTTTGAAGATGAAGAAGATAATAATTACATTCCTAATTTTGAAGATAAAAAAGCTGATGAAAATAAAGATGATAAAAACTCAAATAAGGATAAATCTCTAAAATCAGAAGAAAAAAATAATATAAAGGAAGATTCAAATAAAGATATTGTAGAAAATAAAGAGCTTAATAATTTAGATAAAAAAGTTGAAGAAAAGAAAGTAGAAGAAAAATCAAAAACTGAAAATCAAAAAAAATCAGAAGAAAAGGAAAATGAGAAGAAATAATATTACAATTTAATTAATCTTCTAAATTTAAAATCACTCAAATAGAGTAAAATCTGTATTGAGTGATTTTTTGATACTAAAAGTTGCTTATAGTTTACAAGTTAGAATGTAAAAAATATTTCACGTCACTTTTCTTTGAAATGAAAATCCAACAATACGTCATCTCGACCGAAGCTAATCTAGTCCTAACTTTGTTTACTTGTAAACAATAGTAGGTCTGACGGAACAATTATATCTTTAGATATAATTGTACTGGAGATCTCACACTAATTGGGTTAAGATTTCTGTTATATTAAATATTATATGTGAATAAATTGATGATATTTCTTTAGATGTTGTTATCAAAATTATCATAGATTGCGAGGAAAATTATTGGGTTAGTTATTAAAGAAAAAAATAAAATCAGATAATAAAATATTTTAAAAAACTTTTTTATTAAATATGTTTATAAATTATGTTTTATGTGGTATAATATATTTGTAATTAATTAGCACTCAAGTTAATAGACTGCTAATAACTTTAATAGGAGGTATGTTATGAAATTAAAACCAATAGGAGATAAATTAGTTATAGAAATGGTTGAGGTGGAAGAAAAGACAAGTTCTGGAATAGTTCTTCCTACTTCTGCTAAAGAAGCACCAAGTGTAGCAAAAGTTTTAGCAATTGGTGATGAAATTTTAAAGGATGAAGATAAAAAAGATTTAATTAAAGTTGGAGATAAAATAATTTTCTCAAAATATGCAGGAACTGAAGTTAAACTTGATAAAAAAGAATATATTGTTGTAAAAATTGCTGATGTTTTAGCAGTTGTTGAAGATTAGGAGGTTTTTAAATGGCTAAAGAAATTAAATTTAATGAAGAAGCAAGAAAAGGAATGGAAGCTGGTATTAATAAACTTTCAAATACAGTTAAAGTTACTCTTGGACCAAAGGGAAGAAATGTAGTTTTAGATAAAAAATTCGGTTCACCACTTATTACAAATGACGGTGTTACTATTGCAAGAGAAATTGAATTGGAAGATCCTTATGAAAATATGGGAGCTCAACTTGTTAAAGAAGTTGCAACTAAGACTAATGATGTTGCAGGTGATGGTACAACTACAGCAACACTTTTAGCACAAGCAATTATCAGAGAAGGCTTAAAGAATGTTGCAGCAGGAGCAAATCCAATGATTATTCAAAAGGGAATTAAAAAAGCGGTTGATAAAGCTGTTGAAGGAATTAAAGAATTTTCAAAACCGGTTGAAACAAAAGAAAGTATTGCTCAAGTAGCATCAATTTCTGCAGCTGATGAAGAAGTTGGAAAATTAATTTCTGATGCAATGGAAAAAGTTGGAAAAGATGGTGTTATCACTGTTGAAGAATCTAGAAGTATGGGAACAACTTTAGAAGTTGTTGAAGGTATGCAATTTGATAGAGGATATGTTTCTCCATATATGGTAACTAATACTGAAAAAATGGAAGCTGAACTTGAAGATCCATATATTTTAATTACTGATAAAAAGATCACTAATATTCAAGAAGTTTTACCTGTATTAGAACAAATTGTTCAACAAGGAAAACCACTTTTAATTATTGCTGACGATGTAGAAGGCGAAGCTATGGCAACACTTGTTGTTAATAAATTAAGAGGAACATTTAACTGTGTAGCTGTAAAAGCACCTGCTTTTGGTGATAGAAGAAAAGATATGCTACAAGATATTGCAATTTTAACAGGTGGTACAGTTATTTCAGAAGATTTAGGATATGAATTAAAAGAAACTTCTATTGAAATGTTAGGTAAAGCAAGAAGGGTAACTGTTGGAAAAGAACTTACTGTTATCGTAAATGGAGCAGGTGAACAATCAGCTATTGAAGAAAGAGTTGCTTTAATTAGAAATCAAATAGAAATAAGCGATTCTGAATATGATAGAGATAAATTACAAGAAAGACTTGCTAAACTTGCTGGAGGAGTTGCAGTAATTCAAGTTGGTGCAGCTACTGAAACAGAACTTAAAGAAAGAAAGTTAAGAATAGAAGATGCACTTGCAGCTACAAGAGCAGCGGTAGAAGAAGGTATTGTTCCTGGCGGTGGAACTGTATTGTTAAATGTAATTCCAAAAGTTAAAGCACTTCTTGAAGAAACTAATGGAGACGAAAGAACAGGTGTTAATATAATTGTTAAAGCACTTGAAGAACCGGTTAGACAAATTGCAATCAATGCAGGTTTAGAAGGCTCAGTTATCGTTGAAAATGTTAAGAATGCTGAAGTTGGAATTGGTTTTGATGCATTAAGTGAAAAATATGTAAATATGCTTGAAAATGGAATTGTTGATCCTACAAAAGTTACTAGATCAGCACTTCAAAATGCATCAAGTGTCGCATCAATGGTTTTAACAACAGAAGCTGCTGTTGCTGATGTAACTAAGGATGAACCAATGGGACAAATGCCTGGTGGAATGAATCCTGGAATGGGATATATGTAGAAAGTAGTTAACTTATATTTAAATTTATGGTAAAATAGAACTTGGATTAACCAAGTTCTTTTTTATGGAGTTTTTATGATTAAATTATTTTTTAATATTATGTTTCTAGTTAGTATCGCTATTTTAGTGATACATCAAAGTTTTTATTATTATCAATTTAATAAGATTTTAAAAAAATTGAAGATTTTAAGTGAAGAGAAAAATATAAGAGAAGATAGAAATTTAATTTTAGAGTATAATTATAATCTTGCACAGCTTAATTATATTTTTTGTGTGTATTTTTGTGGGTTGATGAAAAAAATTCTATATAAAAAGAATAATTTTGAATATGTTGAATAGGAGAAAGTTTTGAAAGATTATTTATTTATATACAAAAATGAAGAAAAAATAGAATATGGAAAAGTTTTAAATTCAAAATTAAACTCCTATTATGTAAAAACATTTAGTGATTTTGAAATTGGAGATATATACAGAGTAAGAGTTGTAAAAAAAGTTGATGCATTACAATGCTTTTTTGTAGAACTTAAAAATGGAAAAAATGGATTTTTAGACTTTAAAGATACCATTGGTGAAGTAAAAGTTGGAGATGTAATATTTGTTGAAATTTACAAAATAAATGCAGGAGAAAAAGCACCTAATGTTTCAATGAATTTCTCAGTTTCTTCAATGTTTTCAGTTATATCTTATAAAAATAGAGAAGATATTTTGATTTCAAAAAAATTAAAAGAACATAACTTTGATTTAGTAAAAATAAAAAATATAAAATCAAATTTTTCAGTAAAATTGAGAACAAAAAGTGTTGATTGTGATGAAGATACTTTATTGAATGATATAAGAAAAAATGTAGAAAAAATGCAAGAAATAGTGGATAGTTTAAATAATTTACCGGTTCCTAAATTAATCTACAAAAAGGAGAATTTTTTGGAGGACTTTTTATTTGAAAATGAAAAATATTGCTGTATATTAAATGATAAAGAGTTATACAAGAGTTTTAAAGATAATAAATTTTTGAAAAATGAATTGATGTATGATGAAGAATATTCTCCAAAATATGATTATAATATCGGAGTATATCTAGAGGGATTAAATAAAAAAATAGTTGAAGTTGAAGATATAAATATAGTTATAGAAAAAACAGAAGCACTTACAGTAATAGATGTAAATTCAAAGAAAAAAACAAATGAAACAAATAAAAGTAAAAATGCATTATCTGTAAATCTAATAGCAATTGAAGAAATTATAAGACAGATTTCTTTTAGGGATATTTCGGGAATAATAATTGTAGATTTTATAAATATGAAAACAAAAGAAAAAGAAATTTTGGAAGAAAAAATTAAGGAAATACAAATTTTTGACAATAAGATTTGGAATTTTCATGGATTTACAAAACTTGGATTATATGAAATTACAAGACAAAGAGGAAAATAATGGAATTAAAAAATTTAGAAATAATTGACAATACCAATGAGGGACTTGGAGTTGCAAAAAGTGAAGAGGGAATAGTTTTTGTAAAAGGTGGACTTGTAGGAGATATTGTCGATGTTGAAATAACTCAAAAAAAGAAAAATTTTTCTAATGGATATGTAAAAAAATATCTGAAATATAGTGAATACAGAGAAAATCTATACGATGAAAAACTAACAGATATCTATCATTTTATAAATCTAAAATATGAAAAAGAACTTGAATTAAAGAAAAAGATGTTTTTAGACAGCCTTAGAAAAAATACAGGCATAGAATTAGAAGATGTTGAAATTTTAGAGAATAAAAATAACTTAAATTATAGAAATAAAATTGAATTAAAGACAAATGAAGATTTTGAACTTTGCTACTGTGTGGATAATGGGGAAAGTAAAATAAAACTTGAAAATTGTCCATTAAGTGATGAGAGTATAAATAAATTTCTACCATTTTTACAAGCAAAATTAAAAGAATTTAAAATTAAGTCCTATGATGTAAATACGGATGATGGAATTTTGAAAAACATCAGCATAAGGTCAAATTTCAATTCTGAAATTATGATTACAGTTGTTGTTAAAAAAGATATAGTAGAAGCTCACAATTTTGTAAAAAGTTTAAGTGAATATGAAAAATTAGTAAGTGGATATATAAATATAAACCCTAAAAAAGCAAGTATAATTATGGGACAAGAAAGTAAATTAATATTTTCTAAGAAGAATTTTATAGATAAAATCGGAAAATATGAATTTAATATTTCTCCAAAGAGCTTTTTTCAAGTAAATAGATTTCAAACTGAAAATTTATATAAAATAGCTAAAGATTTTTTAGGAGAAAACAAAGATAAGAATTTGTTAGATTTATATTCAGGAATAGGAACTACAAGCATATATTTTTCAGAAAATTTTAAAAAGGTAATTGGCGTGGAAGTTGTAAAAGATGCAGTAAAAGACGCTAAAGAAAGTTTAAAACTAAATGACGTAAAAAATGTTGAGTTCAAATATGGAAAAAGTGAAGAAAAAATAGAAGAAATACTAAAAAATAATAATATAGATATAATATCCGTAGATCCTCCACGAAAAGGACTCGATAAAAAAGTTGTAGATACTATTATCAAAAGTGATATCAAAAAAGTTGTATATGTAAGTTGTAACGGAGCAACATTAACAAGAGATTTAAAATATTTTATCGACGCTGGATTTGAATTAAAGAAAGTAAAACTATGTGATATGTTCAGCAAAACAGCACATTGTGAAGTTGTTGTTTTGATTGAGATGATGTAAGAATAGGAATAATACCATTTATACTTTAATATTTTTATTGGAGGTAAAATGAGCAAGAAAAAATATTTAGAAAATCCAACTGAATATTCAGCTTTGTCATACTGGAAAAGTAAAAATTTCAAAGTTCCTGATAATATGAAAATAGTTAATGATAAGTATTTCTCAAAAGATTTATTAAAAGATTTCAATGATGATATTTATTTTAAATTAGTTCACAACTTAAATAATATTATTTTACATAGCCTATCTGAGAATTTTATTTTTTACAAATGTAGTATTGAAGAATTTGGCATTCATATAAATAGTTGTTACGATGATGAGGGAATAACAATAAAAGAATTAGAGTCTTATAAAGAACGTATAGTATATGATGAAGAATTATGGATTTGTATTTTTGATAAATATAATAAAAAAATAGTTGCTACAGGAATTGCTGAATTTGATAAGGAAATAAAAGAGGGATATTTGGAGTGGATTCAAGTTTCAAAAGATTATAGAAAAAAAGGATTTGGAACAGTTATAGTAAATGAATTATTGTTTAGATTAAAGGAAAAGGCTGATTTTGTTACTATTTCTGGGAAACTAAAAAATGAAAGCAAGCCTGAAAATTTATATTTAAAATGCGGTTTTGAAAACAAAACAATATGGCATGTTTTGACAAAAAAGGAGATATTTTAAAATGGATAGTAAATTTGAAAAGATAAAAGTTCTTGAGAGTTCAAATACAAAGAAGGATTTAGATATAGAATTATATGGTGATGAACAGGCGAAGGCTGTATTGAAATTTCATAAACAAATTGAGGAATACGAGAAAACTCCACTTGTTTGTCTTCCTAATTTAGCTTCAAAGTGGAATGTTGGTGCAATTTATGTAAAAGATGAGTCAAAGCGTTTTTCACTAAATGCATTTAAAGGACTTGGTGGAAGTTATGCGATGTTTAGAATTTTATGTGATGAATTAAATCTTAATCCAGATACTACAAGTTTGAATGATTTGTTATCTGAAAAGTATAAAAAAAGACTTGAACAGATTGAATTTGTAACATGTACTGACGGAAATCATGGTAGAGGTGTCTCTTGGGCATCAGGATTATTTGGATGTAAAGCTCATGTATATATGCCTTATGGAACAGCGGAAGTTCGTGCAGAAGCAATTCGTAAAGTTGGACCTGCAGAGGTAGAGATTACAAATTTAAGTTATGATGATACAGTAAAATATGCTTTAGAGATGAGTAAAAAGTATGGTTGGAAATTAATTCAAGATACTTCTTGGGATGGATATGAGAAAATTCCAACATGGATTATTCAAGGTTATCTTACAATGGCTTATGAAATCACTGAAGAATTAGAAAAATTAAATGTAATTCCTACACATATTTTTTTACAGGCAGGAGTTGGTTCAATGGCTGGAGGAATGATTGCATATTTTGTAGAACATTATAAAAATAATAAACCTATATTTACTATTGTGGAGTCAAATGTTGCAGATTGTATTTATCGTTCTGCTGAGATAGGAGATGGGAAATCTTATTCTGTAGGAGGAGCTCCAACTACCATTATGGCAGGATTGAATTGTGGTTCTGTTTGTAGTCTTATCTGGCCAATTATTTGGAATTATACTGACTTTTATATTTCAGGTTCTGATGATATGGCTGTTGATGGAATTAGAGCCTATGCTTTTAATGAAGGGGAAGATTTAAAAATTATTTCTGGAGAATCAGGTGCTTCAACAATGGGTGCATTACTTGGAGTTTTGACAGAACCGGCTATGGAAGAAATGAAGAAAAAAATGAAAATAGATGAAAATTCTGTTATTCTTTTAATTAATACAGAAGGAGATACTAATCCGGAAAATTATAGAAAAATTATTAATGGAGATTGGAACAATTAAATTGTTTGTTTTTTGGGAGGAATTATGAAAGAGCGTATAGTACTATGGGATAATCTTAAATTTATTTTAATAACACTTGTTGTTATTGGACATTTAGCTGATGAATTTACAGCTAAATCAGATGTGTATAAAAGTGTATTTTTATTTATATATACTTTTCATATGCCTCTATTTATTCTTATTTCAGGATTGTTTCATAGCGAAAAAAATATTATAAAAAAGTGTATTTTTTATTGTAGTATTGGATTTTTGTATAAAATAATAACCTTAATTTTTGACAGATTAAGCGGAAATAGCAATGTTAGCTTCAACCTTTTATCTGATGGGGGAATATCATGGTTTATGTTTGTTCTTGCAATTTATACGATAATATCTTATGTTATAAAAGATGAAAATAAAAAATATATTTTAGTTTTTTCAGTAGTTTTGGCTTGTTTTACTGGATATGACAAGTCTATTGGAGATTTTTTGTATTCATCAAGAGCTATTGTGTTTTTTCCTTTTTATTTGTTAGGGACAATGCTTAAAAGTGAGGATATAATAAGTATTAAAAATAAATATAAAGGACTTTATGTAGTTTCGATATTGATTTTATTGATATGGGGATTTTTGTGTTTTTATAAAATAGATAAATTTTATATTTTACGATATTTATTTACCGGAAGAAACGCGTTTTATGAACCAATAGTAAGATATGGAGCTTTGGCAAGACTATCTTGTTACATATTGTCGTTATTGATACTTTGCTCTTTTATAATCTTAATACCAAATAAAAAAATTAAGTGGATAAGCAATATGGGTAAAAACTCGATAAATGTTTATTTTTGGCATTGGAAATTCTATATTTTACTTGAAAAACTATTTTGTATTTCAAGCTTATTTTATGCAGGAGTTATGGGAAAGATTGAATTTTTATTTGTAGGATTATTCATAAGTGTTGTGTTATCACAAAGAGGAATATTTGAATTTCCTATAAAACAAATTAAAAGGTATTGCTTTTCTTAAGTTTGTGTCGACTGAAAATATGGAGATTAAAGCAAATAAGAAAAAGGGTATAAAAGTAATAGGTATTAAAAAATAAGTAAAGTAAATAGAAATTTTTAAATTATATCTATGATTAATTAAAGTTAAAATGAAAATAAGGAGGTAAAATATGAAAGCTATTATTTTCTACTATTCAAATAGTGGTAAGACTAAAGATGTTGCAACAAAAATCCAAGAAAATCTTGGTTGTGATATGATAAGTATAGAACCCGAAGTTTCTTACGGGTCATATTTTAAAGCTATTGGGAGAGTGATGGACGAAAAAAAGAAAGACGTAACTGCTAAATATATTGCACCAGTTGTAGATATTTCTGATATTGATATTATTTTAGTAGGATATCCTATTTGGTTTCACAAACCTCCTATGATTGTATTAGATTATTTAAAAAAATATAATTTAGATCATAAAAAAGTAGTTCCTTTTTCAACATCCGGATCTACTAATATCAAATCTACGTTAAATGTTCTTAAAGAGGCTATTGGAAATGCAGAGTTATGTTTACCATACAATAAATCAATATTATTTAAAACAAACTTTAACAAATGGATTGAAAAAGTTAAAGAATTATAGTATGTAGGATTTTGATACTTAAAATAAAAAAAAGCAGTCATTTAATTGAACTGGATTTAAAAATACAGAAATTATTAAAGGAATGTAATCCACAATTAATAGGAGACATTCCTTTTAAATTATTCTTAATTATTTGAGTTGGAAATGATTAAAACCAATTTGTTTTTTCATCCCTAAATTTTGGTATTTTTCCATTTTGATAAGGATTATAGTTGTTTCGATTACAGCCGAATTCTTTTAATTCTTTTATTTTATTGTCATCAGTCCATACAATAAGAGAAATTCCGTCAAAATCTTCGATACTTCCATTATTCATTTTATTTTTAAAATACCATTCTACAATAGTTTGATTACCTTTATGAAAAAATTGTTTAATTGTCCAATCTATTACCATTCCACGATTATTCCATTCATTAAACCATAATTTTACTGTTTCACGATTTTCATATTTGGGGCTCCAACTTTCTGTGTAAATAACATCTTCTGTAAAAATTTCATCTATTCCTAAATCTTTTTGTTTTATCCACATATCAAACCATAGTTGAATTATTTTTTCTTTTTTATTCATCATACACCACCATATAAGCAATTCTCAATCAATTAAACAAACACAATTAAAAGAATGTTTTTATCATTATAACACATTTACATATAGTTTTATAGTATTCATTTTTACTTATAAGAGTCATTATTTCCTATATATTTTCACAGAATAATTTTTCTATTATTTTTATATTTAAAAACTGACCTTCAAAAAATTGTTTTTAATTTTGAGGTCAGTTTTAATTTCTTTATGACTAATTATATTTTCTTGATTTTACAAAAATACAAATGGAAACTACTATACTTAAGATTACTACCAATATTGATGCTTTTTCAATAGAAGTTTGTGGTAGTTTATTACCCATATTTTTTGTATTAGCTTTTGTATTAGTATCATTTCTAGAAATATTATTATTACTGTTATTTTCTAAACTTGAGTTATTGCCTTCAGAATTTTTTTCTTTTGTTTTGTTATATTCAATGATATATTTTGAAAAGTGTGTCGTTTCAAATGATACAGTTTCTTTAGTTTGAGAAAATTTACATGAAGTTAATTCTCCGGATTCGGAAAGGTGATAAACGGCTTTAACATCATTAAATTTTTTATTTAAAATTACTTTAAACTTACCAGTCATATCAACTGTTTTATCATTCAAATTTTTAAACTGTATGTCAAAGGCATTTTAAAAATTACTTTGTAGATTTTTTATATTGTCTGAATTTATTTTTTCAACACTCAATTTTAGATTTATAAATTTTGTTTCTCCTAACGAAACTACAGTTATGTCATATTCTTCGTTTCGGATTACTTTTTCTTTATAATCTTTACAAGCATCTTTTATTGCTTCAAACATGCCTTCTCTATGATATTTTGCTTTTTCAACTTTTAGGATATTACCAATTGAATCAACATTTCCAGACAAAATTTCTCTATAGTCTAATCCTTCGTAATCTGATAAAGTATCCAATGCTAACTTGTGATATCCTTCGTTATCCTCATCAACATTTTCCACTTCCGTACCATATTGATTTAAGGTCCCTTTTCCTATATTGTAGCTCATATCCAAAACATATAAAATTTTACCGTTCTTGTCAAAATAAACATTAACACCTATATGATATGATGGTATAGGTAATGGACTATTTAATTTATGATGACCTTGTAACATAACAGTTTTTGATATTTCGCCTTCTCCATTTACCAAGTCTGTAATAAATTTTAATTCTTTCTTAAGTCTTTTTAATTTTCTAGTATCCAATGCACTGTTATTATATGATTTTTCAGCATAATTAATTTTGTCTTCTAACAATTTTTTTGATTTTTCATTACCATTTGAAAGACTTTTTTTAGCTTTTTTTAATAAAATATCAATATCTGATCTATCAATTAAAAAATTAGTTTCAAAAATATATTTAAGCATTTCTCCTTCTCTTAAATTAGTTTTTTCTAAGAGAAGTTCTCCTTCTTTTTTTACATCCAAAAATAATTTTTTTGTTTTTTCTTGAAATTCATCTAATTTTAAAGAATCAATTCTTTCAATAGTTTTTTTTAGTTCAGTTCTATCTTTAGCCAAAGTATTTTTATTTACAATAAAATTATTTCCATCAGGAATTTTATTAATATTTCCACTGGTAATTTCAACTAAAACTTTTTTATATTCTAAATTTCCTGGATTTTCATCAAATGAATTAAAAGCTATTTTTTTTAGTGAATTTGGGAAAATAACTTCTTTTATTGAATTTTTCCTAAATGCTTCTTCTCTTATTTCTTCAATGCCATAAGGTAAATTAACTGAAGTGATTAAATTACCTGCAAATGCTTGAACTCCTATGATTTTTAAATTTGGAGTTTGAGTTAAATCAACTTTATCTATAGCATTTCCTAGAAATGCCATTTCTCCAATTTCTGAAAGTTTTTCTGAATTCATCAAAAGCATATTTATTTTATTGTTTCTAAATGCTGAAATTCCAATTTTCTCAACATTTTTAGGAATAAATACAAATTCTAAATTGTTTATATGAAAAGCTGCATCATCAATAAGTTTTAAATTGTCATTCAAATTTAGTGTACTTATTTTATTATTCATAAATGCACCTTTTCCGATTTCAGTTAAATTTTCACACTCTTGAACATCTAATTCTATTATATAATTTGACTGAAAGGCAAAATTTCCAATTTTTTCTATGCTATTAGGTAAGGTTACACTTTCCAAGTCATATTTTTTTAGACTTTCATTTTTAAAATTAATGTTTCTAAAAGCATCATCTGCAATTTGTGTTAATTTTATTCCGTTATGTTCACTTGGAATTTTTAAATTTTTATTCTTTTTAACTTTCAAAAGACCTCTATTAGAAAATCCTTCAATTACATTTTTATTAATTTTAAAATCAGCATTTTCCCAAACTTTATAATTTATTTCAGGTTTTTTTACTTTTAAATCATCAGATGGATCTACATAAAAAGAAGCTCCGAATAATTTATTTGGATTATTTTTATGTTCAGTCCAAAGCGTAACTATATAGTTATATTCTTCATTTCCATAATTGCCGTTAAATGCATCTGATGCTATTTTTTTTATACTGTTTGGAATATTAATGCTTTCTATTCTATTATCTTCAAAAACTTTTTCTCCAAGTTCAGTAATTTTTTTACCTTTAAACTCAATATTTGAAATTTTATTGTTTTTAAAAGTTCTTTCTCCCAAACTTTCCAACTTTTCTGGTAGAATAAGATTCCCAGTAATTTGACTTTCCATAAATGCAGAGTCGCCTAAAGTTCTTAATTCACTTGGTAATTCCAAACTTTTGTCTAATGCTATATGTGCAAAGGCATAATCACTTATTCTTGTTATAGTAGATGCAAGTTTAAGTTCATTTAAACTCTCATTAAAATCAAAGGCATCTTGTCCGATGTATTTATATCCATCAGGAATAGTAACAGATTTAATAAGTGTATTGTTAAACGATTCTCCTATATTACGAATTTCATTTCCATCAACATCTTTATTATTTTTTTCGCCATTCTTACCTTCACGACCGATATAATCTTCAATTTCTTTCTTTTTATCTGGATGAAAAGCAAAACTTGCTACCTTTGTTATTTTTATACCGTTTTTCTCTGTAGGTAAAATTACTTTTCCATTCTTCTTAAGTTTTTCAGCACCTTTATTAGAAAAACCGTAAATAGTGTCATTTTCTATTATAAAATCGTCAATTGTCCAGTCATCATTTATACTGTTATCATTTGCAGTAACAGTATGACTGTTTATTGACAAAAATTTTGGTATTAATAGAGAAAAGACAAATAAAAATACCATAAATATTTTTAAAATTCTTTTTGTTTTCATAAAACCTCCATATATTTTTACATTACGATAATGAATATCACAAAGAGAATATTATAATATTTTTGTAAAAAAGTCAATATATATATGAGGTTAAAATTATTTAATTTATTAATATACAATGTGTTTATAGTAATTTAAATTTATTTTTTTTAAAATCTATGATTCCTTCTTTTTTTAATTTTCCAAGTTCTCTTGAAAGATTACTTCTGTCTAGTGCAAGGTAGTCTGCCATTTCATTTCTATTCAGATTTATTTCAAAGTTACTGTCTAAGGATAATGCTTTTTTTTGATTAGAAAGATATTCTAAAATTTTTTCTCTTGTAGTTCTCTTTGATAATATTTGCAATTTTTTATTTAAAATTAAATTTTTTGTAGAAATTATGTTTAAAAGATTATTTAAAATTTTTTGGTAATATAGAGATTTTGATAGACTTTTATATTCAATCCATACGATAGATGAATCTGTTAGAGAAATTACTTCATGGGGGATTTGAATTTCTAATGAAACCAAAGCTTCAGCAAAAGAGTCTCCTTTTTCAAAAACATTTAAGATATTTCTATTTCCAAAGTAGTCAAAATTTGATAAAGCTATTTTCCCATTTGTAATTATTCCAAAATATTCTACTTTTGTATTTTCTGCAAGTATAATATCATTTTTTTTATAGTCTTTTTCGTAAAAAGATATTACTGAAAATATTTCTATTATTTCATCTATTGAAAAATTTTTAAATATCGTACATTCCTTTACTGTTTCAAAGTTATTCAAGTTGACCTCCTAAAATTTATTAATTATATTTTAGAACTTTTTTTTACATTTTTCAAGATATATTGTTTGAAATTGATTAAAAAGTATTTATTATAATAAATATAAAATGATAAATTTTAAAGAAATTAGTTATACATTGTAAAAAACATTGTAAAAAATATTGCAATAAATTTAAATTGATGTTATAATACTTAAAAAGAATATGTGTCTTTAAAATTACATATTAATAAAATTGATTGAAAAAAATGAATTGGTAGGAGGATATTATCATGTTGGATGCAAAAATTTCTGTTGCGGTTATAAAACGTTTACCCAAATATTACAGATACCTTGAGCTTATTGGAGATAAGGGTATAATCAGAGTATCTTCTCAAGAATTAAGTAAAATTACGGGTTTAACTGCGTCACAAATAAGACAAGATTTGAATCATTTTGGTGCATTTGGGCAACAAGGTTACGGTTACAATGTTGAAGAATTAAAAATTGAGCTGGAAAAGATTATGGGTGTTGATAAGCCATATAATGTAGTCATTATCGGTTTTGGTAATATTGGTAGTGCATTGTTAAATTATAGCGGTTTTAAAAAGAAGGGTTTCAAGGTTGTAGGCATTTTTGATAACTCTCCTGAAATAATTGGAAATAAGGCAAATGATGTGGTTATAAAAGATGTTTCTGAGCTAGAAGAAGTTGTAACCAGAGAAAAGGTAGATATTGCAATTTTAGCAATTCCTGCAATTCCTGCACAAGAAATTACAGATAAGTTGGTTGCTTGTGGTATAAAGGGGATTTGGAATTTTGCGCCGATTGATTTAAAATTACCAAGAAATGTTGTACTTGAAAATGTTCATTTAGATGGAAGTTTATTAACTCTTACTTACTATATGAATAGTTTAAAGGATTATCCGGGAGTAAGATAATAAAATTCTGACTAGGATACGAGATTATGCATCAAAAAGGAATATATAAAAACTTTGATGCTTTGCAATTATTTGATAAAACTCTTTTTTAAGAGTTTTATTTTTTTTTGTTTTATGCTATAATTGGAATAGGTTTTATTAAAAAGTAGTGACTTTTTTATCGACAGGATAAAGTAAAAGGCATTACAATTTAACAATGTTGATAAAATGGCTTATGAAAGGCTTAAGATATATGAATTATATTAATAAAATTTTAGAAAAATATGAGCTTAATTTAGATGAACTTTTAATTTTAATTGTTTCATTTACAGTATTTTTACCTTTTTATTTTTTAGTTTTTTCGTTCAATGCTTTATTTTTCTATTTATTAGTTAGTGAGAAAATTATTCCAGTTTTAAAACAGACACCTTATGTTAAGAATGTTTTGGCATTTACAGGACTTATATTTTTTGTATCTATTTTAAAACAAAATTTATACGGTATAGGAGTATCAATTATTATATTTGAATTTTCTATATTTTTTATGTACTATAGATCTATTATAAATAGAAAGCTGTTTTCAAAGATTATAAATTTATATATGATTGTTTCAATATTTTGTTTTATTTTAACAATTTTTTCAGTTTTGTATAGTAAATTCAGTATGAATTTAAAAATGTATGAATTTATAGAATATATGGCTTTACATAGACCTATATCATCATTTTTTAATACAAATTATTATGCGACTATATGTGAATTTATAATTATAATAGCAATGTATTATTTTTTATCTAACAAAAATAGAAATAATAGATTGTACTTTTTGTGTGTAAGTACACTTGCATTTATTGTTTTGTTTTTAACTGAAAACAGGACTGCTTTGCCAACAATTTTAATTGCAACTTTAGTACTTTCTTTCACAAAAAACAACAAGAAGGTATTTACATTTCTTGGTATTTTTACAATAGTTATAGTTATTCTTATGATTTTTTCAAATAGAATTTTTCCAAGATATGAATTTATAGGGAATTCTTTAGGGACGAGAAAAGAAATTTGGGAAAATGCAATTAAATTATTTAAGAAAACTTTTTTGTTTGGGAGTGGACCGATGGCTTATCAAAATGCAAGTTGGGTAAGTCACCCGGCAAATCATGCACATAATATTGTGCTTGATTTGCTTATAAATTTTGGTATCGTTGGAAATATAATAATTTTTCCTCTTTTTATAGGAATATTCAAAAAAGTATATAGTATAAGAAAAAGAAATTTATTCAGACTTATAATAGCTTTAACTGTTGTAGTTATTTTGCATGGAATGTTGGATGTTACAATACTTTGGCATCAAACTGCGTATATCTATTTTAGTGTTTTACTTGCCGTTGGAAAAGTTAGTAACTTTGAATCTAAATTTATTTTCTAAAAAGGTGTTTTATGATTGTTTTAAGTGTTAATGGCTTAACTAAGTCGTTTTTAAGTGAAAATATATTAGAAAATGTGACTTTTTCAATTTCTGATAGAGATAAAGTTGGAATAGTAGGAGATAATGGAAGTGGTAAAACTACATTATTTAACCTTTTAATTAAAGATTTATCTGCAGATAGTGGAGACATTAATTTTGCAAAAAATATAAATCTATCTATTCTAAAACAAAATATTTCTTATACTAGTGATAAATCAGTTTATGAAGAGTGCTTAGAAGTTTTTGAAAAGATTATTTTACTTGAAAAAGAGATTAGAGAATTAGAAATTGAAATGGGAAATAAGGACTTAAGTGAAGAAGAAATTCGCAAACTTTTTGATATTTATGAAAGCAAAAGACATTATTTTGAAGAGAACAATGGATATTCTTATAATTCGAAAATTAGAGGAGTTTTGTTTGGACTTGGTTTTTTAGAGCAGGATTTTTCTAAATCAGTTAATAATTTGAGTGGTGGACAAAAGAGTAGATTACATTTAGCTAAAATTTTACTTAAACCGTCAAATTTGATTTTACTTGATGAACCAACAAACCATTTAGATATAGAATCAATTCAGTTTTTAGAAAGCTATCTTAGAGAATATAGAGGAAGCTGTCTTATAATTTCTCATGATAGATATTTCTTAAATGCTGTTTGTAATAAGATTTTTTCAATAGAAAATAAAAAATTAAAAAGTTTTAATTGCGGATACGATGAATATATTTCAAGACGTGAAAAAGACTTTGAAGTTAATAGACATCTTTATGAAAAACAACAAAAAGAGATTTCAAGACAGAAAGAAATTATTCAAAGATTTGAAAATTATGGAAACAATAGATTTATAAAGCAGGCAAGTTCAAGACGCAAACTACTTGATAAAATGGATTTGATTGAAAATCCTGAAATATATAAAAATTCCATGAAATTAAAACTGGTTCCGGAAGTGGAATCCGGAAAAGATGTTTTAACTATTTCAGATTTATCAATGGGCTTTAATGATAAAATTTTATTTGATGATATAAATCTAAATGTTTATAAGGGAGATAAAATCGGTCTTGTAGGAAAGAATGGAGTAGGAAAGACAACTTTATTTAAAATAATTTGTAATAATCTTGAGGCTATAAAAGGAAAATGTGATTTAGGTGCTAGAGTATCAATTGGTTATTACGATCAGGAACAAAAAACTCTAAGCAATCAAAATACAGTTATGGATGAATTTTGGGATGCCTATCCAAAAATGAATAATTTTGAAGTTAGAAGTCATCTTGCAAAGTTCAACTTCTTTGATGAAGATTTATTTAAATCTGTTGGAGAATTAAGTGGTGGAGAAAGAGCAAGGCTTGAACTTTTAAAACTAATGTTGTCGAAATCTAATTTTTTGCTTTTAGATGAACCGACTAATCATTTAGATATTGAAAGTAAAGAGGTTTTAGAAAATGCAATTGTAGATTATTCAGGCACCGTACTTATCATTTCTCATGATAGATATTTTTTAAATAAGGTTGTCAATAAGATTTGGTATCTAGAAGATGGAAAAATTACTGAGTTTTATGGAAATTATGATTATTTTTTGGAAAAATTAAACGAAAAAAACGAAGCGGAAGAAAAAATAATTTCAAAAACTAAAATTGAGAAAGAAAAAAAGAAAAAAAAGGAAAAAGAAAAAGAAGAAAGAGCAAAAAAACAAAAATTGAAGGAAATTGAAAATAAAATTTTTGAAATTGAAGAGAAAATTGAAATTTGTAATAAAGATATTCAAAATCCTGAAATTTTTAATGATAAAGATAAATTTTTACAGATTGGTGAAGATTTATCGAGATTGATAAAAGAAAAAGAAAAATTATATTTAGAGTGGGAAAATTACTTATAGGAGAATTGTATGAATAATATTAATCCGTTAGAAAATGTTCAAATGATTTTAAAGAAATCTTGTGAATTATTAAATTTAGATGATAGTTTATATGACCTTTTAAAAGAACCGGAAAGGACAATAGAAATAAATATCCCCGTTAAGATGGATAACGGGAAGGTTAGAATTTTTAAAGGGTTTCGTTCACAACATTGCGACGTTATGGGACCTTATAAAGGTGGAATAAGATTTCATCCAAGTGTAAATATTGATGAAGTTAAGGCTCTATCCATTTGGATGAGTTTAAAATGTTCTGCGACTCATCTTCCTTTTGGTGGAGGAAAAGGAGGAATAATTGTAGATGTAAATGAATTATCCGAAAATGAACTTGAAAGACTTTCAAGAGGATATGTAAAAGAATTGTATAAATATATTGGAGATAGATTTGATATTCCGGCTCCGGATGTAAATACAAATGAAAAAGTTATGGCTTGGATGTTGGATGAATATATAAAATTGACAGGAAACAATACTCTTGCAACTTTTACCGGAAAAGCATTAGGTTTTGGTGGTTCTTATGGAAGAAAAGAGGCAACAGGAGTTGGAGTTGCAGTTATGACAAGAGAGGCTCTAAATAAGTTAGGAATAGATATAAGAAATTCGCGAATTGCTATTCAAGGTTTTGGAAATGTCGGCTCTAACACTGCAAAACATTTAGAGAGAATGAGTGGAAATATTTTATCAATCTCAGAATATGATAAGGAAAAAGGCGTTTATACAATCTACAATGAAAACGGGTTTAATATTTCAGAACTAATTTCTCATTTTGAAAAATATAATACATTATATAATTATAAAAATGCAAAACATATTTCAATTGATCAATTCTACTCTTTAGACGTAGATGTAATCATTCCATGCGCTTTGGAAAATTCTATTACTGAAGATGAAGCCCAAAAGATTAGGGCAAAATTAATCGTTGAAGGAGCTAACGGCCCTGTTGATTATCTTGCTGATAGAATTTTAAGACAAAAAAATGTTGTAGTCATTCCGGATATATTGGCAAATTCCGGAGGAGTTATAGCTTCATATTTTGAATGGGTGCAAAATATTTCAGGTATTGATATGACTGAAGATGATGTTTTGAATAAAGTAGAATATAAAATGTTACTTGCTTATAACGAAATAATGAAAATACAAAATAAATACGATGTAACTATGAGAATTGCATCTTATATCTATTCAGTATTAAGACTTTATAAAATATTAAAACTAAGATCAAGAATTTAGTTTTAAAAAATATTTTTATTTTAAGTCTTGACATAATTGAAAAAATATTCTATTATA
Source organism: Parvimonas sp. D9 (assembly GCF_035282565.1). Classification (NCBI taxonomy): domain Bacteria; kingdom Bacillati; phylum Bacillota; class Tissierellia; order Tissierellales; family Peptoniphilaceae; genus Parvimonas; species Parvimonas sp. D9. The sequence continues at coordinate 431,622 of NZ_JAYKBM010000001.1, read as the reverse complement.
TTAATGTAGGTCGAACAAAAATATAAGTGAATAAATAAAAAATTTAGTAAATTGGTTTTTTTTTTCTCTATTTAGAGGTAAAAAGAAAACCAATTTTTTTATAGGAGGAAATTATGAGCAGAATTGAAGACTTTGGAAAATTTACTTTTGACAAAAGTGCAATGAAAAGAAAACTGCCGTATCCGATATATCTAAAGTGGAAAAATGCAATTAGAAAAGAAGAATTGTTGGATAAAGACAGTGCTGATATAATTGCACATGCAATGAAGGAGTGGGCAATTGAAAAGGGTGCGACGCATTATTGTCATTGGTTTCAACCTTTGAATGGTAATACCGCAAAAAAACATGAGAGTTTTATAAGTAAATCAAATGAAAATTTACCTATAGTTAGATTTTCTGGAGAAGAACTTTTAAAGAGTGAACCTGATGCTTCATCTTTTCCAAATGGAGGAATGAGATCAACATTTGAGGCGAGAGGTTATACATATTGGGATTGTACCGCAAATGCTTTTATAATGGATAATATTTTATATATTCCTTCGATTTTTGTTTCTTTTGATGGAATAAGTTTGGATAAAAAAGCCCCGCTTTTAAAAAGTATGGACTTTTTATCAAAACAAGCTACAGCTTTATATAATTTATTTTCAGATGAAAAGATTTTTAGAGTTAGAATTAAGGTTGGTTTAGAACAGGAATTTTTCTTAATTGATAGAAAATTTTATGAACAGAGAGTTGATCTTATAAATACGGGAAGAACATTAATTGGTGAAATGCCTCCAAAAGATCAAGAGTTATTACAGCATTATTTTGGTTCAATTCCTAAAAGAGTTATGAATTACTATAATAGTATAAATAAAAAATTAGAGGATTTAGGTATTAATTCTAAAACCGAACATAATGAAGTAGCTCCCGGACAGTTTGAAGTTGCAATTTTATATGATACAGTAAATGTTTCTGTTGATAATAATCAAATTGTTATGGAAGTTTTAAGAAAAACAGCTTATGAGCATGATCTTGTCTGTTTATTACATGAAAAGCCATTTAAAAATGTAAATGGAAGTGGAAAACATAATAATTGGTCTTTGGTTACGAATTATGGGAAAAATTTGTTAAAATTACCAAAAAAGGATAATGAAATCGATAGGTTAATTTTTGCGATTTTTATGGTTTCTACCGTTTCTGCTGTAAATAAATATTCTTCACTGCTTAGAGTTTCATCTTCCAGTGTTAGAAATGACTTAAGGCTTGGTGGAGATGAAGCTCCACCTTCAATAGTATCTGTATATTTAGGAAATGAGATAGAAAATATTTTAGATGATATTTTAGACTTGGAAGTTAAAAATTCTATTAAATTAAATGATTTTAATATTAGTAATTTGGAATTTGCACCAAGAGATACTGATGATAGAAATAGAACATCACCTTTTGCTTATACTGATGGAAAATTTGAGTTTAGAATGTTAGGTTCAATGCAAAGTGCAGCAGATTGTAACATAATTTTAAATACAATAGTTGCCTCAGAGCTTAAAAATATTTTACAAAGAGTTGAAAATATTAATGATAAGTCTGAAAGAATTGTGGCTTGCAAAAATATTCTAAAAGAAATCTTTATTGAAAGTGAAAGAATTTTATTTTCTGGCGATAATTACTCAAAAGAATGGGTTGAAGAGGCAGAAAGAAGAGGACTTAAAAATAATAGAACATATTTAGAAGCTTTGTTATGTGCTAAAGAAAGTAAGGAATATGAAGTTCTTTTGAAAAATGATATTTTAAACGATTTAGAATTGAGTGCCGTTTATGATGTTTGTATTGAAGACATCAAAAATACCTATATGTTAGAGATGAAAACATTGGTTAATATGATTAATAAAGATGTTATCCCATCTTGTATAAAAGAACTTAATTTTGAAATGATTTTAAATGATAAAATAAAAAATGCAAAGCTTAATGAAAGAGTAAATAAACTCAATAATTTACTTGAAGGATTATTTGTAAAACTTGAAGAATTTAAAGAGTTTGAAAAAACAATTAGAAGTAAAAAAGGAATTGAAGAAGTAATTAGTTTACATAAATTCGTTCCTAGAAAAATAGAAGAAATTAGGAAAATAAGTGATGAAATTGAATCAAATGTTTCAAGAGAAAATTGGAATATACCAACTTATGAAGAAATGTTTAGAGTATTAAATTAGGAGGATGTAATGAGTAAATTTATTTTTATTACCGGAGGAGTAGTTTCAGGGATTGGTAAAGGAATCTGTGGGGCAAGTTTGGGAAGACTTTTAAAGGACAGAGGTTTTAGTGTTTTTATGCAAAAATTTGATCCTTATATTAATGTTGACCCGGGTACTATGAGTCCTTATCAACATGGAGAGGTTTTTGTAACAAAAGATGGAGCTGAAACAGATTTGGATTTAGGACATTATGAAAGATTTATTGATGAAGAGCTTACTCAAAGAAGTAATGTTACTACTGGAAGAATTTATAGTGAAGTAATTCAAAAGGAACGTAGAGGAGATTATAACGGGGCAACTGTTCAAGTTATTCCACATATTACTGATAGAATAAAGGGATATGTTTATAAGGCTGCTGAGGAAAGTAAAGCTGATATAATAATAACTGAAATTGGTGGTACAGTCGGAGATATTGAATCATTACCTTTCATTGAAGCAATTAGACAAATTCATGCGGAAAATAAAAAAGAAGATGTTTTATTTATTCATACTACTTTGGTACCTACTATACCAGGATCAGATGAATTAAAAACTAAGCCAACTCAACATTCTTTTAAGGAGCTTATGAGTCAAGGAATTAAGACAAATATAATAGTTGTTAGAAGTCCTGAAAAAATTTCTGATGAAATAAAAAATAAAATCAGTCTTTTTTGTGATGTTCCAAAGAGTGCAATTGTTCAATCTGAAAATGTTGATTTTATTTATGAAGTTCCTGTTAGATTACATGAACAAGGTTTAGATGATTATGTTTTGCATAAACTTTGCCTTGAAGGAAATCCAATAATAAAGAATAATTGGAAAGAAATGATTGATTCTTATAAAAATGTAAAAACTGAATTAGAAATTGGACTTGTTGGCAAATATGTTCAACTTCATGATGCTTATCTTTCAGTCTCTCAAGCGTTAATAGATGCAGGATATAAAAATGCTCATAAGATTAATATTCATTGGATAAATTCTGAAGAAGTTACTGAAGAAAATGCCAAAGAAGTATTTAAAGGGCTTGATGGAATTATTGTTCCAGGTGGATTTGGAGGAAGAGGTATTGAAGGAATGATTGCAACAAGTAAATATGCAAGAGAAAATAATATTCCTTATTTTGGTATTTGTCTTGGAATGCAAATCGCTATTATAGATATAGCTAGAAATGTTGCAAATCTTGAAGGAGCAGATTCAACTGAAAAAGATGATACTACAAAATATCCTGTTATAGATTTGATGGAAAATCAATTTGATGTTGAAAATATTGGTGGAACTTTAAGACTTGGGAATTATGATTGTAAACTTTTAAAAAATACTAAAGCTAGAGAACTTTATAATTCTGAAATTATTCAAGAAAGACATAGACATAGATATGAATTTAATAATAAATACAGAGAAGAACTAGAAAAGGCTGGGGTTATTTTCTCTGGGATAAATCCTGAACTTGATTTAGTAGAAATTATAGAATATACTGGCAGTGATTATTTTGTTGCTTGTCAATTCCATCCTGAATTCAAATCAAGACCAAATAAAGTCCATCCACTATTTGATGGTTTTATAAAGGCATCTATAAAAAATAAAAATGAATAGAATCAATGGTAAGAAACATACTATTTGTTTCTTACTTTATTGTGAAATAACAAGGTTCCCGGGAACCCACCCGATGCAAAGCATCGTGGAAGGGTGGGGTTCTTATTTATATGCTGATATAGACATGTGTTTTGTAAAATGATATAATTTTAGTGAAAAAATTTTTAATAATGATATTAATATAGGAGGAAATAATAGTGGGATTATTTGATATTGTTAAAAAAGCTATAACAGGAGCAAATGATGAAGATAACAGAAAAAATAAGGCAAGGATGCGTGAAATTTTCAATTCTTGTGTAGAAAACGGCGACGAATATAAGTTAATTTACTGTCATATGCAAAATGAGACTAATGCTGTTGTTGTAAAAGTTACAAAACATAGTAATTTTATTGTAGGATATAAAGAGGGAGAAGTTGTTATAATTGATGTAAATGCTACATTATCAGAATATGGAGAACCAGAATTCTTTAATAAAGAAAATGGAGCAACAATAAAAACATTTGTAGGTTATTGTGTTGCTGATAAAGAAAATGTACATTATCAATTTGAACCTATAACATTTGAGCCAGGATTTGTAAACGGTGCAAAATATAAAGTATCAATTTCACAAAGTGTTGCTGAAGTTTCTGAATTCCGTAAATTCTTCAAACGTGGATTGTAATTTAATATTTATTTTATAAGATTTTGACGATTAAGATTTCTTCTTAATCGTTTTTTTGTTGAAAAATTATGTTTATGTTCTTAAATCGATTGATAAATATTTCGGAAGTTTTAAATTGTTTTTTAATAAGATTATCTTATTTTTAAAGTATAAATATTAAATTTTTTAATGAAATGCTTTTCTGTGTTGACTTTGATATATATAAATATATAATAGTATTATATGTTTATTAGTTTAAAACATATTGTATATTTTTATAGAGAGGAAGTAAAAAAATGAAAATCAAGAAAATTTTGTCGGGTATTTTGGCTTTGATTATTGTATTTACAACTATTATTAGTTCAAATATTTTTACAAAAGCTGAAGAAACACATCAAGTAAATGTTGTTACTTGGGATAAGAAGAATAAGAAAAATGAAGATACTGTTGGAGAATTAAAATTTACAATTAAGGCTGGTTATCCTCTAAAAAAAGTTGGAGAATTTACTTCTAAAGATGGAATTGCTCAAATGCCTAAATTGGAAGATGGTGTTTACAGTATTGTTCTGGAAGAAAATGATTATTATCAAGCAAATGATATATTTTTAACTGTTGAAAATGGTGAATATTCTTTTGATGGAGAAGATGATGAAGATACTATTACAGTTGAAAAAAAGAAAGGGGTTGTAATTCCTACTCCTAATCCATCTAATCCGGAAGATGAAATTAGTAAAGCATTATTGGTAACAGATGAAAAAGGATCAAGCATAAAGGATGTATCATTTGAAGTTATAAGTGATGGAAAAACTAAAGTTGTAAAACCGGATAATAATAGTGCAATTAATTTTGGAGTTGAAGAAAACAAAACATATACTATAAAATTAATTTCTAATGACAAATATGAAATGGAAGATGTTACATTTACTTGTATAAAAGGAGTTTCTGATTTTGGAACACCTATTTATAGGTTAATGAATGGAAATAACGAAATAACAAGTTTATTATTGAAAAATAAGGAAGTACAACCACCGGTTCAACCTGTTGAAAAAGAATTTACATTTGATGTGCTTTGTGGATCTTGTGGTAACACTTCAATTGCAAAAGAATTAAGTTTTGAAGTTATAGGAAAAGATAATAACAAAGTAACATATAAATCAAATTCCGGTATAGTTAAATTTAAATTAGTTGAAAATGAAGAATATACTGTTAAATTATTAGAAGATGTTGAATATGAATTATCAGATATTAAGATTAATGTAAAAAAATCTAATGGAGATCTTAAAGTTTACAAAGAAGACGGTACAGTCTTAACAGAATTTGTAATGAAGAAAAAATCTACAGGAAATTGTGTAGAAGATTTATGTGAATTTTCAGATAAGAAAATTACAATGTCAGAAATACCTATAAAAGTTCTTCAAGATGATATGGAAAGAGATTTAAAAACTAATGAGGAAGTAACATTTAATTTATATAATGCTACAAAACAAGAAAGAGTTGCAGAAATAAAAACTGTTAATGGTAAACTTCCACCTTTAGAAGTTTATGAAAAAGATGATTATATACTTTTTACAAGTGGTAAAAATAAAGACTTTATAATGGCAGATGCTCCATTTATAAAAGAAGTTAGTGAACTTTACTTTAGAGCTAATGGAGAAGGAAATTTACCAATAAGACATAAAACAAAAAACCCTTATGCAACCGGAGCACATCTTAACATAGAAAGAATAGTTGTTAGACCTTTAGAATCTTATGAAAAAATTAATGAAAAATATAAGATTAATTATGTAAGAATAAAACAAGATAAATCAAATCCTAAAGATTATAGTAAAGTAAAAGTAATTTTTACAAGTGAGTATGATACAGTTGTTGCAACAACATTACCAGAAGATGAGTGGGGAGTTCCTTTAACTCCAATTGAATTATATGAAAATGTTCAATATTCAGTTAGAATTGAAGATCCGGATAATAAGTTTGCAATTGAAAACTTTCCTTTTACACTTGTTGATAAATCAGAAAGAGGACCAAATCACCCTAAAAAATGGGGAGATGGTAAATATGTATTTGACCATTCATGCTGTAGAAATGCAACTTTCTTAGAATTGGTAGAAAAAGGTTCAGAAAATAAAAATAATACAAGTATAACTTGTTCAAATGGAAATACAACAGTTTCAGGAATGAATTTTAAAGACTTAAAATTACAAACAATAAGACCGGATAAATCTTTAGTTAAGGGTTTAGAAGGAAAAGACTTCGATTTGTTTAGATTTAAGTTGATAAATGTTAAAAGATGTGAAGTTTCAAAAATGGCAGATGGAAATTTTGTTATTCACAGAACTATTAAAGATGGTAAAATAGCTAAAAAAGTATATCAAGTTGAAAAAGATGGAAGTTTAACAGAACTTGTCTTTAAACAAAATGGAAATGTTGTTGATATTGATACAAAAACTTTATCAATTTATGATACTGTAATAGTATATGAAGAGGAAATTAATAAAGATTCACTTCAAAAAGCTATTGATAAAGCGAAAAATCCTGAAACAACAAAGGGTAAAACTGACGAGTCTATAGAAGCTATGAATAAAGCATTAAAAAAAGCAGAAGAAGTTTTAGCAAAAGAAGACGCAACACAGGAAGAAGTAAACAAGGCAGAAAAAGACTTGACAGATGCAATAAATGCACTAGTTGATAAGCCACAAGCTCCTGAAGTTAATAAAGAAGCATTGCAACAAGCAATAGATAAGGCAAAAAATCCTGAAACAACAAAGGGTAAAACTGACGAGTCTATAGAATTGATGAAAAAAGCATTGGCAAAAGCGGAAGAAGTTTTAGCAAAAGAAGATGCAACACAAGAAGAAGTTAACAAGGCGAAAAAAGATTTAACAGATGCAATAAATGCACTACAAGATAAGCCACAAGAACCTGATGTTGAAAAAGTAGAACTTAAAAATGAGAATGGTTCAATAGTTGTAAAAGGAGATACTAATACTTTAGACAAAAACTGGAAAGTCTTAACAAATGCTGTTAATCCTCAAGAATTGGCAGGAAAAGAATATGATGCTTATGATATAAGTTTAAAAGATGCAAATAACGGAGAAGCTCAACCAAAAGGTGAAGTTACTGTTACAATTAAAGTAAAAGCAAAAGTAGAAAAATTATATCATATAGATGGTGGATTATCAGAAATTCCATTCACTTACGAAAATGGAGAAGTAACATTTAAAACTAATCATTTCAGCGTTTATGCAGTAGTTTATGGAGATAAACAAGACGATAACAACAAACCTGGAAATGATAACAATAAGCCGGGCAATGATAATAAAAAACCGGGTCAAGATGTTAGATCGGAAGATAATTCTAAAAAGAATAAAAAAACAAATAAACTTCCAAGAACAAATATAATTAATGCAAACTATGCTTTAACAGCAATTTTAGCTTTAGGAGTAGCTTCAGCTATTGGTTATAAGAAAAAAGATGATGAATAAATTTTAAAATTTTATTAAAAGACTAGGAAATGAGCCAAACTCAAAAAAATACGAAAGGTTAAATAAATTATTTAAAGGAATGTAATCTATAATCAATAGGAGACATTCCTTTTAAATTCTCCTTAATTCTTTTCGTATTATACCATTTAATATACTCTTTTATATTTTCTATTAATTTTTTATATGAAGAATAATTTTGTTCATAAAACATTTCTTGTTTTAATATTCCAAAAAATTCTCTATTGGTTCATTGTATAGACAGTTTCCTTTTCTAGACATATTTTGTCTAATATTGTTATTTTCTAATGTCCTTATAAAACTACAATGTTGGTAATAAAAGCCTTGATTTGTATGAATTGTTTATTTTTTCTTTGTTTATAATAGTTTTTAAAACTTTTTTAATGACTTATTTGTTAAAGTTTATTGTAGGACTAAAGCATATTGAATATGATATAATTTTTTCGTTAAAAGTATCTAGAATATGTGATGAATATATCTTTTTTGCATTATTTCCTATTTTAAATTCTGTTATATCTGTTAGCTATAATTTATTCGATTTATCAGTTTTTCTATATTGTAATACAAATACTTAAAATTACTGGTATAACTTTTATTTTTAAATTTATATCATATTTTGACATACACCCATAATTCATTTGCCGGGATTTAGAGCTTCATATCAAATTATTTTATTTTTTTATATTATAATTGTATAATTTTTTAAAAAATGTTAAAATTAGATAGAATTATAATTTGATAAAATTTATTAATGAATTGGAGAAATATATGTTATTAGTTATAGATGTTGGAAATACAAATATCGTTTTAGGAGTTTATGAAGGATATTCATTGATTTGTGATTTTAGACTTAATACTATAAAAAATAAAACAAGTGATGAGTATGCAATGTCAATTACAGAGATATTACATGCTAACGATATTAAAAAATCAGAAATTGAAGATGTTATTGTTGCATCGGTTGTTCCTGATGTAATGCATTCAATTGAAAATGCTATAAAAAAATATTTTAATTTAAAGCCTATAATTATAGATGATAATTGTGCTTTGGGAATTAAAATAAATCATGATAATCCTAAAACTATAGGGGCAGATAGAATTGTAAATTCAGTTGCTGGAATTAAAAAATATGGAGTGCCTTTAATAATTATTGATATTGGAACTGCAATTACTTTTGATGTAGTTGATGAAAATTCAGTTTATCAAGGGGGAGCTATCATTCCAGGTATTGGAATTTCATCAGAAGCATTATTTTTAAAAACTGCCAAACTTCCAAGAGTTGAGCTTTTTAAACCTGAAAGAATTGTTGCTAAAAACACAATGGATAATATTAGAGTTGGTATGGTAATTGGATATATAGGACTTATTGAAAAGTTGATTGATGAGATAGTAAAAGAGATGAATTTTGATGTTTCAAAATTGAAAATTGTCGCAACAGGTGGATATTCCAGCTTAATTTCTAAAGATATAGACAAAATTAATATTATAGATAAAAAACTTACTCTTGATGGAATGCTTGAAATCTATAAGATGAAAAAGGGGTTATAATATGCTTGATGGAGATATTTTTTTAGCTCCACTTGCGGGAGTTAGCGATGTTGCATATAGAATTTTAGCTATTGAAATGGGAGCGAGTTTAACTTTTACTGAGATGGTTTCCATAAAAGGATTATATTATGATAATGACAAAACTTCAATTATAACTTATATTGACAAAAGAGAAGGACCTGTTGGATTACAAGTATTTGGAAGTGATGAAAATATTATGGCGGAAATAATCCAAAATAGATTTAATAAAAGAGATGATATTTATCAACTTGATTTGAATTTAGGGTGTCCTGCTCCAAAAATTGTTAAAAATCATGAGGGAAGTTACTTGATGAAAAATCCTAAAAAGGTTAAAAGTATTGTTTCAACTATGGTGAAAAATTCTAAAGTTCCCGTAAGTGTTAAAATTAGATTGGGGTTTGATGAAAAAAATAAAAACTTTTTAGAAGTTGCTGATGCCATTGTTGAAGCTGGAGCTTATATGATTACATTACATGCAAGAACAAGAGAAATGTTTTATTCAGGAAAGGCTGACTGGAATGCTATAAAAACTTTGAAAAATCATGTTCCTATAAAAGTTGTTGGAAATGGAGATGTTTGTAGCGTTGAAGATTATGTAAGAATGAAAGAAGAAACAGGAGCAGATGCAGTTGCGATTGGAAGACATTCTCTAGGAAATCCATTTATTTTTAAACAAATTAAGGATTATAATTTAACAAAAAAATACTCTTCTCCAACTTTGGAAGAGGTTATAGACACTATAAAAAGGCATTATAAACTGGAGCTGGAATTTAAACCGGAAAGAATAGCAATAAGAGAAATGAGAAAAAATATTTTATGGTATTTAAAAGGTTTTAAAGATTCTAATAAGGTGAAAAATACTATAAATACTTTAACTGATATTGATGAAATTTTTGATGTGTTAAATGAATATAAAAAAAGTTTTAATTAAAATTATAATATACATAAAGAAAAATTAATTTCACTATAATTGCTTTTATAAGTTTTGGAGGATATTATGAAAAAATTATTTAAAGTCTTATCATTTTTACTTGTTTTTGTATTATTTTTAACTTCTTGTAAATCTGCAGTAAATGGAACATACGAGGGAAAAGCTAGAGGACATAATGGAGATGTCATTGTTGATGTAAGTTTCGAAAATAATAAAATAAAAAAAGTGTCATTAAAGGAAAGTGTTGAAACTGAAGATGTAGGAAAACTTGCTATTGAAAAATTGATTGAAAAAGTGAATTCAGGAGATTTCAATTTAGATGAAGTAACAGGCGCAACCTATTCTTCAAAGGCTTTTATAAATGCTCTTGCAGATGCTATAAACAAATCTGGACTTGATTATAAAAAAATACTCAAAAACAATCCTACTATGAATGAAAAGTTTGAAACTAAAGAAATGAATGTTGATGTAGTTGTTGTCGGGTCAGGTGGAGCAGGATTAATTGCGGCAATAAAAGCTAAACAAGCTGGAGCTAATGTTGTAATTTTGGAAAAGTTACCAATAATAGGGGGAAATACTTTAATTTCAGGTGCTGAATATGCTGCTCCGATGAATTGGTTACAAGAAAAAGAAAATATAAAGGACAGTATCGACTTATTTAAAAAAGATGTTGAAAAAGCAGGAGGAGATAAAGAACTTATAGATGTCTTAGCTAATAATGCACTTGATGGTGCAAAATGGTTAAGAGATGATGTTAATGTTGAGTGGACAGACGAACTTATGTTTTTTGGAGGTCATTCAGTTAAGAGATCTTTAATTCCTAAAGGGCAATCTGGAAAAGAATTGATAAACAAATTACATGCTAAAGCTGAGGAATTGGGAATAGAAATATTAACAGAGACTAATGCTTATGAACTTATCACGAAAGATAATGTAGTTACTGGAGTTAAGGCTAAAATAAAGACTGGAGAATTGATAGTTAATGCGAAATCCGTTGTTTTAACAACAGGTGGTTTTGGAGCAAACAAAAAAATGCTTTATGATAATGATAAAGAAATTGATGATAAAATTCTTTCAACAAATTCTGCAGGTTCAACAGGTGATGGAATAAAAATGGCACAAGCTATTGGAGCTGATGTTGTAGATTTAGATAAAATTCAGTTATATCCTGTTTGTGATGTTGAGACAGGTAAACTTTTATATACTGGAGATACAAGACTTGTTGGTGGAGCAATACTTGTAAACAAAGAAGGAAAAAGATTTGTTGAAGAGTTGGCTACTAGAAGAGAAATTTCAATGGGAATTAAGGATCAAACGGATAGTGTTGCATATCAAATTTGGGACGAAGAGTCAATGAAAAAATCAAATATTTTACCTACTCATGAAGTCGAATATAATAATTTGATAGAAGGTAAAAAACTTTGTAAGGTAAATTCAATTGATGAAATGGCAGACTTTTTCGGAATAGATAAGGAAAATTTAAAAGCAACAATCAATAAATTTAATGAAGATTCAAAAAATGGAAAAGATACATTATTCAATCTTAGAAGATTAGGTTTTAAAATAGATAAAGCACCTTTCTACTGTTTAAAAGCTGTTCCCGCTGTTCATCATACAATGGGTGGACTTAAGATAAACAAAGATGCAAATGTATTGGATAAAAATGGAAAAATAATAAAGGGATTATATGCTGCAGGAGAAACAACAGGCGGTATTCATGGTAATAACAGACTTGGATCAGTTTCAATTACTGATATAACAGTTTTTGGAATTATAGCAGGAACTAATGCGGCAAAAAATAAATAATTTATATACAAAAAAGGAGCTTTGCTCCTTTTTTAATATTTGTTTTTTAATTCATTGTAGAAAATTGAAGGTTCAACAGGTAGATTATTTCTTTCTTTTATTGTAAATAGGAACAATCTTTTTTTCGCTCTTGTCATTGCAACATAGAACAATCTTCTTTCTTCTTCCAATAATTTTTTATCAAAAGAATTTAATATACTCTTTTGTGGAAATTCTCCATCAATTAGGTCCATTATAAATACATTATCATATTCTAAACCTTTTGCAGAATGTATTGTTGAAATTGATATATTTGAATTTGAATTTGATGCATTTTTAAGTAATTCCTTTAAATTGTCCAATTTTTCTATAAATTCATCAAAAGTTTTTAAATCTTTGGATAAATATTTTATCAAGTCAAAGATTAGATTATAATTTAGATTGGAAAAGTCATTAAAATTATCCAAATAATCTCCATATCCTAGCTCATAGAGAATACAATCAATTTTATCTTCCATTTTCATCCTTTTTAATCTTTTAAAGTCATTCCTTAAAGATGTAAATTTATTTAGATAAAAATCATTTAATTCGTCCAAATCTAGTAAACTTTCTAGTACACATTGATTATAGGGTTTGTATTCCAATTTAGCAATGAAGTCCTTTTTTATATAGGCATTAAGTTTAAAATAAATTCTTTTAAAAACTTCTAAATCAGTTGTATCCTCAGAAAATAAAAGGATATTTTTTACATCATTTAATATTCGGTTTGAATAAAAGTCGAATTTATTCTCTTTTATAAAAAATTCTATACTATTATTTTTTAATATGTCCGCAACATATAATGAAGATATATTATTTCGATATAAAACTCCAATAGTTTCATTAGGGTTTATTTCAAAAATTCTTTTCACCAATTCTCTCGCTTGAATAATGGAGTTTTTAACTTTAAATAGCATTATCTGTGAACTTTCTTCAGTTGTATGCTTTGAAGACTTTTCATATCTTATTTTATTTCCTTGAATTATTTTATTACTTATTTTTATTATATTTTTAGTGGAACGAAAATTTTTATCCATAAAAAATATTTTAGAATTTGGATAAATATTTTTGAAATTTAATAAGTTTTCAGGGCTTGCACCTCTAAAACTATAAATTGACTGATCATCATCGGCTACTATAAATACATTATTTTCAGGAAATACTATTTTTCTAATTATTTCAAATTGCAAAGTAGAAGTATCCTGCCCTTCATCAATTTGGAAAAACTTATATCTATTTTTCAAAGCCTTTAATAGTTTTTTATCTGCTGAAATATATTCATTTGCTAAAATGAGCAAATCATTAAAATCCATAAAATTATTTTGAATTTTTATTTCATCATACAAATTATACAGTTTTAACATTAAAGAACGATTAGAAATAAAATGATTTTTTCTTATATATCCTTCAAAATCATACATTTTATTTTTTGTAAAATCGTAAATTGAAAAGAAATCATTGATTTCTTCATCAGATAGTTTTTTATAATTTTTTTGATAATATACTCTTTTTAAAATTAAAATTCTATTGAATTCTTTATTTCCTTCTATCAAAGTTTTTTTGATGTTTTTTAATTTCATATAATTTCTAACAATTTCATAACAAAAAGCGTGAATTGTTTTAAAAGTTATTTTTCCTCTAAATTCAGAGTTTTGAGCTAAAAATCGTCTTTCCATATCAATTCCTTGAGATTTACTGAAAGTTATTGAAATTATTTCACTTGGATCTATATTATGATTTTTAATTAAATTTAAAATTCTATTTAATAATACAGTTGTTTTGCCTGAACCCGGTACTGCCAAAATCAGAGCAGGGCCTTCAAAATGTTTAATGGCATCAAATTGTTGATTTGTAAAATTCATATCATCACCTTAGTATATTCTATCATAAAAATAATTCCTTTTAAAGCGTATTTATGGTAAAATATAGGTCGGAGGTTATTACATGGATAAACATTATATTCCTAACACCCAAGGTGTTATATTTGCAAATAAGAATAAATTTTCTTTTAGCATTGATTCAATTTTGCTATCCTATTTCTCAAAAGTTAAAAAAGATAAGATATTAATTGATATTGGAGCAGGAACCGGAATAATAGGCTTTAGAATTAATTTTTTAAATAATTTAAAAACTGTATATCTTATAGAAATACAAAATGAAAATGCTGAACTTATTGAGCATAGTATTGTTGAAAATAAACTGAATAATGTTGTTCTTTTAAATAAAGATTTAAAAGAATGTTATAACGAGTTTGAAAATTCATCAGTTGATTATATTGTGTCAAATCCTCCATATAAGAAAATGAATACGGGAATATTAAATGAAGATGAAAATTTTTTGATTTCAAGATATGAATATTCACTTAAACTTGAAGATATTTTAGATTTTTCACATAAAAAGCTAAAATCCGGCGGAAAAGTTTTTTTAATATACAGTATGGAACGTTTAGTTGATGTTTTAAGCGAGTCCAGAAAATTCAGATTAGAACCTAAAAGGATTCAATTTATTTCTACAAATATTGACAAAAAGCCACATTTATTTATGGTTGAGTTGGTTAAAAACGGTAATAGTAATCTATTAGTTGAAGATAATATTTATATTTATGATAAAAATGGAGAATATACTGATAAGATTAAGGAGATATATTATGGAGAGAATTTCTAATATTTATTTTGTTCCAACGCCTATAGGAAATATGAAAGATATCACAATTAGAGCATTGGAAGTTTTAGAAAAAAGTGATATAATCTACTGTGAAGACACTAGAAATAGTCTTAACTTATTAAAATTTCATAATATAAATACAAAATTAGTTTCTTACCATAAATTTAATGAGAGTGAGAGAGTTGAAGAAATAATCAGCAATATTGAAGATGGAAAAATTGTTTCTGTAATTTCTGATGCAGGAATGCCGATAATTAATGATCCGGGTTTTGTGATTTTGCAGGAAGTTATAAAAAGAGATATACCCTATGAAATCTTACCCGGAGCTTGTGCATTAATAAATGGAATTTGCGGTAGCGGATTTGATGCGACAAGTTTTGTATATATGGGATTTGTTCCTAAAACGGATTCAGAACGTAAAAAATATTTTCAAAGTTTTAAAAATATGAATGTTACAGGAATATTTTATGAAAGTCCACATAGACTTTTAAAAACATTAAAATTTTTATATTTCTTATTTGGAAATATAAATGTGTGCGTATGTAGAGAACTTACAAAACTATTTGAAGAGTATAAAAGAGGAAATTTAGAAGAAATTATTTCATATTATTCTGAAAAAGGGGTAAAAGGAGAGATAGTTCTTATAGTAGAAAAAATATCAGAAGAAAAAGAAGATATTGATATTGAAAAAGAGATATTAAATTTAAAAGACGATGGGTACAGTAATAAGGATATTGTAAAAATGCTAAAAAATAATTTTAATATTTCAAAAAATGAAGCTTATGAATTAGTATTGAATTTTAAAAATGAGGAGGAAAAATAAATGTCACAACAATTATTAAAAGAAAAACAATATCATATTGATATGAAAGCGGGAGATGTTGGAAGATATGTAATTTTACCCGGAGATCCAAAAAGATGTAAACTAATTGCAAAATATTTTGATGATGCGGTTTTGGTAGCTGATAATAGGGAATATGTAACATATACAGGTTATTTAGAAGGAGAAAAAGTTTCTGTAACAAGTACAGGAATTGGTGGAGCAAGTACATCAATAGCAGTTGAAGAATTGCATAAAATCGGTGCAGATACATTTATAAGAGTTGGTACTTGTGGTGGAATTGAATTAGATGTTGAAGCGGGAGATTTGGTAGTTGCTACAGGAGCTATCAGAATGGAAGGAACTTCAAAAGAATATGCACCAATAGAATTTCCTGCAGTTGCTGATTTTAATATCGTAAATGAGCTTACAAACGCCTGCATTGAAACTAAACAAAAATATCATGTTGGAGTTGTTCAATGTAAAGATGCATTCTATGGACAACATCAACCTGAAACTAAACCTGTAAGCTATGAATTATTAAACAAATGGGAAGCGTGGAAAAGACTTCATACAAAGGCAAGTGAAATGGAATCGGCAGCACTTTTTATAGTATCAAGTTATTTAAATACAAGAGCTGGTTCAATATTTTTAGTTGTAAATAATCAAGAAAGAGTAAAACAAAATCTTTCAAATAATGTAATAGAAGATACTGATAGGGCTATTAAAACTGCAATACTCGCACTTAGAAATCTTATAAAAAAAGATAGAGAAAACAGATAAATTTATTAATTTTAAAAACAGAATTTTTTGTAAAATAAAGTTTATAATAAATGACTTAAATTGCTTGACAATTATTTTTCTTTATGTTATTATTTTATGAGTAATATAATGTATAATTATGTTCAAATTTAGCTTTCAAGGAGGTGTTTCTATGAGAGATAAAGTTGTGTTGGCATGTACAGAATGTAAAAATAGAAACTACAATACTAAAAAGAACAAAAAAGTTACAACTAACAGAATTGAATTGAATAAGTATTGTAAGTTTTGTAAAAAACACACTCTTCACAGAGAAACAAAATAGTTAGAGATTGGAGGAGAGTAGTATGGCAACAAAAACTACTGATCAAAAACAAAAGAAAACTAGCTTTATGCGTGGAGTACGTCATGAATTCAAAAAGATAGTATGGCCTTCTAAAAAAAGTGTTTTTTATTACAGTCTTGCAGTAGTTACAATTTCTATAATTAGTTCAACTATGATTTGGGGATTGGATAATATTTTAAAAAGATTGTTAGGTTTAATTATCCATTAATTATTAAGGAGGGAAGGACTTTAGTCCGTTTGTATGACAACAGAAGAATTAAAGGATATTAAAGAAAAAGAAGCCAAATGGTATGTAGTACATACATATTCAGGGCACGAAAACAAAGTTAAGGCTAATATTGAAAAGTTAGTTGTTAATCGTGGAAATGACATTGATATATTTGAGGTTGTTGTTCCAACGGTTAAAGAAGAAACAGAAACCGGAAAAATTAAAGAAAGACAATTATTTCCCGGATATGTTTTAGTTAAAATGATAATTACAGATATTTCTTGGTATTTAGTTAGAAATACTAGAGGAGTAACTGGATTTGTAGGCTCAGGTAATAAACCTGTACCTCTATCAGAAAAAGAAGTTGAAGCATTAGGTGTTTCAGCAAAACCATATGATAATGTGGATATACACGAAGGAGATTCTATTACAATTATAGATGGAGCATTTAAAGATTTGACTGCTAAAGTAATAGAGGTATCTCGAGAAAATGGTAAATTAAAAGCTTTCGTTTCTTTATTTGGAAGAGATACGCTTGCTGAATTAGATTTTAGTGACGTAATAAAAAATTAAATTTGAAAATAATTTGAAAAATATTCAAAACAGAGATATACGAGAGTGGGAGGGGTTTAGCACCCGAAAACCACATTAGTTTTTAAGGAGGAACTATAAAATGGCTAAAAAAGTACAAGCATTAGTAAAATTACAAATTCCAGCAGGAAAGGCGACTCCTGCTCCACCAGTAGGTACTGCACTTGGACCTCATGGTGTAAATATAATGCAATTTACAAAAGAATTTAACGCAAAGACAGCTGATCAAGCTGGATTAATTATTCCGGTTGTATTGACTGTTTACCAAGATAGATCATTTACATTCATTACAAAGACTCCACCGGTACCAGTATTAATTAAGAAAAAATTAGGTATCGAATCAGGATCAAAAGTACCAAATAAGACTAAAGTTGGTAATTTAACTAAAGAACAAGTTAGAGAAATTGCAGAAGTTAAAATGCCTGACTTAAATGCTGCTACTATTGAAGCGGCTATAAGTATGGTTAAAGGTACTGCCAGAAGTATGGGAATAACTGTAGAAGAGTAATATTAAGTGGGAGCAAAAATTAGCGAACACCACAAGGAGGATATAAATGAAAAAAGGTAAAAAATATTTAGAAAGTTTAAAATTAATAGATAAAACAAACTTATATGATTTAAAAGAAGCATGTGAGTTAGCCGTAAAAACTTCAACTGCAAAATTTGATGAAACAGTAGAACTACATGTTAAATTAGGGGTTGACTCAAGACACGCTGATCAACAAGTTAGAGGTACAGTAGTATTACCTCATGGAACTGGTAAAACTTTAAGAGTTTTAGTTTTATGTAAAGAAAACAAAGTTCAAGAAGCAAAAGATGCCGGAGCAGATTATGTTGGAGCAGATGATTACATTCAAAAAATCCAAAATGAAAACTGGTTTGATTTTGATGTAATAGTTGCAACTCCTGATATGATGGTTGTTGTTGGTAGAATTGGTAAAATTTTGGGACCTAAAGGTTTAATGCCAAACCCTAAATCAGGAACAGTTACATTTGATATAGCTAATGCCGTTAAAGAAATTAAAGCTGGTAAGGTTGAATACAGAGTTGATAAAGCTAACATCGTTCACTGTCCAGTAGGAAAAGTTTCTTTTGGAGCTGAAAAAATAGAAGAAAATTTAAGAACTATAATTTCTGCTATTATAAAAGCTAAACCATCAGCAGCCAAAGGGAAGTATTTAAGATCAGTTTCTATTGCAACTACAATGGGACCTGGAATTAAATTAGCTTCTACTAAATTGGGAGAATAATTAACAAATTTTTGGACACCGTAGAGGTGTCTTTTTTTTTTTGTATATTTTTATTTTAATTTATAAATTAAAATAAAAAGTAGTATTAAAGATATTGAAAAGCAATATTAAAAGTGTTATAATATTTTTAAACGACGAGAACGTCGTTTGAAAATATTTTTAATCAAATTGATATTTTAAATATCAAATAAAATAGGAGGATTTAATGGATATTTATAAGAAATTATTCAAATATGTGCCTGATAAAAAATTTCTCGTATATATAGCTATTTTTATGAGTATTATTTCTTCAGCACTTTCAATTTTACCGTATTGGTATTTGTATAAATTTTTGAATGAATTTTTGTTAAAAAAAGATTTTACTCAAGCTAAAAACTATGCGATTACTATTTTTATTATTATGATAGTACAATCTTTAATTTATTTTATTTCAGTAGGATTTACTCATTTATTTGCTTTTAGATTGGAAACAAATCTTAGAAAAGCAGGAATAAGTCATTTAATGAAAGCTTCTTTTTCTTTTTTTGATGTCAATGAATCAGGGAGAATCAGAAAAATAATAGATGATAATGCCAGTGATACTCATATGATAGTTGCACATTTAATTCCTGATATTACTGTTGCGGTAGTAACGCCTATACTTTTATTTGTAATAATGTTTTCTGTAGATATTTATTTAGGTATAGCTACTGTTATTTTAACTATTTTATCTGCTATTTTTACCAAACTTATGTATGGAGATATTAAGTTTATGGAAAAATATAATAAAGCACTTGAAAGAGTTAATAGTGAGGCAGTTGAATATGTTAGAGGTATGCAAGTTTTAAAGATATTTAAAGCTTCAATATTTTCTTTTAAATCATTTTATGATTCTATCGTTGACTACTCTAAAACTGCTTATGAGTATAGTAAAAGCTGTAAACAGCCTTATGTTATATTTCAAATTGTTTTACTTGGCGCAGCTGCTTTTGTAATTCCATTTGCAATCATGTTTTCAAAGGGTACAGAAAATAATGTAGTAATAATGATTAAATTAATTTTTTTCACATGTTTTATTGGAACTTTGTTTAGTTGTCTTATGAGAATTATGTATGTTGGAATGCATCAATATATGGCAACGCAAGCAGTAGAAAAATTAGAAAATCTTTTTACAGAAATGGAAGCAAATGATATTAAGTTTGGAAATAATAAAGAGTTTTCTGGTTATGATATAGAATTTAGAAATGTTAGTTTTAAATATGATACTGCTAATATTTTGGAAAATTTAAGTTTTAGACTTGAAGAAAACAAAACTTATGCTTTGGTTGGTTCATCAGGTGGTGGTAAGTCAACCATCGCAAAATTAATTTCCGGTTTTTATAATATTGATGAGGGAGCAATTTTAATTGGAGGGAAAAATATTTCTACTTATTCAAGGGAAGCTCTTATGAATAATATCTCATTTGTTTTTCAAAATTCAAAACTTTTTAAGACGACAATTTTTGAAAATGTAAAGATTGGAAATGAAAATGCTAGTTATGAAGAAGTCATGAATGCTTTAAAATTAGCAAGATGTGGAGATATTTTAGATAAATTTGAAACTCGAGAAAATACTGTAATAGGATCAAAGGGAGTTCATCTTTCAGGTGGAGAAATTCAGAGAATTGCAATTGCTAGAGCAATTTTAAAAGATGCGAAGATTATAATTTTAGATGAGGCTTCAGCAGCATCTGATCCGGAAAATGAACATGAAATACAATTAGCTTTTTCTAATTTAATGAAAGATAAAACTGTAATTATGATTGCGCATAGATTGAGTTCAATTAGAAATGTTGATGAAATATTGGTTGTTGATAATGGAAAAATTATTGAAAGAGGAACAGATAAAGAGCTTATGGAAATTGATGGAAGATATAAATTTTTACAAGATTTATTCTCTCAAGCAAATGAATGGAGGATATAATTATGAAAATGCTTAAAAGAATGTTTCAATTAACTGATAAGGGAACCGCCGGAATCATAAAGGCATCAATAGCATCATTCTTTTCATATTGTAGTTTAATGATTCCAATGATTTTACTCATGTTTTTTATTCAAAATGTTATTGAAGGGAAAGAAAATACTATTTCTTTCTTTGTAATAGGAATATTAATTATGCTACTTATAATGTATATTCTTATGTCAATAGAATACGACTGTTTGTATAACGAAACATATAAAGAAAGTGCAAATATTAGAATAGAAATAGCAGAGATTTTAAGAAAATTACCACTTTCTTTTTTTTCAAAGCATGATGTTTCAGATTTGTCTCAAACAATTATGAAAGATGTTTCAGTTATTGAACATGCAATAAGTCATGCTATTCCAAAGGCTATAGGACTTATATTTTATTTAATAATAATAGTAATAATGTTATTAATTTATAATTTCAAACTTGCTCTTTGTATTTTAATTCCTATTATTTTGGCAACTGGGTTCATATTAATTACAAAAAGAATACAAGTTAACGGAAATAAAAAATATTATAATGTTATGAGAGGTATTTCAGAAGATTTCCAAGAATCAATTGAATTACAACAAGAGATAAAAAGTTATGGACAAGTAGATAAAATTACTAAAAAAATATATGATGATATTGACTATTCAGAAAAAATTCATATAAGTGCTGAAGGAAAAATGGTGCTTCCATTGAGTATTTCAACAAATATACAAAATTTAACTTTAGGAGCTACAATATTATTTGGAACAGCTTTATATTTAAAGGGTGAGGCGTCTATTCTTTATCTAATAGGTTATATAATGTGTGCTTCAAAGATTATTGACGCTGTAAATGGAATGCTTTCAAATTTTGCAGAACTCATGTATTTGGATGGAAATTTACAAAGAATTAGAGAATTAAAAAGTACTAAAATTCAAACCGGAGAAGCTAAGGAACTTCATAATTTCGATATAGAATTCAAAAATGTTGAGTTTGGATATGGAGAAAATAAAGTAATTAATGATATTTCATTTATTGCAAAACAAGGTGAAGTTACCGCATTAGTTGGGCCTTCAGGTTGTGGAAAAACAACAGTTCTGAGATTGATGTCAAGATTGTATGACTATGATAACGGAAAGATAATTATAGATGGAAATGATATAAAGGGTATTGAAACAGAGAGTCTTTTTGAAAATATTTCAATAGTTTTTCAAGAAGTTACATTGTTTAATACTTCAATTTTAGAGAATATCAGATTTGGAAATAAAAATGCAACTGATGAACAAGTTAAAGAAGCTGCAAGACTTGCTAATTGTGAAGAATTTATTGAAAAATTACCTGAGAAATATAATACCTTAATTGGAGAAAATGGAAGTAAGTTATCAGGAGGAGAAAGACAGAGAATTTCAATTGCACGTGCATTTTTAAAGAATGCTCCAATAATTTTACTTGACGAAATTAGTGCAAGTCTTGATGTTGAAAATGAAATGAAAATACAAGAAAGTTTAAATAAACTTATTAAAAATAAAACTGTATTAGTAATTTCACATAGAATGAAGTCTATTGAAAATGCAAATAAAATAATAGTAATGGAAAATGGAAAAATAGAATCTCAAGGAAATCACAATGAGCTTTTAGAAAAATCTAAGGTTTACAATACAATGGTTAAAAATTCTAATTTAGCTGAAAATTATAGTTATTAATATGAGTGCTGTTTTTACAGCACTTTATATTATGAAACAACGTACCCACCCGATGCGAAGCATCGAGGAAGGGTGGGGTTGTTATTGTGAAACAACAAGGTTCCCGGGTATCCACCCGATGCGAAGCATCGAGGAAGGGTGGGGTTCTTATTAATTTTTAATCGATTGGGGGAATTTATTTGATAGAGCAACGTAGAATAAATTTATTTGTCTTAATTTTTATGAATTTGATTTTTGGAACGTTGATTTTAGTGTGGAATAATTTCAAATTAGATATGATTTATTTTTGTATTTGTTCTTTAATTTTAATTTATAGTGGAAAAACCAAAAGATTTATAAAATTTTTAATTTTTTATCTTATTTGTTTATATATAGTTTTTTATATAAAGTTGCCTGATGATTCATTTTTCTCCTTCATAGGTTTTATCAGTTATTCAAATGTAAAGATGTGTCCAACATACATGATAGCGAGTTTTATTGTTTTAGATATAAGAACAAGTGAATTGATTTATGTTTTAGGAAAATTGGGATTTGGTAAAAAAATCAGATTTGCATGTACGATTACTTTAAAATTTATTCCTATTTATTTTGCAGAAAAAAGAATTATAAAAAATGCTTTAAAACTTAGAGGAATAGATGTTTCATTTACTAAACCTATTAAACGATTTGAATATTATATTGTACCGACTCTTTTTAGAGCATCAAATATTGCAAGTGAAATGACGGAGTCAGCATATACAAGATGTGCGATGTGTACTGATAATATGAATTCAATATACTATAAAAAGTTTGATATAGTAGATTTTATTCTTATTGTTATGTTGATTTTACTAGTTGCTTCTTGGGGAGGTGGATTTATTGATAAAATTTGAAAATGTAAGTTTTACTTATGAAGATTCTAATAAAAAAGCCTTAGAAGATATAAGTTTTGAAATAAATAAAGGAGAGTTGGTGTTAATAACAGGAGCTTCTGGTTCCGGTAAATCTACGATATACAAATGTATAAATGGACTAATTCCACATATTTATGACGGTGAACTTTTAGGAAATATTTTTATTGATGATAAAAATACGAAGGATTGTGAGAATTATGAGCTGTGCAAAATAATAGGTTCGGTTTCTCAAAATCCGAGAGGACAATTTTTTACTGATAATACCACTTCTGAATTGGCATTTACTTTGGAAAATTTGGGATATGAAGTTAAAGAAATTGTAAAAAAAATAGAAAATATTTCGAATTTCTTCGGTATTTCAAATATTTTAAATAAAAATGTTTTAGAAATTTCTGGTGGCGAAAAGCAAAAAATCTCTATTGCATGCGTTTCAATATTAGATGCAAAAACTTTAATATTTGATGAGCCTTCTGCAAATTTGGATTACTTAGGAATTGAGCTGTTGAAAGAAATTTTTTTAAAATTAAAGAAAAATGGATATACGATTGTCGTTGTTGAACATAGAATTTTTTATTTAAAAGAAATTTTTGATAGGTTAATTCATATAAATAAAGGGAAACTTATTGTAAATTTAGATAGAAAAGATGCTTTAAATTATAGTGCAGAAGATTTGAGAAGTTTAAATCCTTTCGATAATGAATTAACTGATATGAGAGAAGTAAAAAGAGAAGAAAAAATATTAGAAATAAGAAATCTTAAATTTAAAGACATTATTAAAGATATTTCTTTTGATGTTTATAGAGGTGAAATAGTTGGACTTGTAGGGAAAAACGGCGTTGGAAAATCTACAATTTCTAAGTTGATTTCTGGAATATATAATAAAACTTCAGGAAAAATTTCAAGTAAAAGTTTACCATTTGTCTTGATGCAGGATGTAGATTACCAATTATTTTCAGAAAGCGTGTTTTCAGAATTTTTCTTATCAAAGAAAGACTTGACTGATGATGAAGTTTTGGAAATATTAAAAGTTATTAATCTATATGAAAAAAGAAATTGTCATCCATTTTCGCTTTCTGGTGGAGAAAAACAAAGATTGCTTATGGGAATTTGTGCAAAAAGTGATTCTGATATTTTAATTTTAGATGAGCCGACTAGCGGTTTAGATTTTAACAATATGATTATTATTTCTGATATTATAAAAAAATTAGCAAAAGATAAAGCAATAATATTAATTTCTCATGACTATGAATTGTTGTCAAGAGTTGTAGATAGAGTGATATTTCTTGAAAATGGAAAAATCACAGAAGACTTTATTTTAAAAGAAAAAAATCAACTAACTAATATTTTTCAAAAAATAAAAGGAGGAAAAGAAAATGAAAATTAAAGATTTAGTTTTAGTTGCTATTTTAGGAGCGTTAAATTTAGTTGTTTCAATGATTGTAACATTTGCATTATTCCCATTGGGACCATATGCTCATTGTATAAGTCCGGGAATTGCAGGATTGTTTACAGGTACAGTTTTTGTATTTATGTGTAATAAAGTTGGGAAAAAGGGGAGTTTTTTGCTGTTTTCAGGTGTTTATTTGATTGCAATGGCTGGTGTTGGATTTTACCTTCCGTGGATTATTTCATATACGGTTTCCTTTATTATAGGAGAAGTTATACTTTCATATATGGGTTATCAAAATAAAATTGCTCAATTTATAGCTTTTGGATTGATTCAAGTAGGAAGTGAATGTGGACAAATAATACCGGTAAATTTCTTCTTAGAATCATTTAAGAAAACTTGGGTAGGAAAAAATGGAGTTACAGAGAGTGCTATAAATGAGATGATAAAATTTTCAACTGGAACATATGGATTAATTAACCTTTTGATTGTATTTATACTAGGAGGACTTGGAGTTGTAATCGGAAATAAAATTTTGAAAAAACATTTTAAAAAAATTTAAAAATTTGGAAAAATAAAGATTTTAAGAGATATATTTTGCGTATATCTCTTTTGTTTTTTTTGAGTATATGTGTTATAATTAATATAGTTTTATGCCTTGTGATAAAACTATAATTTTATTTGTAATTCTGAATAGAATTAAAATAAAATTTCATCGTATTTTACAATAAGAAAATGTCTAAAAATGGAAAATATGATATATTAATTATAAAAAAGATACTTACTTAATTGAATATTATAATTTGTGATATAGATTTGTTATAGTTAGGAGTTGAAATATGAATATTACAATAATATTGGCCGCAGGTGAAGGAACTAGAATGAAAAGTAGGAAATCAAAGGTTTTACATAAAATTGTTAATCGAACTTTGGTTGATTATGTTTATGACGCTAGTTGTGATGCAGGTAGTGATAAAACTATAATTATTGTTGGAAAAAATAAAGTTGAAGTTGAAGAAAAGTTTAAAGATAAAGTGCTATAT
Source organism: Parvimonas sp. D9 (assembly GCF_035282565.1). NCBI lineage: Bacteria > Bacillati > Bacillota > Tissierellia > Tissierellales > Peptoniphilaceae > Parvimonas > Parvimonas sp. D9. The sequence continues at coordinate 405,733 of NZ_JAYKBM010000001.1, read as the reverse complement.
AAAGAACAAAAAATCGGTAAAGAATATCCTTATGGAACGGGTTATGCAGTTCAACTTGCTGTAGATGAGATCAATGATGACGATAATGTTTTAATTTTGAGTGGAGATACTCCTTTAATAAAAGGGGAAACTTTGCAAAAGTTGTTAGAAGAACATATTGCCATGAATTCAAAAGCAACTGTTCTTACGGCATTTATCAATGATACTACAGGATATGGTCATATTATAAAGGACAATAATGGTAAATTTTTAAAAATAGTCGAAGATAAGGATGCTACTATTGAAGAAAAGAGAGTCAAAGAAATAAATTCAGGAATTTATGTTTTTAATGGGAGAGCATTAAAAAATTCAATAACAAAAATTGATCAAAATAATGTTCAAAATGAGTTATATCTTACAGATGCAATTAAAGTTTTAGTTCAAGATGGAGAGCATGTTTCAACATATAAACTTGATGATATTGAAGAAATTTATGGTATAAATTCTAAACTTCAACTATTTGAAGCTGAAAAAATTATGCGTTATAGAATAAATTCTGAATATATGAAAAATGGCGTTATAATGGAAAATCCGGAAAACACTGTTATTGAAAAAGGAATAAGTATAGGAATAGATACATTTATTGGAAGTGGTGCCAGAATTTTTGGAAATACCAGTATAGGAGAAAATGTATATATAACAGGAGATTCTTTTATAGAAAATTCTGTTATAGGAAATGATGTTGTAATTAGAAGTTCTTACATAGAGAATAGTACTATTGGAGATTCTGTAACTATGGGACCTTTTGCTCATCTTAGACCAAAGAGTATTTTAAAAAATAAAGTTCATATAGGAAATTTTGTTGAAGTTAAAAATTCAACAGTTGGAGAAAATACTAAAGCTGGTCATTTATCCTATATTGGAGATGCAATTGTAGGAAAAGATGTAAATATGGGTTGTGGTTCTATTTTAGTAAATTACGATGGAAAAAATAAACACATTTCTGAAATCGGAGATGGCTGTCTTGTAGGTAGTAATTCTAATATAGTTTCTCCAGTAAAAATTGCAAATGATACTTTTATTGCCGCTGGAACTACTGTTGTTTCAGATGTGGAAAATGAAGGTTCTTTAATAATTGGACGTAGTGAAACTTTTGAAAAAGAAAATTGGGTTTATAAAAAGAATTTAAAATAAAAAAGTAATATTTTAGGAGGAATTATGTTAGCTTATACTGGACCTATGAAAATTTTTTCAGGAACTGCAAATAGAAAGTTTGCAGAAGATATTTGTAAATGTCTTGATATGCCATTGGGGGAAATTAATATCGGGAAATTTAGTGATGGTGAAATTAATCTTTCAGTTGAGGAAACTGTAAGAGGTTATGATGTTTACATCATTCAACCAACTTGCAATCCAACTAATGATAATCTAATGGAAGTATTAATTATGGTTGATGCTTTCAAGAGAGCTTCTGCGGGAAGAATTAATGTAGTTATTCCATATTATGGATATGCAAGGCAAGACAGAAAAACAAAAGCTAGAGAACCAATTACAGCAAAATTAGTTGCTAATTTGATTGAAAAATCAGGGGCTGATAGAGTTATAACTATGGATTTACACGCCGGACAAATTCAAGGATATTTTGATATTCCTGTAGATCATCTATCCGCTATTAAACCTCTTGCTGATTTCTTCAAGGATGAGTTAAAAGATGAAGACAAAAAAGATATGGTTGTAGTTTCTCCTGATTTAGGTGGAGTTACTAGAGCTAGAAATTTCTCTAATTATTTGGATTTGCCTATTGCTATCTTAGAAAAGAGGAGACCTCGTCCAAATGTTTCTGAAGTGATGAATGTTATAGGGGATATTGAGGGGAAAACTTGTATAATTGTAGATGATATTATAGATACAGCTGGAACTATTACAAATGCTGCAAATGCTTTAATAGCAAAGGGAGCAAAAAAAGTTTATATTACTGCAACTCATGGGGTATTTTCAGGAAAAGCGATAGAAAATATTGCTAATTCAAAAGTTGAGAAATGTGTTGTAACGGATACAATCCCTCAAGAAAAAAATTTAGGTGGAAAAATCGAAGTTGTATCAGTTGCCCAATATTTTGCAAAGGCTATTGATAGAATAAATAACAATAGACCCGTGAGTATGCTATTTGATGGAAGATAATACATTTTTAATTGTAGGTCTTGGAAATCCCGGTAAAAATTATATTGGAACCAGACATAATGTAGGATATGGTGTTATTGATATTTTAGCTGAAAAGTATAGTATCAATATGAAAAAAGAAAAATTTAAATCTTTTTACGGTCAAATAAATATGTTTGGGAAGAAGTGTATCTTTCTAAAACCTCTTACTTATATGAATTTGTCAGGAGAAGCAGTTATAGATGCGGTAAATTATTTTAAAATAAAACCGGAAAATATTATAGTTGTAGTGGATGATATAGACATTCCTTTTGGAACTGTCAGAATTAAGAAAAAGGGAAGTGCCGGTACACATAATGGGTTAAGATCAATAATCTATCATTTAGAAACAGAAAATTTTCCTAGAGTTAAGATAAGCGTTGGTAAATGTCCGGATTATATGAATTTAAAAGATTTTGTTTTAAGTAAATTTTTACCATCTGAAGAGAAAATTTTGAAAAAAGAATTGGAAATTTCTGCAGATGCAGTTGAAGAAATAATAAAAAACGATGTTGACAAAACAATGTGTAAATTTAATGGAATGTGTATAGAGGAATAATATTCCTCTATATTTTTTATAAACGAGGAGTTAATTATGAATTTTTTAATTGATTTTTTAAAGAATAATGAATCATATTTGGATATGATTTCAGGTTTAAAATCAAATAATGTTCCAATTTATTGTAATGGACTTATCAAAGAGAGTCTATTCCATTTAATATATTCTATTTTTAATGATTTGCCCGATAAAAATTTAGTTTTACTTGTTGAAAACGAAAATAGAGCTAATGAACTTTGTGATGAATTGAAAAGTTTGGTAGGAGATAAAGTTGTAGTTTATCCAAATTTTGAGATAAGATTTCACAATATCAATAGTTTAGAAACAAATCTTGAAAATATTAGAATTGAGATAATGAATAGACTTCTCTCTAAAGAGAAATTCATAATAATTACAACTGCAAGTGCTTTATCAAAAAAAATCAGCACACCAAAATTTTTTAAATCACATTATATTTATATTGATGAAAATTTGGAAGTAAATCTTAAAGAATTGACAGAAAATTTAATTAAAATGCATTATGATAGAGTTGACTTCGTTGAAGCAAAAGGTCAATTTTCAATAAGAGGATCTATTTTTGATATTTTTCCCGTAAATTTTAAAAATCCGATAAGAATAGAATTGTTTGGAGATGATATTGATTCCATACGTATTTTTGATATTAACAGTCAAAGATCTGTTGAAAAATTGAATAAGGTGGAAATAATACCTGCAAAAGAAATGGTATTGTCAAAATCTGATGTTGAAAATATTTTAAATGGTTTGAATAAAGATATTGAAAAGTTACAAAAATTAAAACTGTTTGGAAAAGATATTGAGAAATCAACAGAAAAATTTTATCAAATTTATAATGATTTAAAGATAAATTACCATATTTCAAATATGGATTTAATCTCTCCCTATATAAGAAAAGGTAGCTATTCAACTCTTTTAGATTATTTGGCTCAAGATTCAATAATATGTGCTGAGGATATTTTAAAAATTTATGATAGAAATTTGGAAATAGAAAATTTATTCCATGAAAATGTAGTATTTTCTATTGAGAATGCAGAAATTTTAGACTCACATAAAGATATTTTGATTCCTTTTGAACATATTTTAAGGAGAATAAAGGATTTTAGTATAATTAATTTCACACAACTATTAAAAAGAACAAAAATAATAAATCCAAAAAGTATTATAAATTTAAAAACTATTGAAGCTGAGATATTTAATAGAAAATTTGATTTATTATTTCAGAATTTGAAATCTAAATTACAAAGAGGGTATAAAATTGTTATCTTTGCGGGTTCATTGGAAAAGGCAAATAATTTAAAGGAAATTTTATATGCAGAAAATATAAATTCCAATATACTTGAAGGATTAGAATTCGAATTAAAAAGTTCTATCTTAGGAATTTCTACTTTAAATTTAGAATCAGGTTTTGAATATCCAATTCAAAAAGTACTGTTTTTAACACATAAAGAAATTTATGGAACTGTAAAAAAAACTTCTAAAAAAACTAGAAAAAAAAGCAAAGAGAATTTACTTGACTACACAGATTTAAATGTTGGAGATTTTGTAGTTCACGAAAATCATGGAATTGGAGAATATAGGGGAATTGAACAAATTGAGGTTGACGGTATTGTAAAAGATCATATTTTAATTTTGTATAAAGGAAATGATAAATTATACATTCCAACGGACCAAATGAATTTAATTCAAAAATATATTGGTAAAGACGGATATAAACCAAAATTAAATAAATTAGGTTCTAATGATTGGATAAAAACTAAGACTCGCGCTAAAAAAGTTTTAGATGAAATTGCAATAGATTTAGTTCAGCTCTATGCGAAAAGAGATAAAATAAGAGGTTTTGCTTTTTCGGAAGATACAACTTGGCAAAAAGAATTTGAAGATAGTTTTATTTATGAAGAAACATATTCACAACTTAGAGCAATCAATGAAATAAAGAAAGATATGGAGCAGTTTAAACCAATGGACAGATTGCTTTGTGGAGATGTAGGATATGGGAAAACAGAAGTTGCCTTAAGAGCTGCATTTAAAGCAATGATGGATGATAAGCAAGTAGCATTTCTAGTTCCAACTACCATACTTGCTCAACAGCATTATAATACTGCTATTGATAGAATTGGAAATTTTCCTGTTGAAATTGAAATGCTTAGTAGATTTAGAAGTCCTGCAAAGCAAAAAGAGATTTTGAAAAATGTGAAAAACGGAAAAGTAAATTTACTTATAGGTACACATAAATTATTGTCAAAAAATTTGGAATTTAAGGATTTAGGACTTCTGATAATAGATGAAGAACAAAGATTTGGTGTTAAACATAAAGAGACCTTAAAAAAAATAAAAGAAAATATTGACGTATTATCTTTATCTGCAACACCAATTCCAAGAACTATGCAAATGAGTTTAGTTGGAATTAGAGATATGAGCATTTTAGATGATCCGCCGGAAGAAAGAGTTACTATCGCTACATTTGTTTTAGAATATAATGATTCAATAATTCGTGAAGCAATTTATAAAGAAATAGATAGAGGTGGACAAGTTTATTTTGTCTATAATAGGATTCATGATATGGATAAAATGTATGTTGAATTATCAAGACTTGTTCCTGATGCTAAAATTGCGATGGCTTATAGTAAATTGTCTAACAAAGAGTTAGAGAATATAATGTATGATTTTCAAGAAGGAGAATATGATATATTACTATGTACTACAATAATTGAAACCGGTATGGATATAAAAAATTGTAATACTATGATTATATATGATGCAGATAAAATGGGTTTATCTCAACTTTATCAGTTAAAAGGACGAATCGGTCGTTCTACAAGAAGAGCTTATGCATATTTTACTTATGAAAAAGATAAAGTCTTAACTGAAATTTCAGAGAAGAGACTTATGGCAATAAGAGATTTTTCGGAATTTGGATCTGGTTTTAAAATAGCTATGAGAGACTTAGAGCTTAGAGGTGCTGGAAATATCTTAGGGGAATGTCAATCCGGACATATAGAGACTATCGGATATGAAATGTATGTTAGAATGTTGGAAGAAAGCATAAAAACTGTTAAGGGAGAAAATTTACAAATTAAAGATCAAACTACGATTGAATTATCAGTTGATGCGTATATTCCTTCAAATTATATAGTAGATAATAATCAGAAAATTGATATGTACAGAAAAATTGCTGCAATATCATCAAGAGATGACTTTGATGAAATTTATGATGAACTTACTGATAGATTTGGTAATGTTCCAACAACGGTATTAAATGTTATGAATGTTTCATATTTAAAGACTATTTCTACAGAGCTGAATTTTATAAGGATAATAGATAGAGAGAAGTCTGTCGTATTTAAATTTGAACAAACAAATAGAGATATTTTACAGCTAATAGGCAGATTATCAGATGTTTTATTTAGAAAAATTGAATTCAATTTAAATGAAAATGCGGAGTTAATATTTAATTACGATAAGGATAAATTATCAGAAAGTATTGATTTTGTTGAAAATTTGCTATTTTTAAAGCAAAAAAATTAAAAAAACTTTGACATTAATAAAAAAATAATGTATAATATCAAAAGATTAGAATATTAATCAAAAAGGAGAGAGATATGAAAAATAGATTTATAAAATTTGCAAGTGCTATTGCATTATCAGCTATGCTTTTAACTGCTTGTGCTTCGGCACCAAGAGGCGCGATGGTAAAAATTGGTGAAAAGTATATCACTAAGGATCAAGTACAAAAAGAGTATGATAGAGTAATTGCATCTTACTCAGACGAGCAAAAGGCGAAATATGATGAGTCAACTGAAGAAGGAAAAAAGGCTTCTTTGACTTTGAAGCAAAATATATTAGATATGTTTTCTAATATAGAAGTTGTTAAACAAAAATTTGCTAAGTTAGAAAAAGAATATAAAGACGAAGGTAAATCTGAAGAAGAAATAGCTAAAGTAAGCGTTACAGAACAAGAAATTAACGATAATCTTGCTAAAGTTAAAGAACAATTAGGTGATAAATTCAACGAAGAACTTGAAAAAGCCAAGCTTACTGAAGATGAATTAAAATATAAGATTGAGGACAATTTATATTCTACAAAATTTCAAACTTGGTTTAGTGAAAATTATGATCCAACTGATGAAGAAATTATGGAAAAATACAAAGGTAGTGACTTTGACGGTCCACAAATTAATGCAAGCCATATACTAGTTGAAAATGAAGAGGATGCAAAAAAAGTAAAGAGTCGTTTAGAAGCGGGAGAAAAATTTGAAGACGTTGCGACTGAAGTATCAAAAGATCCATCAGCTAAAAAGAATAAGGGAGTTTTAGGAACTTTCACTAAAGGGGTTATGGTTAAAGAATTTTATGATGCAGCTGTTAAATTAAAAGTTGGCGAAATTAGCGATCCGGTAAAAACTAAATTTGGCTATCATATAATAAAATTAAATGAAATTGTTGAAGATTACGATAAGTTTTCAGATGAAAGTAAAAAACGTATAAAGCAAAATCTAAAAAAATCTCTGTTATCTGAAAAATTCAAAACTGAGTTTGAAAAGATTCAAAAAGAAGTTGGGTACTTACCAATTAAAAATTTTAAATAAATTGGCTGAGTTGCTTGATATTTTTTGAAAATTAATATATAATAATATTGCACAATGGTTAAGTGACCATTTAATAGGCAATTATTAAATATAATAGTGTATTTAGGAGGAAATTTTAATGAACAAATCTGAATTATTGGCTAGTATGGCTGAAAAAGGAAAAATCACAAAAGTTGATGCTGAAAGAGCATTGAATGCTTTCATTCAAACTGTTGAAGAAACATTGGTAAAAGGGGAAAAAGTTCAATTAGTTGGTTTTGGAACTTTTGAAGCTAGAGAAAGAAAAGCAAGAAGCGGAAGAAACCCAAGAAACCCTAAAGAAGTTATCAAAATTCCAGCATCAAAAGCTCCAGTATTCAAAGCTGGAAAATCATTAAAAGAAATTGTAAATAAGTAATTTTTGATTGCTAATAAAAAATCAGACGCGTAGTCTGATTTTTTTGTAAAAATTTCGTTAGATATGTTGAAAAATGAAATATATTATGTTATAATATTTTGGTAAATAATCACATATTCTGATTGAACAAGCGTTGCCCAAGTGGTCCTTGTCAAGTTGATGAATATGGGTGGCTAAAAACAGGAGGTAAGAAAATGTCACAAGTAATTTTAATGAAAAACTTATTAGAAGCAGGAGTACATTTTGGGCACCAAACTAGAAGATGGAATCCAAAAATGTCAAAGTTTATCTTTACAGAAAGAAATGGAATCTATATCATAGATTTACAAAAAACTGTAAAACAAATTGAACAAGCATATGATTTTGTAAGAGAAATTGTTGCTGATGGTGGTAGAGTTCTTTTTGTTGGAACTAAAAAACAAGCTCAAGAAGCTGTTGAAACAGAAGCAAAAAGAAGTGGACAATTCTATGTTAGTCATAGATGGTTAGGTGGTATGCTAACTAATTATAAGACTATAAGAAAAAGAATTGAAAGATTGAAAAAATTAGAACTTATGGAAGAAGATGGAACTTTCCAAAGATTGCCTAAGAAGGAAGTAATTAAATTAAAAAGAGAAGCTGAAAAATTAGAAAAATTCTTAGGTGGAATTAAAGAAATGGATAAACTTCCGGATGTTCTTTTCGTTATAGATCCGAAGAACGAAAAAATTGCTGTAAATGAAGCAAAAATATTAGGTATTCCGGTTATTGGTGTTGTTGATACTAACTGCGATCCTGATGAAGTTGATATTGCTATTCCAGGTAACGACGATGCTATCAGAGCTGTAAAATTGTTAACAGGTACTATTGCAAATGCTATTGTTGAAGCTAAACAAGGAGAACAAGAAGAAACAGAAACTGTAGTAGAAGAAGTTGTAATGGAAACAGAAGAAGTTTCTGAAGAAGTGGCTGAATAATTAGTAAGTAGAATTTTTAAAGGGTAAGGATTTAAATTTTTAATATTTATCCTTACCTTGTTTTTTATAAATTATAGGAGGATTTTATGGAAATTACTGCAAAATTGGTAAAAGATTTAAGAGAAATTACTAGTGCCGGAATGATGGAATGTAAAAAGGCATTACAAGAAGTTAATGGAGATATGGAAAAAGCTATCGAATTTTTAAGAGAAAAAGGATTAGCTAAAGCTGCTAAAAAGGCAAACAAAGTTGCTGCTGAAGGTTTAATAACTTTAGTTATTGATGAAAATAATACTAAAGCTGCTCTTACAGAAGTAAATTCACAAACAGATTTTGTTGCTAAAAATGAAAATTTTGTAGCATTAACTAAAAAAGTTACTGAACATATATTTAATAATGAAATAAAAAATCTTGAAGAATTAAATAAGTCAACTATTGATGGAACTAATTTTGAAGAATTTTTAAAATTACAAATTTCTTCAATTGGAGAAAATATTGTAGTAAGAAGATTGGCATTTGCTAAAGCATGTTGTGAAAACAGCATAGTTTGCGGATATGTTCACTTTAATAAAAAAGTAGGAGTTATCCTAAAAGCTAATTGTGATAGTGAAGCAACAAAGAAAGGTGCAAAAGATTTATTACAAAACGTTTGTATGCATATCTCAGCAATGAAACCACAATATTTAAGTTATAAAGATTTAGATGTTGATTTTGTTGAAAAAGAATATCTAGCTCTTAAAGGATCAATTGAAAAAGAAAATGAGGAATTAGTTAGACTTGGAAAACAGTTAAAGAGGATTCCAAAATATGCTTCAATGTCTCAAATAACAGAAAAAGTTTTAGAAGATGAAAAAGAATTATTAAAAGAAGAATTGAAGAAACAAGGTAAGCCTGAAAAAATTTGGGATAAAATTTTGCCGGGACAAATTGAAAGATTTATTAAAGATAATACTTTGATTGATCAACAATATGCGTTATTCAGCCAACAATATGTATTGGATGATAATAAGACAGTTTTAGAAGCTGTAAATGATAAGGCAAAAGAATTAGGTGGAAATATCGAAATCGTAGAATACACTAGATTTGAAGTAGGCGAAGGATTGGAAAAGAAAGAAGAAAACTTTGCTGAAGAAGTTGCAAAACAAATGGGAATATAAAAATGGTTTTAAGACAGTGATTAATATCGCTGTCTTTTTTGCTTGAAAAATAAGATATTAAAATTTCAATAACTAAATGTATAATATATAGCAAAAATTGGTGGAAAATTTTCCACCAATTTTTGTACCAATCATATTATATATTTTATCTACAAAATGAACCCTGTTGCCATTTTCCTTTTAGATATATCAAATGAGCAATTATTGTTACTAAAATATTTGAAATTGCCATGGCGAGCCAAATTCCTGTTGCACCTTGTTTAGTGAAATACTTAAAGAAAAGTATTAATGGAATTCTTATTACCCAAAGTCTTATCATATCTATTGCCATTGAATATTTACTGTTTCCGGAGCCTTGAAAAAGACCCTGATATACAAAAAACATATTTAACATTACGAGAGTTATTAATGTATAAAACATATAACTATTTGCTTGAATCATAAGTTCTGATTCTTTTGGCGCATTTATAAAGAAAGATAAGATTTCATATCTGAATGTAAAACTTATAAATGCAATTAAAATTGACATAATAATTATTATAATAGATGCTTTTTTAAATGTTTCTTTTACTCTTTTTATATTATTATTTCCTATGTTTTGTCCAATTATTGATGTTATAGCAGATCCTATTCCACCAGGAGGTATATTCAATAGTCCACTTATTCTATTTACCATTCCATAAGCGGCAACAGTTTCTGTTCCATAGCTTTGAATAAATGAGTTCATTATCATGAAACCTATGGCAGTTCCAACTTGCCCTATTACTGATGGCAAAGTAATTCTGTAAATTCTTTTTAAGATATGTTTTTCCCATTTAATATATATTAAGCTATGTAGATTTAATTTTATTATATCTTTATTTATTCTTAAATGAATAAATCCTACTATAAACATAATTCCTTGTGTTAATACAGTTGCGAGAGCTGCACCTTTTACTCCAAGACCAAGTCCTGAAATTGATGTAAATGGTATTACATCAAAGATAAAAATTGGATTTAAAATCATATTTAATATAACACAAATTGTACTAATCATTGTAGGAATTGTGTTTTTCCCCTGAGCGGATAAAATTGATGAATATATATAATATAAAAATATAAATGGAATTCCAAGATAACTATATTTTAAATAGATTACACTGTATTTTGCAAGATTACCTGTAGCTCCCATCATTTTTACTATCAAATCAGCACTAAAATATCCTAACAACATAAATACTATCGAAAAGAGTAAAGAAATATTAATTAAAGTATCTGCATATTTTTGTGCGTGTAAAAAATCTTTTCGTCCTAATAATTGAGAAATTAAAGATATAGCTGCAATTGATAGTCCAATACCAATAGAATTAAATAGAAAAATAACAGGCCAAGTAAAACTTGTTGATGCAAATTCAGCAGTTCCTAATTTTCCAAGCCAAAAGGCATCCGCAAGAGAGTATAACTGTTGAATAAAATTGTTTAAAATAATTGGAATGGATATTATTGCGATTATTTTGTAAATATCACCATGTAGAATCATTTCACTTCGTTCTTTTTTCATACAACACCTCCCATAAAAATTTATGCCTTTATTATATTCCACAAATATAGTGGAATAAAACATATTTATATAAAAATTTTTGAAAAATATTTCTAAAATTAGTAAAATATTTATTTAGTTTGATCAAACTTTTTCGAAAATATTTCTCATAAATTATAGAAATTTATTATAATTAAATACAAATTTGTTAGTTATTTTAAAATTATAATATAAGCATAATATCAATGGTAAAAAATCATATTATCATATCAAAATAAATTATGATAAATTATAAAAATATGATATAATAATTATATCTTTATCCTTTGTGATAAAGTTGCATTTATTTTATTTCCATAATTATATTAAATAATATGGATTAGATAATTTAGGAGGAAAGTATGAAGAAATCAAGAATTTTATCTTTAATGCTTGCAGGTTTAATGTTAGTCAGTTGTCAACCAAAAAAAGCAGAGGATAAAAATGAAAAGAAAAAAGTAGAAACTACTAAGAATTTTGAAGGAAAGACATTAAATGTTGTAGCAACTTCAGAAAAGTATAAAAAACTTTTTGATAAATTTTCTGAAGAAACTAAAGCTAAAGTTGAATTCCTTTCAATGTCAAGTGGAGAAGTTATTGCTAAACTCAAAGCTGAAGGTGGAAAACCAAGTGCTGACGTTTGGTTTGGTGGAGGAATAGATGCCTTTATGAAAGCTAAATCAGATGGACTTTTAGAAATGTATAAACCTGAAGGATTTGATAAAATTAAAGAAGGATTTAAAGATAATGAGGGTTATTGGATTTCAAAGGGAGTTACAGTAGTAGGATTTTTAATTAATAATAAAATTTTAGAAGAAAAAGGGCTTAAAGTTCCAAAAACTTGGGCAGAAATTGTAGATTCTAAGTATAAAGATGAAATTATTATGGCAAATCCTGCTGTTTCAGGAACTAGTTTTGCCAATGTTAAAGGTCTTATAGATATGTATGGAGAAGAAAAGGCTTGGGAATATTTCAAAAAGTTAAATGATAATGTTAAGTTCTATGGGAAAAGAGGCAAAGATCCACAAGAAAAAACTGTTGCCGGAGAATTTGGAATTGGAATTATTCCAATTGATAAATCAGCTTTTGATGTAGCTGAAAAAAATAATTTAACTGCAATTTATCCTGAAGATGGTTTATGCTGGGTACCGGAAGGTGTAGCAATTTTTAAGAACAGTCCGAACCTTGAAGTTGCTAAAGCATTTGAAGACTTTATTTTAAGACCTGAAAATCAACAATTAATTGCTGAACTTGATGGAAAAGATGGTGCACAAATGGTAATTGAAGGGACTAAAGGTTATGATCTTGGTTTACCTAAAGATAAATTTATTAAAGAAGATATTAAAAGTTTTGGTTCGCAAAGAGATGACATTCTTAAGAAATGGGCAGAATTAACACAAGGAAAATAAAATTTTACGATGTTTTTCATCGATAATATTTTTAAAAATCTTGTTGTTTTACAATAGAAAATAGGGAGAGCAATCTCCCTTTTTAATTAGATAAAGTTATGAAAAGATATTTTAAATTTATAGATACAATTATTATATTTACTCTTGTTTTTTGTTTATTTACTTTTATTTTATTTCCTTTTTTAAAAGTTTTTTATTCTACTTTTTTCAATGATGGAAAATTTACTTTAGAAGGATTTGCATTTTTAAAAACACAGAGTAAACTTTTATATAATTCAATTTTTGTAGCATTTTTTGCTACTATAATTACAACAATTGTTTCAGTTTCAATTGGAATTTTTTGTTTTACTATAAGAAAAAGTGTAAAGAAATTAATCTCATTTGTATTAATGATTACAATGATATCTCCGCCTTTTGTTTCATCATTAGCATATATAAAACTTTTTGGACGTAGGGGATTTATAACTCATGATATTTTTAACCTTTCATTAAATGCTTATGGATCTTTTGGTGTTATTCTAATGCAAAGTATAGGTCTTATATCATTGAGTGCTCTTATGATTATTTCTTCTCTTGATGGTATTGATAAGGAACAGATAAACAGTGCAAGATCACTTGGAGCAAAGACAAATAATATCATTTTAGATATTATTTTACCTCAATTATTGCCTAGTATAAAAGTTGTTGCAATTTTGAGTTTTATAAGAAGTATTGCCGATTTTTCTACACCTTTAATAATAGGTGGATCCTTTGAAACTTTAGCTTCAAAATCATATAATGTTTTCATTTCTGATGGAAATATTGTTCAAGCTGGAGCGATGAATATAATACTTTGTATTCCGGTTATTTTTACTTTTATATTTTATATAAAGAACTCAAAAATAATCTCAAATACAAACTTTGGATCTAATATATCAGAAGTAAATATTAAAAAGAAAGGTATTATTTTTTCTTTCGCTGTTTTTTTATCAACAGTATTTTTGATTTTATTAATTTTACAGTACAGTTCAATAGTTTTATCTGCTTTTACAGATTATTCAAAAGGAAAATTATATTTTACATTTGAACATTTTGCAGGAATAAAAAATTATATAGATAAAACTGTTTTTAGAAGTATTTATTATTCATTAATTTCAGCTTTTTTTGGAAGCTTAATAGGACTATTACTGCAATATTATATTCATATAAGAAAAGTAAAATTTCTAAGGATATTTGATTTTATTGCTACAATGCCATACATGTTACCGGGAACTTTCTTTGGTATTGGTTATATATTAGCTTTTAATAATTATCCAATTTACATTACAGGAACGGCTTTGATTGTGATTTTAAATGTTACTTTTAAACAACTTCCTTTTTCTACAAAAATATTTAGTTCAAGTTTAGAAACAATAGATGAGAATCAAATTTTAAGTGCTAAGGACTTAGGTGCCAATGAATTTTATATTTTTAAAGATGTAATACTATCACATACGAAAAATCATTTTGTCATAAGTATGATAAACGGATTTAACAGTACTATGACTACAGTGGGGTCTATAATTTTTATCGTTTATCCTGCACAAAAAGTTTTAACTCTTGTCATGTTTGATGTTATAAATAGTGGTAAATATAATACAGCATCAGTTTTAGCTCTATTGATAATTCTGATTTGTTTAAGTTTTAGTTTGCTATTTATGTTGATTAATTATATTTTAAATAAATTAGGAGATTTTTATGTTTTTAGAAGTAAAAAATTTATGTAAAAATTATGGGAAAAAAGAAGTTTTAAAAGATATTAATTTTTCTCTTGATGAAGGAAATATTCTATGTATATTAGGACCTTCCGGTTGCGGAAAAACCACTATTTTAAATTCGATTGGAGGTTTTATTAAAAATAATTCCGGACGAATTATTTTAGATGGTGAAGACGTAACTTTATTAAGTCCGGAAAATAGAAATATTTCTACTGTTTTTCAATCTTATGGATTATTTAGTAACAAAAATGTTTTGGAAAATGTGGCTTATGGATTAAAATTTAGAAATGTAAAAAAACAAGACAGAATGAAACAGTCTATGGAAATTTTAAAAATAGTTGGGCTTGAAGGATATGAAAACAAAAAAATTCATGAGTTATCTGGAGGTCAAAGGCAAAGAGTTGCTCTTGCCAGAAGTTTGGTTATAAATCCAAGACTTATTTTACTTGACGAACCTTTTTCAAATCTTGATAAAAGCTTAAGAAATACAATGAGAAATGAGATAAAAAAACTTGTAAAATATTTTAAAATGACAACAATACTTGTAACTCATGACCAAGAAGATGCTTTTATAATGGCAGATAAAGTTATTTTGATGAATGAAGGAAAAATAATTCAAAACTCAACCATTACAGAGCTATATAATTTTCCGAATAGTGAATTTTCTCTTTCATTTATTGGAAATTCAAATAAATTTGACAAAGAGAATTTTATTAGACCCGAAAAAATAAAAATAGTTGACTATGAAACTGATATTCCTGCTAATATTTTTGAAAAACAATTTAGAGGGGCGTTTATAGAATATCAGCTAAAATTAAAGGGAAATGATGAAGAAATTTTAAAAGTTATAGAATTAAATACAGGAAAAGAGAAAAACATTGGAGATGATGTTTTTATTGAGTACAAAGTACAAAAACTTTCAAATTAATTGGAAGTTTTTTCCTTTTTCTATATTATTGAAATGTTGAATTTTAGTTTATATTATATTATAATTAATATGTAAATTATAAAAATTAGAAAGATGTGATTTTATGGGTTTAGATAAATTAGTTTTTTTGTTGTCAACAATAAGGATAACAGATGTTATAGATATATTTATAGTCAGTTTTATGTTTTATAAGTTATTTGCTTTGATAAGAGGAACAAGAGCAACTCAGCTTATAAAGGGAATTTTATTCATTTTTATAGGTTCAAAACTTAGTGAATTTTTTAAACTTTATACTATAAGTTGGATTTTAAATAATGCGGTTACTGTTGGATTTATTGCTATTCTAATTGTATTTCAACCGGAACTTAGGAGAATTTTGGAACATATTGGAAATAATAAACTTTTAAAACCGGTTAATTTTGAAGAATCTAGAAGTAATGCTAATGTTATTGAAGAAATTGTTAAGGCAACTTATTCTTTAGCAGGTAAAAAAATAGGGGCGTTGATGGTTTTAGAGAGAAAAACCGGACTTAGAGATATTATTGAAACTGGTATTTCTTTAAATTCTGATATTTCTTATGAATTACTTATGAATATATTTATTCCTAATACTCCTTTGCATGATGGAGCAGTTGTTATAAGCAATGATCATATTATAGCAGCATCTTGTTTTTTGCCATTAACAGATAACAAACAAATTTCTATGGAGCTAGGAACAAGACATAGGGCAGGTATTGGTATTTCCGAAAAATCTGATGCTATAGTAATTGTTGTTAGTGAAGAAACAGGATATGTTTCTATTTGTGAAAAATCAAAAATAAATAGAAATGTTTCAAAGGAGTATTTATTGAATTACTTGGTTGAAAATTTTGTTGTCGAAGAAAAAAATACAAATTCCTTTAAAGAAATTTTCCAAAATTTATTTGAAAACAAAGAAATTTCAAAAGAATCTGTAACAAAGGAAGAACTTAAAGAGGAAGTTAAAAAAGAAATTATTGACGATATAAAAGAAGAAGTTAGTGAAATTGTTGAAAATCAAGGTGATAAAGTTGTTAAAAAAGATTAATATAAAGAGTATAATTGAGTTAGTAAAAAAAGATTTTAAATTAAAATTAATTTCGTTATCTGTTGGGATTGTTATGTGGTTTCTAGTAATTGGAGGAGTTAATCCTGTGGTTACAAGACAATTTACTGATGTTCCTGTAAGTTTTAAGAATCAATCTGTTTTAGAATCTAGAAAATTGATAAGAGTTAGTCCTGAAAATCCAACGGTAACGGTTACTATAACAGGAAAAAGAAGTGATGTTTATTCTGTGAATAAGAGTGATATTGTTGCAGAAGTAAATTTACAAAATGGAATAACATCTGGAGCACATAGATTGTCTATTAACTATAAGGTTCCATATAATGTTCAGTTTAAATCAGCTTCAGATAATGATTTGCTTGTAACTTTGGATGAAGAGATAAGTAAGACTTATAAAGTAGAAGTAGAAACTATTGGGCAGATAAAAAATAAAAATCAAGTTGTTGCTAAAAAAGAACCTGCAGATTCTGAAGTTGTAGTTAAAGGTCCTGTAAGCTATGTAAATAAAGTAAAGAGAGTTCGTTGTGTAGTGGATGTTACTAATAAGGACGGAGACGAAGTGGTTCAGTCTAAAATTGTTCCTGTTGATGAACTCAATAAAGAAGTCAAAAAGGTCAGTCTTAGCAAAACAGATACTAATGTTTCTATCGGATTTAAGAACTTTAAAGAAGTTCCAATAAAATTGGTAGAGATAAATTCACCGCCTAGTGATGTAAGAATTTTAAAGAAAGATATTGTTCCTAATATAATTTCTATAGTTGGAAATTTGACAAGTTTAGAGCAAATTTCTCAGATAAATACTAAACCTTTTGATTTATCACAAATAAAAGAATCTGGTTCGTATAACCTGAATTTAGAATTGCCATCTGATGTAACACTTGTTAATAATGATCTTAAAGTTGTTATCAATATTGATGTTGATAAAAAAATTGAAAAAACTTTAGAAATAGATACTTCAAATATTGAAATAGAAAATGAATCCGGAAAAGATATTCTCTTGAAGGGTTTACAAGATAAGGTTAAAGTTACTGTAAGAGGTTATGAATCGGATTTGGCTAAACTTAATGCAGAGGATATAAGACTTTACATTTCAGTAAAAAAAGAAGACGTTGGCAAAAATGTTCAAATAAAAGCTAAAAATATTGAAAATATTGAAATCGCAAAGATTTCAAATGATATTGTTCAAGCTATTGGAAAATAAATTTTAATTAAGCAATGGTAAACCCATTGCTTTTTTATAAATAATTAATGAGGTTATATATGGATTTATTAAAAGGATTAAATAATAAACAATTAGAGGCTGTGGAGCATTTTGGTTCTCCATTGTTGGTTCTTGCAGGAGCAGGAAGTGGAAAGACTAAGGTATTAACTACAAAAATTGCTTATGCAGTTTTAGAAAAAAATGTAAGTGAATACGAAATTTTAGCTATCACCTTTACAAATAAAGCCGGAAAGGAAATGAAAGAGAGAATAGAAAATATCTTTAAAAGAGATATTTCTAGTATGTGGATAGGGACTTTTCACTCAATTTGTTCTAAAATTTTAAGGTTCAACATTGAGAAAATTGGATATTCGAATAATTTTACAATTTATGATAGAGATGATCAAAAATTAGTTTTAAAAGAAATTTTTAAGCAAAATCCTATATGGGAGAATGTACTTGGAGAGTTTAAAAATGCTGTAATTGGTATTATAAGTGATGCAAAGGGCAAAAATGTTAAACCAAGTGAGTTTTCTAAATATTTTTCTTTTGGAAATAATACTGATGTAGTCGAAAAGATTTATAAAAAATATGAAGAAATTTTGATTAATAATAACGCTCTTGATTTTGATGATTTGATTTTTAAAACTATTGAACTTTTCAAAAAATGTCCTGAAGTTTTAGGCTATTATGCTGAAAAATTTAAACATATTTATGTTGATGAATATCAAGATACAAATGATGCTCAATATGAAATTATAAAACTTTTAGCTTCAAAATATAAAAATATCTGTGCTGTTGGAGATATTGACCAATCAATATATGGTTGGAGAGGTGCAAATATTTCAAATATTTTAAATTTTGAAAATGACTTTCCAAATTCAAAAATAATTTTATTAGAAGAAAATTACCGTTCAACACAAAAGATTTTGGATTGTGCAAATGAACTAATTAAAAATAATGTAAATAGAAAAGAAAAAAATCTCTGGACAAAAAAAGAGGGTGGAGATGAAATAATTTATAAAAGCTATCAAAATGAAAATTATGAGGCCATAGAAGTTGCACAAAATATTTCAAATTTGATTTTTAAAGGATACAATTTATCTGATATTGCAGTTTTGTATCGTGCAAATTTTCAATCTTTTGCAATTGAAAATGCTTTAAGAAAAAATTCTATTGCATATAGGATGGTCGGAGGACTTAAATTTTATGATAGAAAAGAAATTAAAGATATTTTAGCCTATTTAAAACTTATTGCAAATCCGAAGGATGATAATGCTTTTAGAAGAATAATAAATTATCCTAAGCGTTCTATCGGGAATGTGAGTTTACAAAAGTTGGAAGATTATTGCAATTTAGAAAATATAAGCCTTTTTGACGGGTTATTTAGAAATGAATTTTTGGAGTCTGTAAGTAAAAAGTTAAGAACTGAATTTGAAAATTTTAGAGATATGATTTTTGGATTTATCACTTGTGTTGAAGATACAGAAATTGAAATTTTAGTTAAAGAGCTTTTAGAATCAATCAAATTTGTAGATTATTTAAGAGAAAATGAAAAGAAGGACTTTGAAAAGAAATCTGAAAATATAAATTTATTTTTAGAAGAAATTTCTAATAGTTATAAAGGAGTAAAATTATTAGAATATCTAGAAACTAATAGTCTTTTATCAGATATAGATAAGACTGAAGATGCAGATGATACAGTTACTTTAACTACTATTCATTCCGCAAAGGGACTTGAGTATAAGGTTGTATTCATAATTGGAATGAATGAAGGGATATTTCCAAGTGAAAGGTCAATTAAAGAGAGAGATGACGGTCTTGAAGAAGAAAGACGTCTTTTTTATGTTGCTATCACCAGAGCAAAGGAAAAACTTTTTATATCTTCAACAAAGAGTATGACCATGTATGGAAAATTAAATCTTTACAGGGTTTCAAGTTTTGTTGATGAAATAATAAATTATGTTGACGATAAAAGTATTAATCTTGAATTTAATTTCGATGAAGAAAGAGTTGCTACTTCAAAAATTAGAAATGATGCATATACGGATTACTCCAGAACCTATGTTTCTAATGCAGATCTTGGAAGAACGAAATTAGATAAACCATTAAATCATTATCAAAAACCAAATAAGACTTCATCTAAAGATGTTTATAAAGTTGGAGAAAAGATTATACATGAAAAATATGGTGAAGGAACTGTAATTAAATGTGAAAAAGCAGGAACAAAGGTTATGCTTATGGTTGCATTTGATGGAGAAGGAATTAAATTATTTGATATAAAAAAAGACAAGCGTATAAAGAGGGCTTAATAATGGATAAAATGAAAGAAATTGTAGAAAAATTAAATCTTTGGGCTTATCAGTATTATACATTAGACGAACCTATTGTAAGTGATGCTGAGTATGATAAACTCTATGATGAACTGTTAAGATTAGAAAAAGAAACAGGAGTAATTTTACCAAATTCTCCAACTCAAAGAGTAGGTGGAGAAGTTTTAGAAAAATTTGAAAAACATACACATTTAAAAGAGCTTTACAGTTTACAAAAGGCACAAAGTTTTGAAGAACTTGAAGAATTTCATAATAGATGTACTAAACTTTTGAAAGAATATAATTCTATCAATGATACTAAAAAGACTTTGGAATATTATGTTGAATTTAAATTTGATGGGCTAACAGTTAATCTGACTTATGATAATGGAATTTTAGTTTCTGCATCTACTAGAGGAAACGGAGTATATGGTGAAGAAGTTTTTGAACAAGTAAAGACAATAAAGAGTATTCCACTTAAAATTGAATATAAGGGTTTAGTAGAAATTCAAGGAGAAGCTATTATGCCACTTTCCGCTCTTGTAAAATATAATGAGACTGCTGAGGTACCTTTAAAAAATGCTAGGAATGCTGCTGCTGGTGCAATTAGAAATCTTGATCCTAAAAAAACTGCCAGTAGAAATTTAGATGCTTTTATTTACAATGTTGGCTTTAAGTCTGATGAACAATTCAAAACTCAAGAAGAAATGATTTCATTTTTAAAAGAAAATAAATTCAAAGTAAATGGATATGAAAAAAAATGTCTTAATATAAATGAAATTAAAGATAAAATAAAAGAAATAGATATTTTAAGAAAAAAAGTTGATTATTTGACAGATGGTGTTGTAATTAAAGTTAACGATTTTGAACTTAGGGAATTTTTTGGATATACTAATAAATTTCCAAGATTTGCAATAGCATATAAATTTGAAGCAGAGGAATATAGTACAGTTTTAAAAGAAGTTGTATGGAATGTAGGTAGAACAGGGAAAGTTACCCCTACAGCTATTTTAGAACCTGTTGAAATAGGAGATGTAACTGTTCAAAGAGCAACATTAAATAATTATGATGATATTTTAAGAAAAAAAGTAAAAATTAATTCAAGAGTTTTGATAAGACGTTCAAACGATGTTATTCCTGAAATTCTTGGAATAATGGACGAAGATAGTGAAAATGAGATAGAAATTAAAATGCCTACACACTGTCCTTATTGTAATAGTGAATTAATTAGAGATGGAGTACATTTTTTCTGTACAAATACTTTAGCATGTACACCCCAGTTAACCTCTTCACTTGTTCATTTTTCAAGTAAAAATGCAATGAATATCGAAGGACTAAGTGAAAAAACTATTGAACTACTATACGATAAATTAGGAGTTGATAAAGTTTATAAAATTTATGATTTAAAATATGATGAACTTATCACTCTAGAAAAATTTAAAGATAAAAAGGTTAATAATTTATTAAACTCAATAGAAGAGAGTAAAAAGGTAAATTTAGAGAACTTTATTTATGCACTTGGAATTAAAAATGTAGGGATTAAAACTGCAAAAGATTTAGCTAAAAAATATAAAAATTTAGATAATTTAAGAAATGCAACTGTTGAAGAACTACAACAAATTAATGATATTGGGGATGTTGTCGCTAATTCCATTTTTGAATTTTTTAATGATGAATACAGTAAAGATGCCTTAGATAAATTACTTGAAAAAGGAATAGAAGTAATTCCTTATGAAGAAATTTCAAAAAGTGAATTTACAGATAAGAAAATAGTAATAACAGGAACTTTTGAAAAATATAAAAGAAAAGATTTAGAAGATATATTTTCTCAAAATGGACTTATAGTTCAATCTGCAGTAGCCAAATCTACCGACTTTTTAGTTGTTGGAGAAAAGGCTGGTTCAAAATTGAAAAAGGCACAGGAGCTTGGAATTGAAATTATGACTGAAGAAAATCTTGAAAGTTTTTTACAAAGTATTAGTCTAAAATGATATATATTTTAATTTACATCTATATTGATTGCAAAAAAATATTTAATATGATCTACCTAAGTACTTGCAAAGGCGAGTATTCTATGATATAATACTAATGTTAAATTTGAGTTTGTAAAAGGAGGTATGAAAATGTCAAAAAGATGTGCAATTTGTGATAAAACAAAATTATTTGGAAATAAAGTAACTTTTTCACATAGAAAGAGCAGTAGATCATGGGGAGCAAATATTAGAAAAGTAAGAGTTGTTGTTGACGGCTCTGTAAAGAGAATTAATGTTTGTACTACATGTTTGAAGAGTGGTTTTGTTGAAAGACCTTCATTTACTTCAGCTGAATAATTATAATGAAAATTTTTAGGAAGATTATTATCTTCCTATTTTTTTGTTCAAATATTAAAAATTTTGTTTGAGAAATTTTATATTACAATAAATAACATGTTTCTACAATTTATTGATATTATATTAAATGTAAAAATTCAAAAATTAAATAACAAAAAAATTTGACTAATTGCAAAAAATATTTTATACTTATATGAGTTAAATTATTAAGTTCAAGGTAGTGATTTTATAAAAATAGCAGTTATTGGTGCAGGTGCATCAGGTATTATGAGTGCAATATTTTCAAAGAATGAAAACAGTGAGGTTTTTTTATTTGATGGAAATGAAAAAATTGGAAAAAAAATTTATATCTCCGGTAAAGGAAGATGTAATATTACCAATTCAAAAGAAATTTACGAATTTTTTGATGAAATAAATAGAAATAGAAATTTTTTATATAGTAGTTTGTATTCTTTTACTAATGAGGATATTTTGAGATTTTTTAACGAGAATGGCCTAAGAACTAAAGTTGAACGTGGTGGAAGAGTTTTTCCGCTTTCTGATAAATCAAGTGATGTTATAAAGGTATTAGAAAAAGCATTAAATGTCAAAGGTGTTAAAATTATTTTAAATACTGAAATTGAGGATGTAAAACTTGTTGGAGAAAAATTTCAACTAATATGTAATAAAGATTATGGACTTTTTGATAAAGTTATATTTGCCACTGGGGGTAAATCATATCCTTTTACAGGTTCTAGGGGAAAGGGACATGAAATTTTAAAGAAGTTGGGTCATACAGTAACAGATTTAAAAGCTGGACTTGTTGGAATTGATGCAAAAGAAAATATTAGGAAATATTCAGGAGTAAGTTTAAAATTTGTAGATTTTAAGATTTATAATGCAAATAAAAAGCTTATACATTCTGAATTTGGAGAAATGCTTTTTACACATACTGGTTTTAGTGGACCAATTGTTTTAAAATCAAGTAAGTATTTTGATAATTCAAAAGATTATATAGTCTCTATTGATTTAAAACCAAAACTTGATCAACATACCTTAGATCTTAGATTATTAAGAGAATTTGATCAAAATAAAAATAAAAATTTAAAAAATGTACTTTTAAATGTATTAATTGGCTCAATGGTTGAACTTGTTTTAGAAAAATCCGAAGTTAATGGTGAAATTCAAGTTAATCAATTAAGTAAAGAAGATAGAAAAAAACTGGTTGAAACAATTAAAAATTTAGAGTTTAATTTTAAGAGCTTAAGACCGCTAAGTGAAGCTATTATTACTATTGGGGGAGTTTCGGTAAAGGAAGTTAATGCTTCTACTATGGAAAGTAAGCTAATAAAAAATTTATATATTGTAGGGGAACTATTAGATGTAGATGCAAATACAGGTGGATATAACTTAACTATTGCATTTTCTACTGGACATTTAGCTGGAGTTTCCTGTATAGAAGGAGAGTAATTATGGATTATATTATAGCAATAGATGGACCTTCAGGAGTTGGAAAAAGCACCATTGCAAAAAAACTTTCTAAAATTTTAAAGATTAATTATATAGATACAGGAGCGATGTACAGAGCGATTGCATTTAAACTAATTTCTAATAATATTCCTTTAGATAACCATAATAAAATAAAAGAAATTCTTGAAAATACTGATTTTACATATAAAGCTAATTGCCTTTATATGGATGGTGTAAAATTAGGAAAGGAAATTAGAACTGATGAGATTTCAAAAGGAGCATCACTAGTTTCAAGTTATGATTATGTTAGAAATCATTTGGTTTCACTTCAAAGAAAAATAGGATTGGAAGGAAGTTGTGTTCTTGATGGGAGAGATGTTGGAACTGTAATTTTTCCAAAGGCAGATTTTAAATTTTATTTAACTGCTTCTTCTAAAGAAAGGGCAAAAAGAAGATTTTTGCAAAGTGAACGAAAAAAAGGTCTTAATTTGGAGCAAGTTAGGGAAAGTATCGAAAAAAGAGATTTTGATGATATGAATAGAGAAGCATCTCCTCTAAAAAAGGCAAAAGATGCAATTGAAATAGATTCTACCGATAAGACTCTTAAGGAAACTATATTAGAGTTTTTATCCTATATTAGAGGAGAAAGTAATGTATAAATTTTTACTTAGGATAGTTTCTGTTCTTATAAAAATAATTTACAGAGTAAGAGTTAATGGAATTGAAAATTTTAAAGATGATGAGCCTATAATAATAAGTGCTAATCATATTCATATATTTGATCCTGTTATTCTTGCAACTTTGACAAAAAAACAAATATTTTTTCTTGCGAAAAAAGAACTTTTTGATAAAAAATTTTCGGCAAAATTCTTTTCAAAACTAGGAGTCATCCCTATAGACAGAGAAAATACTGATTTAAAAGCAATAAAGTCTTGCTTTAGAGTTATAAGATCAGGAAATATGCTTGGAATTTTTCCAGAAGGTACAAGAGTTAAAACGATAGACATTAGTAATATGAAAAAAGGTGTAGCTTTAATTGCTTTGAAAAATAAAGTAAATATATTGCCTATTCATATTGAAGGAACCTATAAAATTTTTTCTAAAATAACTGTTGATATATATCCTATGATAGAAATTAGTGATTTTGAAAATATGGAAGATGCGGAGGCTATTGATAAATTGACAGAAGAATTATTCTATAAAATTTATCAAGGAAAGTATGGAGATTTATATAGCAAATAATGCCGGTTTTTGTTTTGGAGTAAAAAGAGCTGTAAAATTAGCAGAAAAAACTCTAAATGAAAATCAAAATAATGAAAAAGTGTATTCATATGGAGAATTAATTCATAATCCACAAGTCGTTGAGAAATTTAATAAAAACGGACTTAAGGTAATAGATGATTTTGAGAAAGAAGAGCAGGGAACAATTGTTTTACGTTCTCATGGGATACATCCAAATATAAAGAAAAAAATGGTAGAACTTGGACATAGATATATTGATTGTACTTGTCCAGTTTTGTTAAATATATATAAAAAAATTGAAAAAAAAGTTGAAAATGGATATGAGATTATAATCATCGGAGATAAAAACCATCCTGAAATTAAAGCTATGATTGGATATTGTGGTGATAAATTTTGTGTGATAAATACGAAAGAAGAAGCTGAAATAATAAAAAATAAAAAAAATTTATATATTATTTCACAAACAACCAATTTAGTAGAGAAATTTTTTCAATTTTCTGATATAATAAAGGGTAAGAATGAAAATGTTATAATTGAAAATACAATTTGTGATGCAACTTCAAAAAGACAAAATTCTTGCGAAGAAATTTCTAAAAGAGTTGATTGTATGATAGTTATTGGGGGATACAGTAGCTCAAATACAAACAAACTTTATGATGTAGCTAAAAAGCATTGTAAAAACGTATATAGGATTGAAACATTTTTAGATTTGCCATTGAAAGATATGGCAAAATACAAGAAAATAGGATTAACCGCCGGTGCTTCAACTCCGGATTGGTTAATAGAGGAGGTAGTTGAAGGTATGGAAATTTTAAGCAAGGATGAATTTATGGAACAAATAGAAGGGAGTATTAAGAAAATTTATCCAAGAGACGTAGTTAAAGGAACTATAATTTATGTTACCGAAACAGAAGTTATGGTAAACATTGGTTATAGAAGTGATGGGATTATTAAACTTGATGAGTTATCTTCTGACGTTACTAAGAAACCTAAAGATTTATTTCATGAAGGTCAAGAAATTGATGTTTATGTAATTAAACTTGATGATGGAGAAGGTAATGTTGTTTTATCAACTAGAAGAGTTGAATCTCTAAAAGATTGGCAAAATCTTGTTGAAAAATTCAATAACAAAGAGTTGGTAGAAGCTGAAGTGGTAAAAGAAGTTAAAGGAGGCCTATTAGCTACTGTTGATGGTATTAATGCTTTTATTCCGGCAAGTCATATTACAACTAGCTTCGTAAAAGATTTTACGCCATATATTGGTAAGAAATTGGAATGTGCAATAATTAACATTGATGAGAGAAAGAAAAAAATTGTTCTTTCCAGAAGAGAAGTTGAAGAAAAAGAATTGCAAGAAAAGTTGGATTTAGCTTGGAGTAAATTAGCCGTTGGAGATGTGTTAAGAGGTACAGTTAGGAAATTAACTGACTTTGGTGCGTTTGTAAATTTAGGAGATGTTGATGGTTTAATTCATGTTTCAGATATTTCATGGAATAGAATAAAAAAGCCTTCTGATATTTTGTCAGTTGGAGATGAAGTAGAAGTTATTATCTTAAAACTTAACAGAGAAAGAAATAGGATTTCTTTGGGTCTAAAACAATTAACAAAAAAACCGTTTGAATTGTTTTTAGAAAACAATTCAGTTGGAGATGTAGTTACAGGTACTGTAATTAATCTTGTTGATTTTGGTGCGTTTGTTAAATTAAAAGAAAATGTTGAAGGTTTAGTTCATATTTCTCAAATTTCTCATGACCATATTGAAAAAGCTTCAGATGTTTTGAATATTGGAGAAGAAGTGCAAGTAAAGATTATTAACATTGATGAAGAAAATCAAAAAATCTCTTTATCAATCAAAGAACTTCTTGAAAAACCTGTTGAAGGACCTGTTGAAGAAGAAAAAAACGAAGAAGAAGTAGTTATTGAAGAAGAAAAAGAAGAAACAAAATTTGAAAATCAAGAATTGGATAATTCAATTGGTGCATTACTTGATATAGAATTATAAAATTCAAAAATTTTACAAAGCTGTCGAAAAAACGACAGCTTTTTTATGTTTTCATTGAAATAATTTTCGTTAAGGTATATAATTTAACTGGAGTGATTTTTATGAATGTAAAATTTTTTAATAAAAGTTCGGAAGAACGACGAAATATGATTCTGAGTGAAAAAGTTTTAAAGACAATTATTATTTTGACAATACCAATGTTTATGATGGGAATAGTACAAGCATTAATTCCAATTACTGATGGCTTATTTTTAAATAACAAATCCGGTTATGTAATTGCAGGAGCTATTGGTTTTTCTCAATCCGTAATAGGTATTTTAAATGCATTTTCTCAAGGGCTCAGTGTTGCGGCGTCGGCAATAATAGGACAATTATATGGGAAAGGCGATATTGAAAAAACCAAGCATAGTTCGGTTCAAATTTTGGTTTTATCTTTTGGTATAGGACTACTACTTTCGCCTCTCTGTTTAATATTATCTTATATAATATCAAGAGGAGTAAATGAAGAACTTTCAGTACATGTTTTTGAGTATCTTGGACTTTATTCTTTTGTTTTACCTTTTTTATTTATGGCAGCTATTTTTAATTCTATAAAAAATGGGACAGGACATCCTGAAGCACCATTTTTTCGTATGATAATTCTTTTGGTTTTTAAAATAGTTTTTAATACAATATTTTTATCAATTTTAAATTTAGGAGTTTTTGGTGCAGTATCTGCATCTTTTATGTCTTACTTTTTGATTGGTATTTGGATGTACTATGATTTATTTATAAAAAAATCAGATATGCAACTTTCTTTAAAAAATTTTAGATTCGATTTTGAATTTATAAAAAAAACAATGGCTTTGGCAATTCCCAGCATTTTATCATATATCTTAGTTTATATTGGATTCTTTTTAATTAATAAAGAAGTAGTAAAATATGGCTCTATTGCCCTTAATGCTTCTACCATTGCTTCTAATATAAATTCAATTTATTTTGTTTTGCCTACAAGTGTTGGAACAACGGTTACTACAATGATTAGTATGAATATAGGAAATGGGAATTCCAAAAATGCAAAAAAAGTATTTTATTATGGAATTTTGTTTTCTTTGATGATAGTATTTTCGATTATAATCATTTTTACACCTCTAAATCCTTATATTGTTGAGTTATTCCAAAAGAATCCGGAAATTACAACAATAACTAATAAGGCATTGACTATTTATATGTATTCTGTGATAGGATTTGGAATATTTACAGTTGAACAAGGAGTATTTATAGGACTTGGAAGGACTAAAATGCCTTTGCTTACAGGAATAATGAGAGTTTGGTTACTTAGATATATTTTTATAATTTTTACTGAAAAGTATTTGGGAGTATATTCAATTTTCTGGGGAAATTTATTTTCAAATTGTATGGCTGCATTTATATTTTTCTTTTTTGTTATGAAAGTGAAATGGGAATCAGCGATTAAAGATTTATAAAATCTTGATTTTTTTTCTAAAATTTGATATAGTAATCTATATAATTATGTATAAATTAGGAGGTATTTTATGGAATTTAATAATGAATTAGGTAAAGTTTCTATTAACCCCGTTGTGATTAAAACAATCGTAGCTAATGTATTAAGAGAAAGTTATGGAGTTAGCGGATTGGCTAATGTTTCTCCTAAAGATGGAATTTACCAACTTTTAGGTTGGGATAATTCCGGTAAAGGTGTTCATGTCGTGCTTAAAGAAAATAATATTTTTATAGATTTACATATTGTTATTCAATACGGAATAAAGATATCAACAGTCTGTGAAAATATAATAGAAAATGTAAAATATAATGTTGAAAACTTGACAGGATTAACTGTAAAAAAAGTTAATGTTAATGTTCATGGTATTAAATTAGAAGGTAATTAGGAGGAGTTTATGATAAATAGTGAACAATTGCAAATGGCATTTGTAAGAGCTCGTAATTATCTTGAATCTAATAAAGAGATAGTTAATAGCTTAAATGTATTTCCGGTTCCTGATGGAGATACAGGTACAAATATGTCTTTGACTATTAAATCAGCAATAAAGAATTTAGAAAATTCAAAAATTAATACTTGTGCAGATGTTACTAAAGCTATTAGCGATGGGGCATTGATGGGCGCAAGAGGAAACTCAGGAGTAATCTTATCTCAAATTTTAAGGGGTTTCTATTTAGGAAGTAAAGAAAGTGTAACACTTGATGTTGAAACTATTAAGGAATGTTTTGTAAATGCTTATAAGGTCGCTTATAAATCAGTTATAAAACCTACTGAAGGAACAATTTTAACAGTTATAAGAGAAATGGGAGAATTTGCAGAAGCTAATTACACTTATTATAATGATGAAATAGAATTTTGTAAAGAAATTTTAAAGGAAGGTTTTAGAAGTTTGGAAAAAACTCCTGAAATCCTACCTATTTTAAAAGAAGCAGATGTTGTCGATGCAGGTGGTCGAGGATTGATGTATCTGCTTGAAGGTGCATTAGGAGATGAAGTTGTTGAAATTAAAAACAATTACGAATTTAATAGACCTGCAAGAATTGAACATTTGGCTGCACAACAAGATGAAGATATAAAATTTGGATATTGTACTGAATTTATGATTACAAGTGATTCAGAAGAATATGGAGTGTTGAGAGACAAACTTGCAAGTATTGGAGATTCTTTAATTGTAGTTAAAGGTGATAATATTATAAAAGTTCATGTTCATACCAATCATCCAGGACAAGCAATTGAATGGGCATTAGAATTTGGACCTTTACATGATTTAAAAATTGATAATATGAGAAGACAACATAATCATTTACATCATACTGACAAAGAAGTTGAGGATGCTAAGCATTCTGAAGAAGTAAAAGAACATAAAAAATATGGCTTTATTTCTATTTCAACAGGAGATGGTATTGATGAAATCTTTAAGAGTATGGGTGTAGATGAAATTATTACTGGGGGACAAACAATGAATCCTTCAACTGAAGATATACTAAATGCAGTTGAAAAGATTAATGCTGATGATATTTTTGTTTTCCCTAATAATAGTAATATTATACTTGTTTCAGAACAGGCAGCAAAAATTTCGAAGAAGAGACTTCATGTTATAAAAACAAAACAAATACCACAAGCATTTAGCTCATTATTTAATTTTGACGAATCCTTATCAGTTGATGAAAATATTGAACTTATGACTGAAGCTATTTCCAATATTAAAGTTGGTCAAATAACTTATGCCCTAAGAGATACTGAAATTGAAGGAGTAAAAATCAAAAAAGATGATTTTATGGGTTTAAATGAAGGTAAAATCACAGTATCCAAAAAGAAAATAGAAGATACATTTGAAGCACTTATTGATCAACTTATTGATGGAGATTCATCTATAATAAGTATTTACTATGGAGAAGATGTAAAAGAAAAAGATGCTGAAAAATTAGCAAAATTAATTGAGAAAAAATATGAAGATGTTGAAGTTGAATTAGTATATGGTGGTCAACCATTATATTACTATTTGATTTCAGTTGAGTAGAAAAAGTCCGAAAGGACTTTTTTTGTAAGGATAATTATGGAATTAAAAGATATTAAAGGAATTGGAGAAAAGAAAATTGCTCTTTTAAATAAACTTGGAATTTTTACAGTTAATAATTTATTAGAGTATTTTCCATATTCTTATATTGATACAACAAAATTTAAAAAAATTTCTGAAATAACTGAAGAAGGAAGTTATTCATATAGATTAAAAATTATTTCTTTAATGGAAAATAGAAAGAAAAGAAATATTAGAGTTACAAAATTTTTAGCAATGGATGAAGAAATGAATTATTGCACAATTGTATATTTTAATAATATCTTTATTTCAAAAAATTTAAAAATTAACAATGTATATGAAATGTACGGAAGAGCAAAACTGCTTGGAAAAAATGTTGAAATTCAGTCTCCTACAATGCAAAATAAAGCTAATATTATTGGAAGCATAATTCCACAATATCATTTGTGTAAAGGAATTTCTAATCTAGACATAGTTAAGATTATTCAAAATTTATTAAAAAAGAATTCATATTTTGAAGAAAAAATACCTAGTAATATTCTAAATGAATTAAACTTAGAAAGCTATGACAATGCAATTAGAAACATACATTTTCCAAAAGATAACGAAGGTTTTATTAGAGCAAAAAGAAGACTTGTTTTTGATGAGATTTTTTATTTTCAACTCTCTATGAAAAAAATAAAGAGAAATAATGAGGATGCTATTAAATTTGAGATAAAAGATGAAACATTTGATTTTATAAAATCCTTGAGTTTTAAATTGACAAATTCACAAAATAAAGTATTAGATGATATTTTTAGAGATATGACTAGCGATAAGCAAATGAATAGATTAGTTCAAGGAGATGTAGGTTGTGGAAAAACAATTATATCTTTTGTTGCTATGTTTAATGTTATAAAAAATGGATTTCAATCAGTTCTAATGACTCCAACTGAAATTTTAGCTAGACAGCATTATGATAATGCTAAAAATCTTTTTTTAGATTATAATATAAAAGTTGAGTTATTAGTTGGAAGTTTAAAAGAATCCGAAAAGAAAGCTATTAGAGAAAAGATAGAAAATGGAGAAATTGATATTGTAATTGGAACACATGCGGTTTTTCAAGAAAAAGTTGTTTACAAAAATTTGGGATTTGTTATTACAGATGAACAACATAGATTTGGAGTTAAACAAAGACTTTTACTTTCTAAAAAATCTAAAAATCCGGATATATTAGTAATGAGTGCAACTCCTATACCTAGGACTGTCGGTCTTGTTATGTTCTGTGATTTGGATATTTCTACTATTGACGAATTGCCTAGCGGTAGAGGAAAGGTGAATACTTATTTTGTAGATGAAAATTATGAAGAAAGATATATGAATTTTATAAAAAAATATATATCAGAAGGACGTCAAGCATATATTGTTTGTCCACTTGTCGATGAAAGTGATACATTGGAATTACAGTCAGTTATAAATTTATATGAACGTTTAAAAGAAAGATATTTTCAAGACATTGAAATTGAGTTTATACATGGGAAGATAAAACCCGTTGACAAAGATAGGATAATGAAAAATTTTGAAAACGGAAAAATAAAAGTTCTAGTTGCAACTACTGTAATAGAAGTTGGAATTAATGTTCCTAATTCAAATATAATGGTAATTTACAATGCGGAAAGATTTGGTCTTAGTCAATTACATCAACTAAGAGGAAGAATAGGAAGAGGAAATTATGAAAGTTTTTGCATTTTAGTTAGTAATAATAAAAGTACAAATGTAAAAAAGAGAATGGATATAATGTGTTCATCAAATGATGGATTTTATATTTCAGAACAAGATTTTTTACTAAGAGGATATGGTGATATACTTGGATATCGTCAATCAGGAGAAGCCAGATTTAAAATTTTAAATATTCAAAAAGATTATGAGCTTTTAAAATCTGCTATAAAATATGTTGATAAGATTTTGATGGATGATTTTAATTTTGAAAAAGAAGAAAATCAAGTTTTAAAAAGAAATGTTGACGAGTTTATCCAAAATCTTAGTAATAACATTATTATGAATTAGGTTTTAAAGATATCTTATTGTGTAATCAAATTTGCAATTAGTATTAAACAATCTTATTGCTGATAGAGGGGGATTTTTTGGTTAGAAAATTTTATAAAATTATTAATTTTAATTATTTTACTCATATAGTAATTTTTGCCGTTTGTATATTAACTTCTGTTTTTCAACTTCTTGTTTATACTTATACTAAAAAAATAGTTGATAAATTTATTGAGTTAAATGGTATTTATTATTATGGTGTTAAAATATTTGTGTGTATATTATTTGCTTTTTTAGTAATGAGTACCTTAAAAAAATTTTTGTTTTCAGTTATTGCTATAAAGCTAGAATATAAAATTTTGAGTAAATATATTTTAAATATAAAAAATTTAAAAGAAGAAGAATTAAACAATTCCATTGTTATCATGGATAGAATTTCAAAATTTACAGATTTTCTAGATAATAATTTAAACAGTCTTATTTATACACCTTTTTCATTTATATTTACTTTTTTAGGAATTTTCTTGATTGATAGAATGACTGCAATAATAATTATCCCAGTTGTGGTAACTACCGTGTTTATCGGTTTTTTGTTGACAGATAAACTGATATATTCTTCACAAAAATATTATAAAGAAAATAGTCATTGCATAAATTTTCAAAAAGAAATGTTAGAAAAAATTGAAAATATAAAAATTAATAGTCTTGAAAATTATGTTGATAGTTTACATAGAAAAAAACAAGAAAAATTATTAAAATCTAAAAATTATCTCACATTTAGAGAACAAATTTCCTATATTCCTGCACTATTAAACGAATATTTACCGACTATTATATTAATTTTTATAGCAATTTTAAGAGTAAAATATTCTCCTATGAGCTATGGTCAGTTTTTTGCATTACTTAGTATGGTTGTTGGGATATCATTACCTTTTACGAAATTTTTAAGAACAATCACTAATTTGAAATCAATAAGTGTTTTGTTGGATGACATTGTAAAAATAATAGATTTAAAAGATTGTCATATCATTAAGAATAATTTTAAAAGTTCAAACTTTACTAATGATACAGTAATTAATGTTAAAAATTTGGATTTTAATTATGGAGATAAAATTATTTTTAGGGATGTAAATTTTAGTGTAAAGAATGGTGAAAAAATTTCTATAATTGGTGAAACTGGCTCAGGAAAGTCTACTTTGATAAAAATTATTTTAGGATTATATGACTTAAATGAAAAAACAAAAATAAATATTTTTGGATTTGATGTTAATAATGAAAAAAGAGAAATTTGGGAAAATATTGGATATGTTGATAATAATACATATTTATTTGATGGGAGTATAAATTATAATATTACTTTAAAAAATGATTTAACCAATTCTGAATTAACAAATTTAGAAAATATAGCTTTAATGCTTGGTATAAACTATTTATTAGATAAAGATTTGAGTATAAAGCAATTTGGAACAAATTTATCTGGAGGAGAAAAATTGAAAATTTGTATAGCCAGAGCATTATTTAGAAATCCAAGTCTTTTGATTTTAGATGATCCTACATCTGCACTTGATGATTACAGCGAGGGCTTATTTTGTGATTTGTTAAAAAACATTAATGTTACAACTATATTGGTTACACATAGAAAAAAACTTATGGATATGAGTGATAGATTACTTAGAATTTCAGATAATAAAGTTTTTGAAATAAATAAGGAGAGTGAAATTCATGTTTAAAAAAATTAATTTAGTAAAAAATAGTTTTAATTTACTATCTGGAATTTCATTCCTATTCAATTCTTTTCAAAGTGTTTTTGCTGATTTTCTTTTTGGAATATTATATTTTTTAATTTTTGAAAAATTGTATTATAGTAAAATAGATTATCCATTTTTAGTGTTATTGACATTTCTAGTGTTTTTATATTTTGTGTTTTTAATTCCTTTTTGGGGCTATCATATGGAAAAAGGTGTTAATGTTTATCAGAAAAATTTAACTGATTTAGTTTTTACAACAATTCTTAATAGAAATAGTGATGTACATTCATCTGAGAACATTACTTTAATTCAACATGATGTAATAAATGATTCTAAGATATTAGGTTGGGATCTTGTAGTGCTTTTTCAGGCTATTTTATCAGGTATTATATCAACTATTGTGATTTTTAATGCTTCATATAAAATGCTACTATTACTTTACATTCTAGGTTTAATTGCAATAATATCAAATTTATTTTTTATAAAAATTATAAAAAAATTATATTTATGTATAAGAAAAAATATTGAGCTTAAAATAAAATATGTGTCTGAGTATGTAAATAATTTAATAATAGTAAATATTTACGGATTAAATGAGTCAATGGAAAGTGATATTTTAAAAGTATTGGGGGAAGTATATAAACAAAAATTAAGAATTAAAATTTATGAAACGATAACTTTTTTTATAGACAATATGGTATATAAAATTGGATTCAAATTAGTCATAATTATTTATGGAATGTATCTTGTTTCGATAGGAAGTATAAATTTTGGATATCTATTACTATGTTTTTCTATGGTTGAAGGAATAATTTTCTTTTTAAGTTATACAGGTGAATATATATCTGTTATACAAAAATTATTTATAAGTATTTCAAAAGTTAATACTTTTTTATATTCTAAAAGAAATTCTGAAAAATCAAAATTTGTTTTAAAGCCTATATCTAAGGTAGAATTTAGGGATGTATTTTTTAAATTTTTTGATAGTAAAGAGTATTTAATAGATGGATTAAACTTAGAATTTGATTTTTCAAATAACTATATAATTTGTGGTAAAAATGGTATTGGCAAAAGTACAATATTTAAATTGATATTTGGTATTTTAAAACCTGATAAAGGGAGCATTAACTTTAAATATTGCAAATTAGAGAATAGTAGAAATCCTGTTTATGTTTCTCAAGAACCTTTGATTTTTTCGGGTACTGTAAGAGAAAATATATTACTAGATAAAAAAGATGTTAGTGACGATAAAATATATGAGGCTTTACAAACGGTTTGTTTAGATAATTGGATAGATTCTTTGGATGATGGACTTGACTTTTATATTGATGAAAAGGTAAGTGTTTTATCTAAAGGAGAAAAAATGAGATTAACAATAGCTAGGGCATTAATAACAAACCCTCAAATACTTTTTTTTAGACGAACCTGATGCAAATTTAGATGTTGAAACAATAAAATTAATTATAAATAATATAAAGAAATTATATAAATGTAAATTTATGATTATTTCACATTTAACAAAGTATAATATTTATGATGAAGATTTTAAAATAATAGAGTTGTAAAAAAGAAATGTTGACGAGTTTATCCAAAATCTAAGTGAAAATATAATTATGAATTAAGATAAACATTGTTGTTTGTCTTTTTTTATATAATTTACAGTAATGATTATTGAATTCGTTTCGCTAATGTGATATAATGGAAGAGAATATACAGAGGTGGTTATTATGAGTAAAAAAATTAAACTTTTTAATTTTAAAGTCCTATTGGTAACATTTTCTTTTTGCTTTTTAATTCTCTTTTCTTCTTGTAAAAGTTCTAATATTAGTATAGAAAAGTTTAGAAATAAAGTATTTTTAGCAAATGACAATGGACGTATTGTATTTCATATGGATAAAATTAATATAAAATATCCTGACTATTGTTGGAACAAAAATTCAGGTGTTATAGTTGATAAGAATGGAGAAGTTTTTAAAAAACCAAACAGAGAAGAAGCCTTCTTTGAAGCCTTTAACCTAAAAATAGAAGTAAGGAACGGGAAAAAATATATAAATTCTGATAGTAAGTTTTATCCAAATTATAGATTTGAAATCAAAGATGAATTTACGATTTTAGATACACTTTTGGGGATAGAATATGTTGATAATTTGAGTAAATATGGAATAGAGAGTGATGACAACGAATATATAAATGCTTATAAAGAAGCTAAGGATTTAGTTAATCAATATAAAAATACAGTTAAAGGTATGGAGAATAATAAAGATGAACTTTCTCCAAAAGTTAAAGATGAAATAGAGCGAGAAATGAAAAAAGATAAAAAATAAAATATTTTATTGATAAAAAATAAGATAAGATTGGAATTATATTTCAATCTTTTTTTTAATTCTTAAATACAAAATTTAATTTTAATATATTTTTTGAAGTTTATATATTTATAAATATATTTTAAATATTGAAAAATTTTCGAAAAAATGATACACTTATTGTATAAAATTAAAGGAGAAAAACTATCTTATGGATTTAGATTTTAAAAGAGTAGTTATTAAACTTAGTGGAGAGGCTTTGTCAGGTGGAATAGGACATGGGCTTGATGATGAAACAATTGAAAAAATTTGTAAATCAGTAAAAGATGTATATGATTTAGGTATTCAAATTTGTATTGTAGTCGGTGGTGGAAACTTTTGGAGAGGCCGTTCGAGTGAAAAAATAGAACGTTCAACTTCTGACCATATGGGTATGCTTGCAACTATAATAAATTCTTTAAGGTTACAAGCCACACTTGAAAATATGGGAGTACCTACAAGAGTTCAGACCGCAATTAGTGTTCATGAAGTTGCAGAACCTTTTATAAAGAGAAAGGCTGAACGTCATCTTGAGAAAGGTAGGATTGTTATTTTTGGAGCAGGAACAGGTATGCCATATTTTTCAACTGATACAACTGCAGCTTTAAGAGCAGCAGAAATGCAAGCAGATGTAATTTTACTTGGTAAAACAGGAACTGACGGTATTTATGATAAAGATCCAAATAAATTTAAAGATGCGAAGAAATTTGAAGAATTAACATATATAGAAATTTTGAATAGAGGATTGGGTATAATGGATGCTACAGCTACTTCTCTCTGTATGGATAACAATATTCCTCTTATTGTATTTGGAATTGACAATCCGGAAAATTTAGTTTCAGTTGTAAAGGGAGAAAGAGTAGGAACAATAGTAAGGGGGAAATAAAATGCATAGAGAAATAATTAATGAATTAGAAAGAAAAATGTCAAAATCAATAGAATCTTATGAAACAGAACTAACAACAGTAAGAGCTGGTAGAGCAAATCCTACAATTTTAGATCAATTTACTGTTGATTATTATGGAACAGAAACTCCAATTAAGCAAGTTGCATCTATTTCAGTTCCGGAGGCAAGATTATTAGTTATTCAACCTTGGGATGCATCTTTGATAACTCCTATAGAAAAAGTTCTTTTAGCATCAAATTTAGGAATAACTCCATCTAATGACGGAAAAGTTATTAGACTGCCATTTCCGGCATTGACAGAAGATAGAAGAAAAGAATTAGTTAAGGTTGTTAAGGGATATGGGGAAAACTCTAAGATAGCTATTAGAAATTTGAGACGTGATGGACTTGATAAATTGAAAAAATTAGAAAAAGATAAAGAAATCAGCGAAGATGAATTAAGACAAGCTGAAGAAGAAGTTCAAAAAGTTACAGATAAATTTATCAAAAAAGTTGAAGATATTACAAAATTAAAAGAAAAAGAATTAATGGAAATTTAATGAAAGATATAGATTTAAAAAATGTGCCAAAACATATTGGTATAATTATGGATGGCAATGGAAGATGGGCAAAAAATAGATTTTTGCCCAGAATTGCCGGACACAAAGAAGGAATGAATAGAGTTGTTGATATTGTTGAAGAGTGCTGTAAAATAGGAATTAGGACTCTAACTTTATATGCATTTTCAACTGAAAATTGGAAAAGACCTGAAGAAGAAGTGAATGGTCTTATGAATATTTTGGTTATTTACATAAATTCTCAATTAAAGAGGATTTTAGAAAATAATATAGTTTTTAGAGTTATTGGAGATTATAGTAAGTTGCCGGATTCTATAGTTAAGTTACTTGAAGACAGTATAAACAAGTCAAAAAATAATAATGGAATGGTATTAAATATTGCATTAAATTATGGTGGTAGAGCTGAAATTATTGCATCAATAAAAAAATTATATGATGATATTTTAAAAGAAAAATTTTTAATAGATAATTTAAATGAAGAAAGCTTTAAAAAATATCTATATACAAAAGAAAATTCAGATGTTGATTTAATGATAAGAACAGGAAATGAAAAGAGGATAAGCAATTTTTTGATTTATCAATTAGCTTATTCTGAATTTTATTTTACAGATATTTTATGGCCTGAGTTTTATGCCGATGATTTGTATGATGCAATATATGATTTTCAAAATAGAAATAGAAGATTTGGGGGAATTTAATGAATAGTTTTATTAATAGGACTATAAGTGGAGTTTTAATGTTAATAGTATCTTTTATTTGTATCTGTTGTGGTGGTTATGCACTTATAGGATATGCTATGACTATTGCTGTTCTATGTTTAATTGAATTGTTTAGGACATTTAAGTTAAATGATATATTAGTAATAGTTCTTAGTATGTTATTTTCTGTGGCAATTTTGTATTCTATAGGAAGTTCAAATAAAGATTTAGTATTGACTTTTTTTTCATTATATTTTCTTTCTATTTCCATATATTATTTGTTTTTTAATAAAATCAATATTGAAAATTTTGGAAAATTATTGTTTTCTTTTATTTATATTTCAATACCTATGGGAATTTTTTTAAGATTAGGGCAAACAAATCTTTTGTGGGTTGTATTTCTTATTTCATGGGGAACTGATACATTTGCTTATCTATTTGGAATAATTTTTGGAAAACATAAGTTATATCCGAGCATAAGTCCTAAAAAAACTGTTGAGGGCTCTTTAGGAGGAATTTTCGGATCAGTTATATTGTTAAATATATTCAATTTTTTTGTTTTAAAATATAATGCCGTTTTTATAATTAGTTTTGGAATAATTCTTTCTATTGTTGCTCAATTGGGAGATTTATTTGCATCTAAAATAAAAAGAGAAATTGGAATAAAAGATTTTAGTAATATTATTAGAGGACATGGCGGATTTTTAGATAGGTTTGACAGTATAATTTTTGTAACTCCTTTAGTCTATATTATTTTTCACATATTTGGAGGTAGTATTTGATGATTATAAAAATAATAATAGCACTTTTAGTGTTTATGGTAGTAGTTGTAGTTCATGAATTTGGACATTTTATTTTCGCTAAAAGAGCTAAGATAAAAGTAAATGAATTCTCCGTCGGAATGGGACCTAAAATTTTTGGAAAACAAAGAGGAGATACATTATATTCTATCAGAGCTTTACCATTAGGCGGTTTTTGTGCTATGGAAGGTGAAGATGAAGGAGAAGACGAAGAGGAATTAGATTTTTCAAAAAGAGGACATTTTAATGGAGCCTCAATAGGTGGAAGAATTTTAACTATTTTTGCAGGACCATTGTTTAATTTTATTTTAGCATTTGTTATCCTTTTTACACTATTTGGATTTAGAGGACATCAAACAACTACGGTGGGTAATCTTAAGGACAATTCAATTGCTCAAAAGTATGGAATTCAAGTTGGAGATAAAATTGTAGGTATTGGAGAAAATAAAATAAATTCTTGGAAAGATATTCAAGAAAGTTTATCTAAGCTTGACAAACAAGAAACTGTTGTTAAGGTAGTGAGAAATGGACAAGAAAAAGAAATAAAAGTAAAATTTGATAATTCTAATGAAAAAATTTTGGGTATTACTTCAAAATTGGAAAGAAATTTATTAGTTTCTGTAAAAGAAACTTTTAATACATTTTTTTATTTTATAAGCTCAATGTTTGATATTTTAAGACAATTATTTACAGGTAAAGTTGGTGTAGGACAATTATCTGGACCAATAGGAGTAGTTGGAGCAATAAGTAGTGCTGCAAGTAATGGATGGTATTCATTATTATACATTACAGCTTTTTTAAGTGTGAACTTGGGCTTTATAAATTTATTGCCTATTCCGGCTTTAGATGGAGGAAGACTGGTTTTCTTATTTATAGAATTTATTTTAGGAAGACCTGTTTCAAGATCTAAAGAAGGCTTAATTCATACAATAGGATTTATATTTTTAATGGGTCTTATTTTATTTGTATCGTTTAAAGATGTAATAAGACTAGGAATATTTGGAGCAAATTAATGGAAAGAAAAATAACTAAGAAAATTTATGTGGGGAACGTACCTGTTGGAGGGGGTTCTCCTATTTCTA
Organism: Parvimonas sp. D9; assembly: GCF_035282565.1. Taxonomy (NCBI): domain Bacteria; kingdom Bacillati; phylum Bacillota; class Tissierellia; order Tissierellales; family Peptoniphilaceae; genus Parvimonas; species Parvimonas sp. D9. The sequence goes on along the minus strand of NZ_JAYKBM010000001.1, from coordinate 364,934 downwards.
TACAATCAATGACTAATACAATTACAAAAGATGTATTTTCAACTGCTAGACAAATTAATGAATTTGCAAAAGAAGGTTGCAATATTAGTCGTTCAGCAGTGAATGATTTGGATGATGCTTTGGCAATTAAGAAAATAAAGTCTTTAACTACTATACCTTTTATTGCAGATATACAATATGATTATAAACTTGCAATAATGGCAGCCGAAAACGGAGCGGATTGTTTAAGAATTAATCCCGGAAATATTGGTGGAAAAAAGAAAGTTAAAGAAGTTGTGGAATGTTGTAAGTACCATAATATTCCAATAAGAGTTGGGGTTAATTCCGGATCTGTAAATCAAAAGTTTATAGATAAATTTCATGGAGTTAATAAAGAGTCTATAGTTTATAGTGCCTTAGATCAAGTTGAATTTTTAGAATCTTTAAATTTTGATCAAATTAAAATATCAATAAAATCAAGCAATGTTCCTATTTGTGTTGAGTCTTATGAACTTTTGAGTAATTTATGCGATTATCCATTACATCTAGGGATTACAGAAGCCGGACCAAGCTTTAGAGGAACCATAAAATCTTCTGTAGGACTTGGTATTATTTTAGCAAAAGGAATTGGAGATACGATTAGAGTTTCTTTAACCGGAGATCCGGTAGAAGAAGTTAAAGTTGGAAAAGAAATTTTACGTTCACTAGGACTTTTAAAAGATGGAATAGATTTAATTTCCTGTCCTACTTGTTCAAGAACAAAAATAGATTTAATCAATATTGTTGAACAAGCTGAAAAGGAATTAAAACATGTAAAGAAAAATTTGAAAATTGCGATAATGGGATGCCCCGTAAATGGTCCCGGTGAGGCAAAAGAAGCGGATTTAGGAATTGCAGGCGGGAATGGTAAAGGTCTGATTTTCAAAAAAGGGCAAATTATAAAAAAAGTTGAAGAAAAAGATTTATTAGCAGAACTTATTAACGAAATAAATAAATTGGAGGAATAGTATGTATAGGAGTTTAAAAAGTTTTTATTTTTCACAGCGAAAAAATTACAGCTTATCAGATGATTTTATCATTGATGAGTTTATTTTTGGTGATGAAAAGATAAGTTTTAGATTGCTTACAAACTCCGATGATATTGGAATAGAAGAACTTATTGTTTTGGATAAAGAACTTCATGAGATATTTAATGGAAGAGAAGTAGATTTTTCGGTTCAAAACTTTTCAAAATCTGAATATCCTTATAAATATTTTTATTATATAAATTATGATGAATTTGTGAATGAAGTTCAAAAATTATTGAAGAATCATGGATTTTCACTTACTAATAGTGATAGAATAAATTTTTTGGAAGATTATATAGAAATTTTTATTTCAAATTCTCTTTGTAGGTTTAAACTTATTTCAAATTCTTTTTTGGATGATTTAAAAGAATTTATATCCGGTAAATTTACTGAAGACATTGAGCTTATTATGCTAAATTGTTTAATAACAAGAGAAGAAAAAAGTTGTGAAAAACTTGATAACAAATTAGAAAATAAAAGAAAAGAAATAAAGCAAGAAAATAAAATTAAAGCTGAAAAAATCAAAGTAAATAAAGAAAGTACAGAAGAAAATAGTTTATTTAGACTAGGTAAAAAGATTTCGGATAAAGATCCAATTTTAAAAATTTCAGATTTAGATCAAAATAGTGGTTTTTGTAAAATTCAGGGAAGAGTTTATGATTTAGAAATTAGAGAGCTGAAAAGTGGGAAAAAATTAGCATTATTTGATATTGAAGATGAAACTTCTGCTATGAATTGTAAATGGTTTTTAGATGAAAAGAAATTATCTATTTTCAATAATAATATAAATAGAGACTCCATTAAAAAAGGAATTTATGTAACGGCTATCGGTAGAGTTGAATATGATCAATATGCAAAAGGAATTTCTATGATGATTGATGGCATGGAAAAGTCTTCAAGTTTTGTTTATATTGATAATGCACCTGAAAAGAGAGTTGAACTGCATTTGAATTCACAAATGAGTGGGCTTGATGGTTGTGTAAATTTAGAAGTCTTAAAATCAAGATTGGAAGAAATGGGTCATACTGCCATAGGTGTCACAGATATTGGAGTTGTTCAAGCATATCCGAAAATGATGGATTTGTTTGGGAAGAGCGATATAAAGGCATTATATGGACTTGAATTAAATTTGTTAGAGGATAACCCGAGAATTTTATATAATTATAAAGATGGTGTAAATTTTGATACTTTTGTAGTTTTTGATATTGAGACAACCGGTCTTTCACATTTAAAAAATAATATTACAGAAATAGGAGCTGTTCGAGTTGAAAGTGGAAAAATAGTTGATGTTTTTAATGAGCTGGTAAATCCTGAACAAGAAATATCTCAAGAAATTACTGAAATAACCGGTATTACTAATGAAATGGTAGCAGATAAACCATTAATAAGTGAAATTATGCCAAAGTTTTTAGAATTTTCTAAAAATGCAGTTTTTGTTGCACATAATGCAGAATTTGATATTTCATTTATAAAAACTAACTGTAAGAGATTAAATCTTGAATTTAATCCAACATTTATAGATACAATGGGTTTTGCAAGAGCTATATTACCACATTTAAAAAATCATAAACTTAATACATTATGTAAGGAATTAGGAGTAAATTTATTAAATCATCATAGAGCCAGTTTTGATGCTGAGGCTTGTGCAGGAATACTTTTAGAACTTATAAAAATAGTTGAAAAAGAAGGAAAAGTATTTGATGAAAATATAAATAATATTGAAACAAAATGGCCTGTTGCAAAAAACATTTCATATAATTCAATTATATATGTTAAGAAAATGGAAGCCTTAAGTGGATTTTATAAGATGGTTTCTGAAGGATTAATGAAGTATTTTAGAAGAGTTGCCGGCTTTCCAAAGTCAAGATTAAAGGAATATAGAGAAGGCCTTTTAATTGGTTCGGGAAATTGGGATGGAGAACTTTTTAGAGCTTTTATTGAAGAAAAAAGTGAAGAAGAAATTTTAGAAATTGCAAAATTTTATGATTTTTTTGAGATTCAACCTATATCTAATTTAAAACATTTGTTTTTTAGAGGTAAAGTTTTAAGCATAGATGATTTGAAAGAAATAAATAAAAAGATTTATGGACTCGGAAAGAAATTAGATAAGTTAGTGGTAGCAACTGGAAATGTAAAATACTTGGATAAAAATGATTATATTTTTAGAAATGTAATTTTATATGGTCAAGGAAGAAAAAATCTTGAAAAAGAAGGTTCATTTTATTTTAGAACTACTGATGAAATGCTTGATGAGTTTTCATATCTTGGGAAAGATGAAGCCTATGAAGTTGTAGTAAAAAATACAAATATATTTAAAGATATGCTGGAAGATATTTTACCTATTCCTAATGGAACATATCCACCTTTTATTGAAGGTTCTGATGAAGAATTAAGAAAAATATGTTATGATAAGGCTAAATCTATTTATGGAGAAAATTTACCGAAAATAGTTGAAGATAGGCTTGAGAGAGAATTAAGTTCAATTATAAAAAATGGATACGCTGTATTATATATAATTGCTCAAAAATTGGTTTGGAGATCAAATGATGATGGATATTTGGTAGGTTCAAGAGGATCTGTCGGCTCATCTTTTGCAGCTACTATGGCTGGCATAACAGAAGTAAATCCATTAATCCCACATTATATTTGTCCAAAATGCAAATATTCAGAATTTCATGAAGAATATAGTGGGCAATCCGGAGTCGATATGCCTGATAAAGAATGTCCACATTGTAAAATAAATATGAGTAAGGAAGGGCATGACATTCCTTTTGAAGTATTTTTAGGATTTGATGGTGATAAAGAACCGGATATTGATTTAAATTTTGCCGGAGAATATCAATCAACTTGTCATAAATATACTGAAGAACTATTTGGGTCGGATAAAGTTTATAGAGCCGGAACAATTGGTACAATTTCTGATAAAACTGCATTTGGTTATGTTAAAAAATTTGTAGAAGAAAAAGAAATTTCTTTAACTGCCGGTAATATTAGAAGGTATGTAAGAAAGATAGTTGGCGTAAAAAGAACAAGCGGTCAACATCCCGGTGGTGTAATGATTGTTCCTCATAATAAAGAAATCTATGATTTTACTCCGATACAATATCCGGCAGATGATCCAACGTCTGAAACTAAAACAACACATTTTAGTTATAAGTCTATAAGTGGAAGAATTTTAAAACTTGATTTACTTGGACACGATGTTCCAACTATAATAAAACATTTAGGAGATTTAACAGGAGTTGATCCTCTAAATATTCCTATGGATGACAAGGAAACTTTAAATATATTTTATTCAACAGATAGTTTAAAACTAATGGATAACAAATACAAAGATTCAGTAGGTACTTTAGGAATACCTGAATATGGAACGAATTTTGTAAGACAGATGCTACTTGATACAAGACCAAAAACTTTAACTGAACTTATAAGAATTTCAGGTCTATCTCATGGAACTGATGTATGGCTTGGAAATGCACAAGAACTTATAAAAAAGGGAATTCCTTTAAATGAGACGATTTGTACCAGAGACGATATAATGACATTTTTGATTTTTAAAGGTCTTGAAAATAAACGTTCATTTAAAATAATGGAAACAGTCAGAAAAGGAAAAAGTCTTGATGAAGAAACAGAATCATATATGAGAGAAAACGGAATACCTGAATGGTATATTGAATCATGTAAAAAGATAAAATACCTTTTTCCAAAAGCTCATGCTGTTGCTTATGTAATGATGAGTTATAGAATTGCATATTTTAAAGTTCATTATCCGGAAGCTTTTTATGCAACATATTTTACAACAAAAATAGATAATTATCCAGGTAATTTAATTTTTAAAGGGCTTACTGCAATCCAAACTAAAATGAAGGAAATAGAAGAATTAGGAAAATTAGCATCACAAAAAGAACAGGATGTATATGATATTCTTGAAGTTGCGGAAGAAATGTATCTTAGAGGAATTGTTGCAAGCAAAGTTGATTTAGAAAGGTCAGATTCTTCAAGATTTTTAATTGATGGAAATGGAAAAATCCTACCTCCATTTAGAGCGTTAGATTTTGTAAGCGACGTAAATTCAGTTTCAATTTATGAAGAAGTTAGAAAATTACCATTTATCTCTATTGAAGATTTTCAAGAGAGAACAAAAATAAATAAAAATGCTTTAGAATCCTTAAGAGAACATGGGGTGTTAAATAAGTTGCAAGAAACGAATCAAGTTAGTTTGTTTGATTTATTTTAATTTGAAAAAAGAACTGGGATTATGCTATTCCGGTTCTTTTTATTGTGGAACAATAAGATTCTCCGGTGCTCATTCGGTGGTATTGCGAAAATTGCGCTCTTAGAGATAGCATTTAGTTGTATATTTAAATCTTTAGCAATAGGGCTTGTAAAAATTATATGTTTGTAGTATAATATTAATGTTGTTTTTGAGGAGGTGAATGAAATGGCAAATATTAAATCAGCACTTAAGAGAATAGATATTACTAAAAAACAAACTCTTAAAAATAAAAGTAGAAAATCTGAAATAAAGACTTATATTAAAAAGTTTGATTTAGCTTTAGCTGAAAAAAATTTAGAAACAGCTAATGAATTATTGAGAACAATTGACAAAAGACTTAAACAAGCTACTGAACACAGTGTTTTTCATAAAAACGCTGCATCTAGAAAAGTTAGTAAATTAAGTAAAAGATTACATGATGCTTCAACACAAGCGTAAATATAGCGTGTATGGATCCAACACACTATATTTGCTCCGTGTGGAGCTTTTTTTTTTACTTTTTTATGTTGATATGATATAATTATCAGAAGAAATTATGATTCGATATTTCAGTTTTTTATGATATTATAAGGAGAGTTGTTAAATTGAAAATTTTACATTTAATTAGTCAGTACCCTTCAAAAACAGGTAGTGGAATATATTTAACGGAAGTATATAAAAATTTTAAGTCTATGAACTTTACTCAAAAAGTTTTATGTGCAATGAATGAAGATGATATCATAAAAGTCAATTTTGATGATTATGAAATTATCAAATTCAAGAGTAAAGATTTATCTTTTCCAGTTGTTGGAATGAGTGATGTAATGCCTTATGAGTCATTTTTATTTTCTAATTTAGTAAACGAAAAATTAGAGGAGTATATTAAAGTTTTTACAAACAAAATAACAAAAATTGTTAATGAATTTAATCCCGATATTATTTTTACAAACCACTTATATATTATGTCATCCATTGTTGCAAGTCTTAATTTAAGTTGTAAAGTTTTTGCATTTTGTCATGGAACTGATTTAAGACAATTATATAAAAATAACATCCATAAAAAATTAATTTGTAAAAATATCCCAAAAGTTGATGGGATTTTTTGCTTGTCCGAAAAACAAAAAGAGGAAATTATTGAAGTATTTGAATATAATAAAGATAAAGTTTATGTTATCGGAGGTGGATATGATTTAGAATTTTATTATAGAGGCGAAGATAAAATATATAATAAAAATTCTAAATTAAAACTTATATATGCCGGAAAATTTAGCAGAGCTAAGGGAGTTATATATTTACTTAAGGCCTTTGAAAAAGTAAAAGACAAATATAATATAGAATTAATTTTGGCAGGAAGTGGAACGGGAGAAGAATATGATGAAATTATTTCATATTCTCAGAAAATGTCAGATAAAGTCAAATTGTATGGATATATGGATACGCAAGAAATAGCTGATTTATTTAGATCTTGTGATATCTTTGTTATGCCTTCATTTTATGAAGGACTTTCACTTGTAACAATAGAAGCAATGGCTTGTGATCTAAAAGTTGTTATGAATGAACTCGAAAATTTTATGGATTTTGTTGGAGATGATATAATAAATTCTAAAAATATAGAATTTGTAAAAATGCCAAAATTGTTTGACACTGATAAAGTTGTGAAAGAAGAAGTAAATGATTATATTCAAAGATTAAGTTTGGCTTTAGAAAATCAAATTAATAATTTATATAATAATAATTTTGAAAAAGATTTTTCATATAAAATAACCCAATTTAGTTGGGAAAATATATGTAATAACATAAAAAATATAGTGATATAGAAAAAAATTATTAATAAGTTGTATTAATAAGAAAAAATTATTTTACTTTATTTTAAATATATGATATTATTCTATTGATTAAAATTTAGGAGGTAAATTAATGAAAAAATTATCAAGAATGTTGCTTTTGTCATTAATCACTGCAACAACTTTGGTAGGTTGTGGTTCAAAGAGTGATAATAAGACAGCTGAAAAACAAACTGAAAAAAAGGATGATAAAAAATCATCAAATTTAATGAAAGGGGAAACTCTTTTAGAAGAACAAAAAAAAGGTGCTACTGTTATAGATGTTAGAGTTGCAGACCAATACAAAGAAGGACATATTAAAGATGCCATAAATCTTCCTTTAGAAACAATTGAAAAAGATATTGCATCTAAGGTACCTAAAAAAGATACAAAAATTGTTTTATATTGCAATACTGGAAACAGAAGCGGACAAGCATTCGAAAAATTGAAAAAATTAGGTTATACTAATGTTAGCAATGCACAAGGTGTAAAACAATATAAATATGATCTTGTAAAATAATTTATCTTTTTAAAAGCGGTGAGGATTCATCGCTTTTGTTGTAAAATAAAAAGTCTCTCACCTAATTCAAAAAATCATATAAGGGTGAGATTCTTTATTATTATTATTTTTACTTCGTAAATTTTATTATAAAATATAGAAAATAAATTTTAAATGTGGTACAATATAGTTCGAGGTGAAATTATGGCAAAACAAATTTCTGTTATAATTGTTGCAGCGGGTTCTTCAAATAGGATGGGAATGAATACAAATAAAATTTTTTTGGACTTATGTGGACGTTCTGTAATTGAAAGAACAATTTCTGCTTTTACTGATATACCTGAAATATTTGAGATTATTTTAGTAACAAAGAAAGAATTTTTTGATGATTTTAAAAATATAATTAAAAGATACTTTTTAAATATAAAATTAGTTGAGGGAGGCTCCTCAAGAGAAGAATCTACTTATAATGGACTTTTGGAAGTATCAGATGATTCAGATTTTGTAATTTGTCATGATGGAGCTAGACCACTTGTCAGTAAACAAAATATTGTAAATGTTATAAACGAATTGGATAATTATAAAGCTGTTATTACAGGTGTTAGAGTCAAAGATACAATTAAATATATTTCTTCTGATTTAGAGGTTATTTCTACACCTGACAGACGTTTATTATATAATATTCAGACACCTCAAGCTTTTGAAAAGGAAATTATTTTAGAAGGATATAAAAAGTTCTTTGAAAAAAGTAATTTTATTACTGATGATTCTTCTATCATTGAAAAATTAGGTGTTAGAATAAAACTTGTTGAAGGTGAATATTCAAATATAAAAATTACAACTATAGAAGACATTTTATATGCAAAAGTATTATTAGAAAGAGGCATTTAGTATGAGAATAGGATTTGGTTTTGATGTTCACGAATTGGTCGTTGGACGGGATTTAATAATAGGTGGAGTAAAAATAGAACATGAAAAAGGACTTTTGGGACACAGCGATGCTGATGTCTTAGTTCATGCAATAAATGATGCTATAGTGGGAGCATTGTGTTTAGGTGATATTGGGAAACTATTCCCTGATAATGATTCGAAATATAAAGATATAAACTCTTTAATAATGACTAAAGAAGTTGTAAGACTTATGAAAGAAAAAGGATATAAAATAGGGAATGTAGATAGTGTTATTTGTGCTCAAAAGCCTAAGCTTGCTGATTTTATTTTTAAAATGAGAAAAAATATTGCAAATGTTTTGGAAACTGATATAGAAAATATAAGTATAAAAGCTACTACAACAGAACATTTGGGTTTTGAAGGTAGAGAAGAAGGTATTTCTTCTCAGGCTGTGGTATTACTTGATAAAATATAAGGAGGTAAAAATGAAAAAAGTTTTATTTACGTCTGAATCCGTGACTGAAGGGCATCCGGATAAAATTTGTGATCAAGTTTCTGATGCTATTTTAGATGAAATTTTAAAAGTTGATCCGGTTGCAAGAGTTGCATGTGAAACTTTAACAACAACTGGAATTGTAATGGTTGTTGGTGAAATTACAACTTCTCAATATGTTGATATACAGAGTATAGTTAGAAATGTTTTAAAAGAAATAGGATATACTAGAGCTAAGTTCGGTTTTGATGCATCAACTTGTTCAGTTGTAACAAGTATAAACGAACAATCAAGAGATATAGCATTAGGTGTTGACAGCGCATTAGAATATAAAAATGGTAATGAAGATAAGTATAATTCTGTCGGAGCAGGAGATCAAGGAATGATGTTTGGTTATGCATGTACAGAAACTGATGAATTTATGCCTTTACCGATTACTTTGGCTCATAAATTGTCAAAAAGATTATCTTATGTTAGGAAAAATGATATATTAGGATATTTAAGACCTGACGGTAAGAGTCAGGTTACTGTTGAGTATATTGATGGTGTTCCTTCAAGAATAGAAGCAATAGTTGTTTCTACTCAACATAGTCCTTCAGTTAAGTTAGAGCAAATTCAAAAAGATATAAAAGAATTTGTCATTGATGAAGTTATCCCTGAATACTTAATTGATGAAAATACTAAGATTTATGTAAATCCTACAGGTAGATTTGAAATTGGGGGACCAATGGGAGATTCAGGATTAACAGGAAGAAAACTAATAGTTGATACTTATGGTGGATTTGGAAGACATGGTGGTGGAGCTTTTTCAGGAAAAGATCCAACCAAAGTAGATAGATCTGCTACTTATATGGCGAGATATATTGCTAAAAATATTGTTGCCAGTGGAATTTGTGAAAAATTAGAAATAGGAATTTCTTATGCTATTGGGGTGGCTAAACCTCTTTCTATTTATGTAGATACCTTTGGTACAGGAAAAATTTCGGATGATAGGATTATTGAAATAATCAACAAGGTGTTTGATTTAAGACCTGCTGCAATTATCGATACTTTAGACTTAAGAAGACCTATATATCGTCAAATTGCCGCTTATGGTCATTTCGGACGAAATGATTTAGATTTACCTTGGGAAAAATTGGATAAAGTTGAAGATATTAAAAAATTAATATAGATTAACGTAAATTTTATAGGAGATGTTATTATGGGAAGATGTTATGATTTTAATGAATATGTAGACAGAAAAAATTCACACGCAGAAAAGTGGAACAATATGATTTCTGCAGGAGCACAAAAAAATGACCACTCAATTTTGTCTATGTCCATTGCTGATATGGAATTTAAATGTTGTGATGAAATTTTAGAAGCTTTGAAAGAACCGATATCAAACGGAGTAATAGGATACGACTGTCCATGTGAAAAGTTTTTTTCATCATTTATAAAATGGGAAAAAGAAAAAAATAATTGGGATATAAAGAAAGAATGGATAGTTCCCGTTCCTGGAGTAGTACCGGGAATTGCAAACACTATTTTACGGAATACAAAAGAAGGAGATGCTGTTATTATAAATACTCCTGTATACCCACCTTTTTTTAATGCTATACAATTAAATAACAGAGTAGTTGTTGAAAATCCACTAGTTGAATTAGAAGATAAGTATGTTATTGATTTTGATGATTTTGAAAAGAAAATTGTTGATAATAATGTAAAATTAAGTGTGTTATGTAGTCCTCATAATCCTGTTGGAAGAGTTTGGACAAAAGAAGAATTGAATAAATATGGTGAAATCTGTAGAAAGCATAATGTATTAATGGTTTCAGATGAAATTCATGGAGATTTAATTCTTAAGGATTATAAACATATACCAATCGCATCTCTTAATGATGATTTTTTATATAATACAGTTACTTTAACTGCGCCAAGTAAAACTTTTAATATTGCAGGTCTTGCACAATCTGTTGCTATTATTCCAAATGAAGAACTTCGAAATAAATTTATAGAAGGATTAGTAGGATATGGAATTTTCCATATGGCAAGTTTTGCAGTCGTTGGGTTTGTGGCAGCCTACACTTATGGTAAAGAATGGTTTGAAGAATGTATAAGTTATATTGAAGATAATATTGACTTTGCTATAGATTTTATAAACAAAGAAATTCCAAAAGTAAAAGTAAAAAGACCGGAAGCAAGTTTTCTATTATGGCTAGACTTTAGAGCTTTTGATATTGATCACGATGAGTTGCACCAAAAACTTATTAATGAAGGTAAGTTACTACTAAATTCAGGAATAACTTATGGAGAAAATGGAAGACTATTCTTTAGAATGAATATAGCTTGTAACAGAAAAATGCTAACAGACGGGTTGAACAGATTGAAAAAAGTTGTAGATAGTTTATAAGTTTTAAGACTGCTTAAGCAGTCTTTTTTTTAGAATTTTTTAGATTGTAAATATTTATAATCTATGGTAAAATATTTCTGTGATTGGAGGTGTTTTTTTGAAACTTGAAATTTTTCAATTTTTAGAAAAATCAATAGAACATATGGATAAGAATATGGATTTTATTTCTAATTCGTCTGAATCATTAAAAAAGTTCTTTAACGATATTTTTTTGAATTGTGATTTTTTTATAAACACAACCGCAAGAATAAAAAGCGAGGATAGTATCAGAGAAAAATTGTTAAGAAATAATTATTATTATAAATATCCTAATTATAAGACTGCAATCGAAAATCTTCCAGATCTAATAGGTATTAGAGTTGAATGTAGATTTATTGATGATGAAAAGAAAATTTTTGATGAAATTTCCAAAAATTTTACTGTTGAATTAAAAGATGGTTTTTATAGGAGTGAACTAAATTCAAATATAGAATTAAAACTTAGTGAAAAGCAACCTACAGTTCAGAAAAACGGTTTTGAAATATATAAAATTGATGGTAGATATGTAGTTGAGGGTGATTATTTTGTAAATTTTGAATTGCAAATAAAGTCTTTGGTAAATATATTTTGGGGAGAAATTGATCACAGAGTATTGTATAAAAATTTTAATTATATGATAACAGAAGATTTTATTCGATCTATAATGTTTTCTATTAAAGCTAATTTATCGATGATAGATAATCAACTTCAAAGTGTTTATAATCATTTAAAAAATGTAGAAAACAAGAATAATTATGATTCTTCAAAGATACATTTAAAAACTATTGTTTCAAAGATGGTTCATGATTTGTATTCTGTTAAAATTAAAGAAAGCACAGGATTCGTTGTTGATTTCAAAGATTGTGCAAATATTATTGTAGATTATATTTTTTCAAAAAACAAATTTCATAATTCTATGCGCTACGAGGATTATTTTGTTAGATTTTTAAATAGGCTTAGTGGAGCAAACAATAGAACCATTGTTATTGGAGAAACTTTTGAAATTTGTGATACAATTGAATTTAAAAATGATTTGTGTAAAAAATTTGGATTAGGACTTTTAGAACTGGTAAATAAGGATTTTAAATGGAATTTGATTTTTTCCGTTATTCAAGATATTGAAGAAAATGACTTTTGTGAAGAATTTGTTTTGTTTTCAGAATTTATTGTATTCGCAGTTGTTAAGAGAGTGAAACGTGCTGTTGATGAATTAAATATTTCAGATGAAGATAAGTTTAAATTGAAATGGGACATTTCTTATGTGGTTATGGAATTTATTTGTAATTCATATGCACCTAGTTTAATTACTTTTAAGAGTATGAAAGAAATTGAGAATAAAATTAGAAATTTCTTAAAAAATGTAGAACAACCTGAAGAAATATTAGCTTTAAATTATGAAGAACTATATAAGTCTTTGGAAAATAATTTTGTTATAAAAGAAATGGATGAATTTGAATAATGATAGGAATAGATATTTGTAGTATTTCAAGATTTTCAAATATGAAAAATTTGGACAAGTTTTTAAAAAGATATTTTACAAATGAAGAGATTGACTATATTTTAAAGACGGGAAATAGAGATGAAACCATAGCGGGTATTTTTTCCTTAAAAGAAGCCTTTGTAAAGGCAATTGGTACTGGATTTGGAAACATTTCACCTATTGATGTAGAAATTATACATAATTTTTCCGGAAAACCTGATTTAATTATTCATAATGAAATTATAAAAAAAATTGAAGATTTATCTTGTTCTGTTTCCCATGATTCTGATTATGCCATTGCAGTAGTAGATGTTAAATTTTTAAATATATCAATAAATACCAAAAATGCCTTAGAATGTAAAAATCTCATATTAAATAGAAAAGATGATGGACATAAAGGTGATTTTGGAAAAGTCGGAATAATTGGTGGAAGTATTGGAATGTGTGGAAGTGTTGATTTGTGTGCAAAGGCTTCACTTAGAACAGGAAGTGGATTGGTTTATAATATTTGTCCTAATTCTATTTCAGATATTTTACAAATAAAAGCTGTTGAAAATATTGTTTTACCAATTTCTGATGACAATAAAGGTTGTTTTACTTTTAGATATATTGACGAAATAATTGATAAAATAAGTAATTTGGATGCTATAGCTATTGGATGCGGATTAGGAAGAAATGAAGAAAATGCAAAAATTTTAGAAATGATTGTAAAAAATTTTAAAAAACCTATAGTTATAGATGCTGATGCTATATTTTTCTTAAGAAATATTAAAGCAGAGATTTTAAATAGAAACAATATTGTAATAACTCCTCATGAAGTAGAATTTTCAAGGTTTTCATCTTATGATTTAAAAAATATTAAAGAAAATAGATTGGAAGTTGTAAATAAATTTTTTGAAAAAAATTTAAACTATACTCTTGTTCTAAAAGGTAAAAATACTATAGTTAAGTCTGACGAAGAAATATATATAAATAATACTGGAAATTCAGGTATGGCAACAGCAGGAAGTGGAGACTGCCTAACAGGAATTATTTTATCTTTGCTTGGTCAAGGTCTTAGTGCTTTTAATTCCGCAAAGCTTGGGGTCTTTATTCATGGTTTGGCTGGAGATTTTGCCAAAGAAGAATTAGGTGAAGATTCTTTAGTAGCATCAGATATAATTAAATTTTTACCAAAGGCAATTAAATATATTAGGGAGTGATATTATGTATGAAAATCAATCTTTGATTTTTGTTAATTTAGATAAATTAAAAAATAATTTTTTAAAAATAAAAGAAAAATGTAATGGAGCAAAAGTAGGAATAGTTTTAAAAGCAAATGCGTATGGGCTTGGTGCTTGTACTGTCGCTGAATTTTTGCAAAAACAAGGAGCAGATTATTTTTGTGTTGCAAACTTTTCAGAGGCTATGGAGCTTAGAAAAAAGAAAATAAAATTACCTATTTTAATTTTAGGTTATGTTCCAAATGCATTATTTGAAAAGTTAATAAAGAATAATGTAGATTTAACAGTATATAATATAGAAATGATAAGAGAGTTAAATGAAATTTCAGCGAAATGTAGAAAAAAATGTAAAATACACATCAAAATAGATACTGGAATGAATAGACTTGGTTTTTTAATTGATGATAAATTAAAAGATTATTTAAAAGAAATTTATTCTATGAAGCATATTATTGTAAAGGGAATGTTCTCACATTTATGCGTTTCTGATATTGATGATTTTTCATTTACAAAATTACAAGTTGAAAGATTTGAAAAAGTTAAACATATTTTAGAAGAAGAAAATCTAAAAATACCAATGTTACATATTGCTAATGATGGCGGAGCATTGCTTCATGATTATTATTATGATATGGTTAGAGTTGGAATTGGAATATATGGTCACTACCCTTCAGAATATGTAAAAGATAATTCTAAAATGAAAATGGATACTGTTGTGAGTTTTGTTAGTACAGTGAGTAATATAAAATATATTCATAAGGGTGATACGGTTGGATATGGTAGGACTTTTTGTGCAGATAGAACTATCAAAGTTGCTACCATTTCAATAGGATATGCAGATGGATACCCTTACGAATTAAGCAATAAAGGGTATGTTATGATAAATAATAAAAAGGCTAAGATTTTAGGAAAAGTTTGTATGGATCAAACTATGATAGATATTTCTGATATTGATGATGTAAAAATAGGAGATACAGCCTTACTTTATGGAGAATACAAAGATATGAAGCTTGATATTTTTGAGATTGCAAAAATTGCGAATACAAATGTCTATGACTTAATTTGTAGAATAAACATGAGAATTCCGAGGGTCTATCTCGAGGGGAATAAAGTAGTAAGAGTAGTAGATTATCTATCAACCGAAAAAAACTATTATGAATTATAAAAACTCGGTGCAAAAATGCATCGAGTTTTTATGTTCATTAATTCAGAATAGTTTAATATAAAAAATAAAAATTAAATATGTTTTACATAAAATCAAGTGGAGTTTTTTCACAAGATATAGATAATACTATTCCCATTGCTATTAAATTTACTAATTGAAAAGTTCCACCATAACTTAAAAACGGAAGTGGAATGCCTGTTATTGGCATTAGTCCTATTGTCATTCCTATATTTTCAAATATATGTGCTAAAAACATTGCACATATTCCAATAATTAACATTTGATTGAATTTATTTGCTGTCTTTTTAGAAAGTTTAACAAATCTATACAACATAATTGTATATAATCCGATTAAAATTGTTCCACCAACGAATCCCATTTCTTCAACAAAAACCGGAAAAATATAATCTGTTTGTTTTTCAGGTATAAAATTAAATTGATTTTGAGGACCTTTAAACAGTCCTCTTCCTATAAATTTTCCTGAACCTGCAGCTATTTTTCCTTGAACCGCTTGATAACCTGTATTTGTAATATCTCTTTCAGGATGTAAAAAGTTTAAAATTCTATTTTTTTGGTATGGTGATAAACTAAAATAAAAAGCAGGCAAACTTGCTACTGCAGCGAGTAATGTATAAACTACGAGTCTTAGACTTATTCCTGCTACAAATAGCATTGACCCAATTACCAATATAAAAACAAATGCAGTTCCAAAGTCTGGTTGCATTAGAACTAATCCAACCGGAATAAAAGCAAATATTAGAACTTTTATTAGAGTTTTCGGCTCGTTTAATTTAGCACTATTTTTTTCAATAACTGTAGCTAAACAAATAATCATCCCAAGTTTTACAAATTCTGATGGTTGAAAAGAAATAGGACCGAATTTAATCCAACTTCTTGCTCCTACGGAATCTCCTGTACCAATTATAAGTACTAATATTAATAGTGCTATTGAAACTATATAAATCGGTAAATATAGTCTTTTTAAAAATTTTATATTTACTGCAATTAATATAAACATTAAGACGAAACCTAAAATTGTAGCAACTATTTGCGACAACATAAAATTCCTCTTTAAACTTATTGTTGCACTATATAAATTTACTAATCCTATTAGTATTATTAAAATCAACGATATCAGTATAAATAAATCTATTTTATATAAATTCTTATTTTTAAAAAACATATTAATCACCTCATGATGTATATATTATATTAGAAAATCTTTAAATATGCAAATAAAAAGTTAAAAAATGTTAATAATTATTTTTGATTGGGTATATACCAATTATTAAAGGTTAGGAGAAAAATATGGACTTTGAGTACGTTAAGGTTATTAAAAGTGATTTGGATGATATTGATGAAGCAGTTTCCTTTATTTTGGGGAAATTGTCAAGTGTTATTAGAGATGAAGAATTAATGTTTAATATCCGAATAGTTATAAATGAAATAGTTATAAATAGTTATGAACATGGAAATAAATGTAACAAAGAAAAGGGTATAAACTTAAAAGTCTGTGTTAATATGGACTGTATACATATAAATGTTAAAGATGAGGGAGATGGAATAAATTACATATTTAATGAAAATAAAGATATTAATACGACCACTTCAGGTCGTGGACTTAGAATTGTTAAACATTTAGTTGATGAACTTGAAATAAATAATAATGAAATCAGTGCAAAAATAAAATGTGAAACGGATGACGTTTAGAAATCAATTTTATAAATTGGTTTCTTTTTTTATTGAATTTTTTATAAAAAGTGATATAATATAATCATACACGGAAGTGTAAATAAATTATGGAGGACTTAATTATGAAGATGTTACCACAAACAATTATGAAAGTGTTACCAACAACTAATAGCATTATTGTTATTTTAATAGTGGTTTTGGTGTTTGGATTCTTTTATTTTGTTCCCGTAGGACTTTGGATTACGGCTTTATTCAGTGGAGTTAAAGTTAAAATTTCGAACCTTATTGGAATGAAACTTAGAAGAGTTAGAGCGTCAAAAATTATCTATCCATTGATTAAAGCAACAAAGGCTAATGTTAAAATTAACATTTCAGAATTAGAAGCACATTATTTGGCAGGAGGTAATGTAAATAATGTTGTTGATGCTTTGATTGCAGCTCAAAAGGCTAATATTGAATTGACTTTTGAAATGGCAACAGCAATTGACCTTGCCGGACGTGATGTGTTGGAAGCCGTTCAAGTCAGTGTAAATCCTAAAGTTATCAATACTCCAAAAATTGCAGCAGTTGCAATGAATGGTATTGAAGTGATAGTTATAGCAAAAGTTACTGTTAGGGCTGATATTTCAAGACTTATAGGTGGAGCTGGAGAAGAAACTATCATAGCGAGAGTTGGAGAAGGTATAGTTACTACTGTAGGTAGTGCAGAAAGGCACAGCTTAGTGCTTGAAAATCCTGATGCTATTTCAGAAACTGTTTTGAAAAAAGGATTGGATTTAGGAACAGCATTTGAAATTTTATCTATTGATATTGCAGATGTGGATATTGGTAGAAATATAGGTGCTCAATTGCAAGCAGATCAAGCTGAAGCTGACAAGAAAATAGCACAAGCCAAAGCAGAAGAAAGACGTGCAATGGCTGTTGCAGTTGAACAAGAAAATAAAGCTAAGATTGAAGAAATGAAGGCGAAAGTTGTTGAATCAGAAAGTAAAATTCCACTTGCTATTGCAAAAGCATTTGAAGAAGGAAATATTTCTGTATTTGAATATGAAAAGTTAAAGAATTTAAAATCTGATACTAAAATGAGAGAATCACTTTCAGAATAGAGGTGAATTTCTATGAAAAAAGAAAAAGGCTTTTTGTCTTTTATTGATGATTTAAAATCTGAGATTAATAATATAAAGACTCAAATTGATGAAGTGGGAATTGATGAACGTAAAAGTAATCATGCAAAAACATCAAATAAGTCTAAAGCTAAGAAAAATAACAAGAATAAAAAAAATAAGAGTCATAAGAATAATAATTTCGAAGATTATGAGAGCCCTGAAGGTACGAGTGTTATGACTTCTACTTTTGAAGGAAATACTCTAGAAAATTATTCTTATGAAGGTAAGACGGCTATGACAACTTCTATTGAAGGTAAGAGTATTATGAATACTTCTATTGAAGGTCAAGGTCAGATGTATAATTCTCGAAAAACAGAAAGAGTTACATTGAGAAAAGATATTCAATCTTTAGATGAATTGATAGAAAGAAAGACTAAAAAGTTTATTATAAAAGGTAAAGAAAGTCTATCAAAAGCTGTACTCTATTCAGAGATTATCGGAAAGCCTAAATCATTAAAATAAGAATTCCATCCTTTCATGATACTTCATCGGGTTGGAGTTTGGAAATCTTGCTATTTTGATAATTAAAAGAGGAGACTGTTCAAAGTCTCCTTTTTAACTTAATCAATTTTTTCTAATGTTATATAATCTACTCCTGAAATTATTAATTTCATTTCATTTTCTAATTTTATTTCGTGTGATTCTTGTAGATTTAAAATTTTAACCTCATTATTTTTTGAAATAGTTTTTATAATTGTATCTTTTGTTGTATTTGATATTTTATAAGTTCCTTGTTTTAAATCAGTTTCTATACTAAAAATTCCACTTGGCAGATTTTTAAAGTCATCATATTTAATATTATCTTTAAAAATAATACCTATAATATTTCCATTAAATTCAACATTAGAATTTTCTAAAATCTTAATTCGCACATATCTAGGTTTTTCATTTTCTTTTAGAGTTTCTTCACAGATTATTCTTTTATCCACAGAATATTTGAAATTACCCTTACCGGTTAGTTTTATTAAATAATTATCATAAGAAAATTCTTTTTTACTAAGTTCTGTTTTTGTGTTTTGATTTAATAACTTTTCTTCTACTTTTACATTTATTGAAGATTCATTTTTAAAATTTATATATTTTTTGCCATAAAAATTTTCTATTTCTTCAAGCTTTTCCAATATTTTTGTTTCAAATGCTATATCATTAGATGAATTTTCTTTAAATTTATTATACTTTTCTAATATTTTATTAAATATTTTTTTGTCTTCGTCTGAAAAATCTCTATAAGGTTTTTCTAATACAGCTAATTCTTCTGTATTTAGGGAAAATTGAGAAGTTGAATTTTTTATCTCATTATTTACCTTATCAACATTTTTAGTGCCTGTTTTACTACATGATACTAGCATAAAAATTGAAAATAAAATCAAAATAAATCTTTTTTTTATACAAAACATATTTAAACTCCTTATTTAGTAAGTATTCACATAAATATTATACTACATTTTGATTATATTTCAAAATGTATCAGTAATTTTTTCTATATTATGCTTACATTAATTAAACTATTATGATATAATTACTGTAGCTTTACGTCATATGATAAAGGTATAGTAATTTTATTATAATAACCTTAATTTTAGCAATCAAAGAGAAATTATGGTATAATTACTGTAGTTTTATGGTGTATGATAAAGATATGGCAATTTTATCATAATTGCCTTAATTAAGTTATTAAAAAGATTTAATTGTATAATAATTTTATAGTGAAAATTTGAGATAAAGGAGAAAACATGTATAATTTAGGAGAATTTCAAAAATTATTTATAAAGCGCTTTAAAAATAATGGTGCTTATATTGGACTTAAAGAAATAAAAAATGAAAAACTAGATATTTTACTACCTAAAAAGGAAGTCCTAGAAACAGATAAGATTGGTGATGAAATTGAGGTTTTTGTCTATAAAGATAATCAAGCCAGATTTGTTGCTACAAGAAAAATTCCGAAAATTTCTTTAGGAAAACTTGAAACTTTAGAAGTGATGGATATTTCAAAAATTGGAGCTTTTTTAGATTGGGGACTTGAAAAAGAATTATTTTTACCTTTTAAAGAACAATCTATGAAACTTGAAAAAGGAAGAAAATATTTAGTTGCTTTATATATTGATAAGTCGGAAAGACTTTGTGCAACAATGAAGATGAGAGATTATTTAACTTCTGATTCACCATATAAGGAAGGTGAATGGGTTGAAGGAATTATTTATTCAATTCATAAAGATTATGGTGCTTTTGTTGCTGTAGATAAAAAATATGATGCAATGATTGAAAATAAAGACATAGTTGGAGTTTTAGAAATTGGAGAACCAATTAATTTTAGAATTTCAAAAGTAAAAAAAGATGGTCGTTTAAATTTGGTTTTAAAAAATCTTTCTCATATTGAAATAAATGATAATGCTGATATTCTTTTTAATATTATCAAAGATAGAGGAGGTTTTTTAGACTTAAATGATAAAAGTGATCCTGATAAAATTAAAGATATTTGCGGGATGAGTAAATCATCTTTTAAAAAAGCAGTAGGAAGACTTTTAAAAAATGAAAAAGTTAAATTTGAAGGTAATGGAATTAAACTAATTTAAGGAGGAAATATTTATGGAAAGTAAAGTAATGGCAATTGTGAATGGAGTAGAAATTTTAGAGAGTGACGTTGACAGGTTTATAGAATTAATGGGGGATAGAGCGTTACCATATAAAAATCCTGAAGGTAAAAAACAATTATGTGAAGAACTTGTAAAACAAGAGCTTATAATTCAAGATTGTTATAATAGAAAGTTAAATGAAAGTGAAGCATTCGTAAAGGAAATTAATGAAATTACACGCTCAATTTTAGCAAAACATTTCTTAAACGAATTATTTGGTGATATAAAAGTTTCTGATGAGGAAATAAAAAAATACTATGAAGAAAATAAAAATTTATTTAAGAGTAGATATACTTTTAAAGCTAAACATATCTTAGTTGAAAGTGAAGAAAAAGCAGATGAGTTAAAGAAGCTTTGTGAAAATGGAGAAGAATTTGAAGAATTAGCAAAAAAATATTCTATGTGCCCTTCTAAAGAAGTGGGGGGAGATTTAGGAGAATTTTCTCAAGGACAAATGGTATTGGAGTTTGAAAATGCCTGTATAGATGCAAGAGTAGGAGAAATTACTAAACCTGTAAAAACACAATTTGGATACCACTTAATTATGCTGGAATCAAAAACAGAACCTGAACAACTAGATTTGGAAACAGTTAAAGATGAAATTAGAAAAAATATAGTAAAAGCCAAAGAACAAATAGCTTATGTGAAAAAAATGGATGCTTTGATGAAAGATGCAAAGATAGAAAGAAAATATTAATATGTACTTTGTAGGTGGGATACTTAGTTTTTTTGTTTGTTTATTTGTTTCATCAATAGATTTAAACTTTTTGAATAAAAAAGAAAGGATTAAGGTTTCAATTAGAAATATAAAAAAATATTATAATTTAATAAATTTTATAATAATATTTTTTGTTAACTTATACTTAATATCTTTATTTTTGAATAATAATGTATTATACATAATAAATTTACTTTGTTTTTTATGTATATATATTTGTTCAGTTACAGATATTATTTGTAAAAATATTTTTTTAGATATAATTTTGAGTTTTGCTTGTCCTATCATATTTTTTAATATATATGGTAATTATATTAAAATTTCTGTTTTTGGACTGATTTCCGGGATTCTTTTGTATGGGATTATTTATATTTTATCTAAACTATTTTATGGAATGGAAGCATTTGGGATAGGCGATATCTATGTATTATCTTTAATTGGACTTTCAACTGATTGGTATACAGTTTTTAATATCGGTTTGTTCGCTTTTGTAATTGCAGGAATTTTTTATTTCATAAAGTATATATTCGTAAGGAAATTACAAACTTTTAAACATCAAGAAATACCACTAGTCCCATTTATACTATCTAGTTATTTAATTTTAATTTATTTTTAGAATCAACTTAAAAATCAATATTTTAAGTTGATTTTTACTTGTAAATGTGTTATCATAAGTAGCAGGTTAATTATGGATGTAACGGAGGTGTGTTATG
Organism: Parvimonas sp. D9; assembly: GCF_035282565.1. Classification (NCBI taxonomy): domain Bacteria; kingdom Bacillati; phylum Bacillota; class Tissierellia; order Tissierellales; family Peptoniphilaceae; genus Parvimonas; species Parvimonas sp. D9. Next base: position 342,727 of record NZ_JAYKBM010000001.1, on the reverse strand, counting down.
CAAGTTTTTATGGAAATAATATTGTTTATTGCTAGTATTGTGATAATAGTTGCAGTTCTTATGCAAGAATCGAAGTCTGATGGAGTAGCATCTTTGACTGGAGAAACTAATATTTCAGGAAAAGGTGGTAAAAAAACTAAAGATGCTTACTTAAGTCAAATTACTATTATAGCATCAATTGTGTTTTTTATAGTAGCTATTGCTATGGCTGCGATTAAATAAAAAATTTAGGAGGAAAAAATGGATACTAATTTGATTTTTTATTGTGCAATTGCCGTTGGGGTTATTGCGCTTGTGTTTGCTTATATTAAATATTTAAGCATTACAAAAATTGAACCTGGTAATGAAAGAATGAAAGAAATATCAGGTTACATTCAAGAAGGTGCGATGGCTTTCTTAGTTCGTGAATATAAGTATTTAGCTATATTCGTTGTTGTTGTTGCAATTATTTTAGGAGTAGCCATTAATTTACTTACAGCAGTTTGTTTCTTAGCCGGTTCAATTTGTTCTATTTTAGCAGGTTTTTTTGGAATGAAAGCTGCTACAAAAGCAAATGTTAGAACTGCAAATGCTGCTAAAGAATATGGAATGGGAAAAGCACTTCAAACAGCATTTTCTGGTGGAGCTGTAATGGGACTTTCTGTAGTTGGATTAGGTATTTTAGGTATGACAGTTTGCTACTTCTTAGTAGGAGATGTTAATATTGTAACAGGATTCAGTTTTGGTGCATCATCTATTGCTTTGTTCGGAAGAGTTGGTGGTGGTATCTACACTAAAGCTGCTGACGTTGGAGCGGACCTTGTAGGTAAGGTTGAAGCCGGAATTCCTGAAGATGATCCAAGAAATCCTGCAGTTATAGCAGATAATGTAGGGGATAATGTAGGTGACGTTGCAGGTATGGGAGCTGACCTTTTTGAATCTTATGTAGGTTCAATTCTTTCTGGTATTACACTTGGTTCAGTTGCATTTGGAAAAGAAGGTATCATATTTGCATTAGCTCTTGCTGCAACAGGTATTTTAGCATCATTAGTCGGATTGTTCTGTGTTAGAGGAGATAAAGATCCACAAAAATCTTTAAATATGGGAACTATTGTTAGTTCAGTATTAACTATTATAGTTACATATTTCTTAAGTAAACAAATTTTAGGAAATAACTCAGCATTTATTTCTTCAGTTGCCGGTATCTTAGTTGGTTTAATTATTTCACAATTTACTGAATATTATACTTCAGGAGATAAGAAACCTGTTCAAAATATTGCGGAAGAATCTGAAACAGGTTCATCAACAAATATTATTTCAGGTTTAGCTGTTGGAATGAAGTCAACTGCTGGTCCTATTGTAGTAATAGCAATAGGTATTTTAGTATCATATATAGCATCAAATGGTTTTTCAAATGCAGGTCAAGGATTATATGGTATTTCTGTTGCTGCTATAGGTATGCTTTCTACTTGTGGTATGACTATTGCTGTTGACGCATACGGTCCAATTGCTGATAATGCAGGCGGTATCGCAGAAATGTGTGAATTACCTCATGAAGTTAGAAATATTACAGATAAACTAGATGCAGTTGGTAATACTACAGCAGCTATTGGTAAAGGATTTGCAATAGGTTCAGCAGCTTTAACTGCATTAGCATTATTTGCATCATATACTCAAGCTGTAAAATTAACTTCAATAGATGTTACAAAACCTCAAGTAGTAGCCGGAATGTTTATTGGTGGTATGTTGCCATTCTTATTCTCAGCTTTAACTATGGAAGCTGTTGGAAATGCTGCAAATGAAATGATTCAAGAAGTTAGAAGACAATTCAAAACTATTCCTGGAATTATGGAAGGAACTGGAACTCCAGATTATAGAAAATGTGTTGATATTTCTACAATGGCAGCGTTAAAACAAATGATTATTCCTGGATTATTAGCAGTAGTAGTTCCTGTATTAGTAGGTCTATTGATAGGAGCTGAAGCTCTTGGTGGACTATTAGCAGGTTCATTGGTAACAGGCGTTTTAATGGCAATCTTTATGTCAAATGCTGGTGGTGCTTGGGATAATGCTAAAAAATATATTGAAGAAGGACATCACGGCGGTAAAGGTTCAGATCCTCATAAAGCAGCAGTTGTTGGTGATACTGTAGGGGATCCATTTAAGGATACTTCAGGTCCATCATTAAATATTTTAATTAAGTTAATGACTGTAGTAGCTTTAGTATTTGCTCAAGTTATTTTAAACTATGGTGGAATGTTAATAAAATAATTATAATATTATGTTTTTGTAAAAAGTGTATTTTTATACACTTTTTATTTTTTTGTATTAGTTATCTACGTAAAAATATTTAGTATTATTGTTTAAATGAAAAATATAATATATTTTATTTGCAATATTTAAAAATTTTTGATATAATGCTTTTAAATGAATAAGTTTTAGGAGGTTATTATGGATAGTGGACCCGAGGTCTATTTTCAAATTATTATTTTAATTTTATTAACTTTAGTTAATGCTTTTTTTGCTGCATCAGAAATGGCAATTGTTTCTATGGATAAGAAAAAACTATTGACTTTGTCAGAACAGGGGGATAAGAGGGCTATTAAAGTTGAAAAGCTTTTGAAAGAGCCTTCAAAGTTTTTATCAACGATTCAAGTTGGAATTACTTTTGCCGGATTCTTTACTTCAGCTTCTGCTGCTGTTGGACTTTCGCATAAGTTTGGAAATTTTTTAGAAAATTTATCAGTTCCATTTGCATATAGAGTTTCTTTTGTCTTGATAACTGTTATTCTAGCGTTTTTTAGTTTGGTTTTTGGAGAACTTGTACCTAAGAGAATTGCTTTACAAAACGCAGAGAAATTTGCTTTATTTTCTGTTGGAACAATAAATTTTGTTTATAAGATTATGAGCCCTTTTGTTTATTTATTGTCTTTATCTACAAATGTTATTTTGAAGATTTTTTCGATTCCTACAAGTGGAGTTGAAGCTAAAGTCACTTTAGAAGAAATAAAATCTATTGTAGAGGTAGGGCAAGAACAAGGGATAATTAATCCTACAGAACGTGAAATGATAGATGGAGTTATTTCTTTTGATGATGTTTTGGCGGAAGAGGTAATGACTGCTAGAACTGAAGTTTTTATGATTGATATTGATGAACCTGATAAAGATTTTGAAACTTTAATGCAAATGAGATATTCGAGGGTACCCGTTTATGAAGGTGATATTGATAATATAATAGGAATTCTGTATATTAAGGATTTTTTCTTAGAGGCTTATAAAGTTGGATTTAAAAATGTTAATATACGTTCTATTTTAAGGCCGGCTTATTTTATTCCTGAGAGAAAGAATATAAATGATTTATTTCTTGAACTTAAAAATTCAAGAAATCAAATGGCTGTATTAATTGATGAATATGGTGGTTTTACGGGAATTGTTACTATGGAAGACCTAATTGAGGAAGTTATGGGTGAAATAGATGACGAATATGATAAGAAAACTAATCCTGCAATAAAAAAAATAGATGATAGACATTTTATCGCAACAGGTGCCTGTGAAATAGAAGACGTTAATAATGCTTGTAATTTAAAACTTGATGAAAATTCTGAGGATTATGATACATTAGGTGGAATGCTTATGTACCTTTTGGGATATATACCAAATGATGGTGAAAAACTTACTATTGAGGATAATGGTGTTATTTATAATATTTTGTCGATTTATGAACACAGGGTTAAGAAAGTTAGAATAGTTCTTCCTAAAGAAGAGGTTGTAGAGACTGACAAAGATGAAAATGAAGAAAAGAATTCTGAAAAATAATCCTTTAGTAAAATAATAAATTTTTTTGACGAAGATCCTTTTTAATAATTTATATACTTGAAAACCGCTAAGTAAATCTAGCGGTTTTTGTGTTTTTGTTATTTATTCTATTCCCAATTTTTCTATTGTTTGAACAAGTATATTACAGTCAACATACCTAAAATCTCTTAGGACTCTATCGATCCATAATGGTGTTTTCATATTGTTTTGGAATTTTTTATATGTTTCTATTGCTTCATCAATTATTATAATTCCATTAACATCCAGTTCTTTTGTTTTTGTTATTAAAATAGATCTGTAAGGAGTTTCATTAGGTTTTATACTTCCACAAAGTGGATGAGTCGAAAGTTCAAAACCATTTTGCAGTTTTTTCTTAACTATATCTAAAACATCTCCATATGTATATTTTTCATTGAATATTATGTCTAGATCTTTTTTATTTTTTACCTTTTCATATAAATCAATATTATTAGTTATTAATGTAAATTTCATATCGTTTCTCCCTTCGTACTATAAAATTGTAACATAAAAATATAAAAATATAAAGTGATTAGGTAAAATATATTTAAAAAATATTAAAAATATGGTAAAATCAATAAAGAGGTGATAATTTTTGGCTAATGATTTTGTACATTTAAATGTTCATACTGAATATAGTTTGTTGAATAACTATAATCCGATAGAAAAATTGATAGAAAAAGCAAAAGAATTAAATTTTAAAGCTATGGCTATTACTGATTATAACAATATGTATGGTGTTATCGATTTTTATAAAAGATGTAAAAAAAATTCTATAAAACCTATTATTGGCTGTGAGCTTACTTTGTCGTACTCAAATAATGAATTTTATAATATAATTTTATTAGCTAAAAATAATCTCGGTTATAAAAATTTATGTAAATTAGTTTCTAATTTGTATGTTGTTGAAAATAGAAATAGAGAATTTATAACTTTTGATGAACTTGAAAAATATTCTAAAAATTTAATTTTAATAGTTGGTTCAAAGAGAAGTTTCATTCGAAAATGTTTATATTCAGAAGATATTTTGAGTGCAAAAAATGAGATTTTAAATTTTAAAAGTTTATTCAATAGAGAAGATTTGTTTTTGGAATTAAATTTTCATTTTGAAGAAAATGATGAATTGATGATGAATAGATATTTGGAATTTGCAAATGAGGTGAATATAGAGACCGTAGTAACAAATGATGTTCATTATTTAGAAAATACGGATTTTAATTTGTTTAAAATTGCAAGATGTATTTCTAAAGGAGTTTTGTTATCCGAATTAAAAGAAGACAATTTTACTCAGGCTGAATATTTTTTAAAGAGTGAAGAAGAAATGTTAAAGATTTTTTCTACACTTGAAGATTCAATGTATAATACAAAAATGATTGCTCAAAGGTGTAATGTTGAGTTTGATTTTTCTACATATCATTTACCTGAATATAAAGTACCTGATGGGGTTAGTACAAAAGAAGATTATTTACATAGTCTAATTATAGAAGGTATGAAAAAAAGATATGAAAATCTAACTGATGAAATCAAAAAAAGAGTAAATTATGAATTTTCAGTAATAAATAAGATGGGATTTACCGATTACTTCTTAATTGTATGGGATTTTGTAAATTTTGCTAAGAAAAATAAAATTCCGGTAGGACCCGGAAGAGGGTCGGGAGCAAATTCTATTGTTGCTTATTGTTTAGAGATTACAGATATTGATCCGATTGAGTATGATTTAATTTTTGAAAGATTTTTAAATCCTGAAAGAGTTTCAATGCCTGATTTTGATATAGATTTTTGTAATGAAAGACGTGAAGAAGTTATTGACTATGTAATTAAAAAATATGGGAAAAATCACGTTTCACAAATTATAACTTTTGGAACAATGAAACCGCGCGCAGCAGTAAGAGATATAGGTAGAGTTTTGGGATATAAATTATCAACTGTGGATAAAGTTGCAAAACTGATTCCAAATAATTTGGATGTTACTTTTAAAAATGCATTAAGAGATAGTTTAGAATTAAAAAAATTATATGATGAAGATATTAATATAAAAAAATTGATAAATATTTCTGAAAAATTCGAAAAATTTCATAGACATATTTCAATTCATGCTGCGGGTATTGTAATAACAAAAGAAGAACTTACAGAGTATATTCCACTTGCTAAAAGTGGAGAAAATATTGTAACACAGTTTAATATGGTAGAATTAGAGGAACTTGGACTTTTAAAAATGGATTTTTTGGGTCTTAGAACACTTACCGTAATTGATGATACAATAAAACTTGTTAAAAAGAATTATAATAGAGATATAGATATCGAAAAAATATCTTTAAATGATAAAAATATTTTAAACCTATTTAAAACGGCAGATACCATTGGAATTTTTCAATTTGAAAGTACGGGGATGAGATTATTTTTGAAAGATTTGAAAGCAGATAATTTTGATGAGTTGGTTGCTGCAAATTCTCTATTTAGACCCGGACCTATGAATCAAATACCTAATTATATTAAAAACAAAAGAAATCCTAGTGGTATTAGATATTTGGATAAACGTTTAGAAAAATATTTAAAATCTACTTATGGAATTATTGTATATCAAGAACAAGTTATGCAGATTGCAAGGGAACTTGCAGGATATACTTGGGGACAAGCTGATAATTTGAGAAAAGCCATCGGTAAAAAGCATATGGACATTATGGAATATAATCGAAAAATATTTATTTATGGCTTGGATAATTTAGATGGAAGTATCAAAATTAAAGGTTGTATTAGAAATGGAGTTGATGAAAAACTTGCACAAAATATTTTTGATTTAATTGTGGAGTTTGGTAATTATGCTTTTAATAAATCACATAGTGCTTGTTATTCTTTAAATGCATATAGGACCGCATACTTAAAATACTATTATCCGCTTGAATATATGGTTTGCCTTTTAAATTCTGTTATAAATTATGAAAGACAATTTTTCTTATATTTTCAAGAAATTAAAAGAATGGGAATAAAGATTTTACTTCCAAGTGTAAATTTCAGTTTTTATAAAATAAGTACAGAAAATAAATGTATGAGAGTAGGTTTTTCTCAGATAAAAGGATTTAATAGACTTTTAGCTAAAGATATTATAGAGGCAAGAAAAGCAGGAAAATTTAAAAATTTTAAAGAATTTTTGGAAAGATTGAAAGATTCAAAAAATATGAATCTGATTTCAATCGAAAATCTAATAAAGTCGGGAGCTTTTGATGAAATAGAAAAAAATCGGATTGAGATTTTAAATTCTTGTGAAACTTTGTTTACACAAATTGTTTCAAAAAGTAAGAATGAATTATCAGGACAACTTTCTCTAATCAGTTCGGATTTTATGCAGGAAAAGTTTGTTGAATCTAAAAATTTTTCAAAAGATGATACTCTAGAGTTTGAAAAAGATGTTTTAGGTTTTTATATTTCTGCACATCCGTTAGATTCTTATAAAGAATATATAAAGTCTAAAAATAGTATGAAGCTTATTGATTTAAAAGTTTTAGATAAAGGTATTTATAAAGTAATAGTTTATGTAAATTCTGTAAAAACTAGAAAAAGCAAAAAAAATAAGACATTAAAAATTATAAATGTAGAAGATTTTTCAAGTAGTATTGAACTTTTAAATGTAAAAGATTTAGATATTAATAAAGGGAAAATCTATGAAATATCTGTTAAAGTAACTGTGAATTCCTTTGGAAATACTAATTTTACTATAATAGATGCTGATGAAATATATGATATTTATATTAAGAAATTGTATATAAAATTAGATAGTTTAAATTATGATACTAAGAAAAAATTGGGAGAATTTTCAGAAAAATACAATGGAGAAAATCAAGTTATTTTATATATTTCATCTAATCATAAAACCTTGAAGTTAGAAAATAAATTTGATTTGAGAAATGAAAATTTACTGGTTGAGCTAGAAGACAATTTTGGAAAAGATTGTTTTTATATAAATTAATGGAGGGATATTTTGAAAAAAATCGCTATTCTTACAAGTGGAGGAGATTCTCCGGGAATGAACCCTGTAATAAGAGCTGTTGTAAGAACCTGTATTTATCATAATATTAGAATTTATGGAGTTAAGTTTGGTTATGATGGTCTTATAAAAGGAGACATCTTTGAAATGAATGTATCTAGTGTTGCAGATATAATTCAAAAAGGAGGAACTATATTAGGTAGTGCTAGGAGTAAAGAATTTATGACTAAAGATGGTCAGGAAAAAGCAGTTCAGAGTTTAAAAGATAATGGTATTGAAGGACTTGTAGTTTTAGGAGGAGATGGTACTTTTCGTGGTGCTAATGTTTTAAGTAAATATGGAATAAAGACTATTGCTATACCTTGTACTATTGATAATGATATGGGATATACTGATTATACAATTGGATTTTTCACTTCAGTAAATACAGTTATAGATGCTATTTCGAAACTTCGTGATACTTCATCTTCACATGGAAGGGCAAATATATTAGAAGTTATGGGACGAAAATGTGGAGATATCGCTCTAAATTCCGGATTGGCTGGTGGAGCTGAAAGTATAATAGTTCCGGAAGTCGATTTTGATATAGATAAAGTTTGCAATAAAATTGTATCTGGTAGAAAAAGAGGTAAATTACACCATATAATAGTTTTAACTGAGGGGATTTTAAGTCCTTATGAACTTAAAAGACAGATTCAAGAAAAAACAAAGATTGATACAAGAGTAACTGTTCTTGGACATATCCAAAGAGGAGGAACCCCAAGTTCATTTGATAGAATTATTGCAAGCCAAATGGGAAGTATGGCTGTTAAATTATTGTTGAAGGATAAGACCAATTTAGCTTTAGCATTTAGAAATAATAGCATTGAATATATTTTTATTGAAGATGCAGTTTCAAGCAAAAAAATATTTAATAAAAATTTATATGATATAGTTGATGAATTATCTATTTAGGAGAGAATTATGAAAAAAACAAAAATAATATGTACGATTGGACCTGCTTCAGATTCAGTTGAAAGTTTAAAAGAATTAATGCTTTGTGGAATGAATGTTTGTAGACTGAATTTTTCACATGGAAGCAAAGAAGAACATCAAGTTAGAATTGATAATATAAAGCAAGCGAGAAAAGAGTTAGATTTACCTATTGCAATAATGCTCGATACTAAAGGTCCAGAAATTAGGCTTGGGAAATTTAGTGTTGATGAAGTTGTTTTAAAAGCAGGAGATACTTATACTTTTACAACTGAAGAAATTTTAGGAAATCAAGAAATTTGTTCCGTTTCGTATAAATTATTACCTAGTGATGTTAAAATTGGAGGAACAATTTTAGTAGATGATGGTTTGGTTGAAATGGAAGTTGTTTCTAAAACTAATAAAGAAATAAAATGCTTTGTAAAAAATAATGGTGTAATAAAGAGTAATAAAGGTGTAAATATACCGAATGAAATAATAAATTTACCTTCAATTACAGAAAAGGATAAATCAGATATTTTATTTGCAATAAAGAATGATTTAGATTTTATTGCAGCATCTTTTGTTAGAAAACCTGAAGATGTATATGAAATTAGAAAAATTTTAGATGAAAATAATTCTGAAATCAAAATCATATCTAAAATAGAAAATCAAGAGGGCGTTGAAAATATTGATAAAATTATAGAAGCTTCAGATGGAATAATGGTTGCTAGAGGAGACTTAGGAGTTGAAATTAAAGCAGAATTTATTCCAAAAATCCAAAAAGAAATAATCAGAAAATGTAATTTAATAGGAAAACCGGTAATAACTGCAACTCAAATGTTAGATTCCATGATTAGAAATCCAAGACCAACAAGAGCGGAAGTTACAGATGTTGCAAATGCAATTATTGATGGAAGTGATTGTGTTATGTTATCAGGGGAAACTGCCGCCGGAAAATATCCAATAGATGCAGTCAAAGTAATGAATAGCATTGCTATAACTACTGAAAACTCATTTGATTTTCAAAATAGTATAAAACATAAAAATAGAAATGATATTTTGAATACTATGAATTCAATAAGTTTATGTACAAAAGAAATTGCCGAAAATTTAAGAGCAAAAGCAATTATTTGTGCTACAGCTTCAGGAATTACACCAATATCAATTTCAAAATTCAGACCATTTGTTGATATTATTGCTGTTACGTATTCTGAAAAAGTTAGAAGAAAATTACAAATATTTTGGGGAGTTACTAGCTTAATTTCAAAAAAATCAGAACATACAGATGAAGTGATTGAACGTTCTATATCAGCAACATTAAATGCAAATTATATTAGTGACGGAGACACTGTTGTTTTAACAGCAGGGATACCTGTCGGAGTTGCAGGCACAACGAATTTGATTAAAGTGCACACAGTTGGAAAAATTTTGATAAAAGGACTTGGTATAGGAAAAGAATCAATTACCGGAAAAGTTTGCGTAATACATCGTGAAGAAGATTTAAAAAATAAATTTAAAGATGGAGATATTATTGTTTCTAAATTTACAGATAGAGAGTTTGTCGAATTTATTGATAGAGCATCAGGGATTATAGTTGAAACAGGAGGATTGACTTCACATGCTGCAATAATTGCATTACATTTTGACATTCCAACAATTATTGGCGCTGAAAATGCAACAAATATAATTAAAGATGGACAACTTGTAACAATAGATACTGTTGGTGGTTTAGTTTATGATGGAGATGTTAAGGTTCTTTAATTTTACTTTATTTTAAATATATGTTATTATATTACAGACGTTTAAATAAGGAGAAAATATTTTGATAAAATATAAAGATTTACCTAAAGAGTTTCAAAATGAATCTGTAAAGAAGTATTATGAAATAGTTTCAAAAAAGAGGCTTAGTTTGGTTTTTAAAAGGATATTTGACATTATTTTTTCTGTCTTAACTTTAATAATTTTGCTTATTCCGATATTTATAATTTCTATTGCTATAAAATTGGATTCTAAAGGTAGTGTTTTTTATAGACAGGAAAGAGTTACAAGGTATGGTAAGAAATTTAAAATTTTTAAATTTAGAACAATGGTTTCAAACGCTGATAAAATCGGAACACTTGTAACTGTAAAATCAGATTCGAGGATAACTAAAGTTGGAAAATTTTTGAGGAAATATAGATTAGATGAATTTCCACAAATTTTTAATATATTTTTAGGTGATATGAGTTTTGTAGGGACAAGACCTGAAGTTACAAAATATGTTGAAAGATATTCAGATTATATGTATGCGACTTTGTTATTGCCAGCAGGACTTACGTCATATTCCAGCATAAATTATAAAGATGAGGACGAAATAATATCAAAGCATTTAGATGATAATATCAGTGTAGATGATATTTATATAAAATATATTTTACCTGATAAAATGAAATATAATATAGAATATATTGAAAGATTTTCTTTTTGGTATGATATTAAGATTATGTTTAAAACATTTTTATCTGTATTTTTGGGAGGAAAAAATAATGAAGGTTAGCATAGGAGTAGTTGCCTTGAACGAGGAAAAAACTTTACCTTCTCTTTTTGAAGATTTTAAATTACAGACATATCCACATGATGAAATTGAGATAATTTTAGTTGATGGCATTTCTACAGATAATACAAAGGAAATTATGCAGACTTTCAAAGACAATAATGATTTTTTAGAAGTAAAAATTTTAGATAATCCTAAAAAAATTCAGTCTGCAGGTTGGAATATTGTAATAAAAAATTTTACGGGAGATGTTTTAGTAAGAATAGATGCACATTCTTCAATTCCAAGAGATTTTATAGAAAAAAATGTTAAGAACATAAAATCTGGAGAAGATGTTTCAGGTGGTAAAAGGCCAAATATAATTGACGAAAATACTGCTTATAAAAGAATGCTTTTAGAAGCGGAATCTTCTATGTTTGGGAGTAGTATTGCACCTTTTAGAAATGCATCAGGAAAAAAATATGTTAAATCAATGTTTCATGCAATGTATAAAAGAGAAGTATTGGAAAAAGTTGGTTTTTTTAATGAAAAATTATTACGAACAGAAGATAATGAATTCCATTATAGAATCAGAAAAGCAGGATATAAACTTTGCTATGATGATAATATTGTTTCATATCAACATACAAGGAATTCACTTCTAAAAATGATTAAACAAAAGAAAGCTAATGGAATGTGGATAGGACTTACAACAGCTATTTGTCCTGAGTGTTTAAATTTATATCATTATGTTCCTTTTGCATTTTTAGTTGCACTTTTTATATCAATTATTTCATTATTTTTTACTAAATATTTATTTTTATTAGTATTTGGTTCATATCTTATAGTGAATATTTTGATGTCTTTAAGTTCAATTTTTAAAGGTAAATTTAATCCCTACAACTTATTGCTTCCAATTGTATTTTTTCTTTTACATATTAGTTATGGATATGGTACATTGATAGGTTTTTTAAAAATCCCATCATTTTTAAAAACATATAATAAGGAGGACTAGACTATGATATATGCAGGTATTCTTGCTGGAGGAATAGGTAGTAGGATGAATATTTCTAATATTCCAAAACAATTTTTAAATATTGGAGATAAGCCTATTATAATTCATACTATTGAAAAGTTTTTATTATGTAACAAAATAGATAAAATTTATGTTGGAGTAAATCCTGATTGGAATTCTTATCTCGTTGATATAATTGAGAAAGATTATAATTATATATCTGAAAAAATTGTTGTTGTAGATGGTGGAAAAGATAGAAATTCTACAATTTTAAATATTATTTCAGCTATTGATAAGGATAATGGATTGTCTGATGAAGATATTCTTATAACTCATGATGCTGTTAGACCATTTGTTTCAATTAAAATGATTGAAGAAAATATAGATAATTGTAAAAAATATAATATTATTGATACTGTAGTTCCAGCTTTTGATACTATAGTTTCTTCTGAAGATGGAAAGTTTATTTCATCAATACCAGATAGAAAAACAATGTTTCAAGGACAAACTCCTCAAACATTTAAAATTAATAAATTCATGGAATACTATAATAAATTGTCAGAAGAAGAAAAGAACATTTTAACTGATGCTTGTAAAATATTTGTGTTAAATGGAGAAAAAGTATTTTTAGTTAATGGAGATTTTTCAAATATAAAAATTACTACTGTAACAGACTTAAAGATTGCTAAGGCAATGCTTATGGAGATTTAAGATGATAAATAGAATTTTTCAGTTAATGAAACCGGGTTTTATCTCAGTTAAATATGTTGATGAGAGCTTTTTAGGAGATAAAGTCATTGTAAAACCACTATACGTATCTTTGTGTCATGCTGATCAAAGATATTATTTAGGAAAGAGAGATCCAAAAGTATTAGCAAAAAAATTGCCTATGGCTCCAATTCATGAATCTTGTGGAGAGGTTGTTTTTGATCCAACAAACACTTTTAAGGTTGGAGATAAGGTATCTATGATACCAAATACTCCACCTTGTACTTATGATGAAAGTATATATGAAAATTATGTGAAGGGTTCTTATTTTCTATCTAGTGGTCATGATGGTTTTATGAGGGAATTTGTAAAAATTACTCCAGATAGGCTTGTTAAATTTAATGATATTGATTTATCGGTAGCATCTATTTTGGAGTTTGTTTCGGTAGGTTTTCACGCTTATGACAGATTTATAAAAAATTCACTTGAAAACAAAGAAACAATAACTATTTTTGGAAACGGAAGTTTAGGATTCGTTATGGCTAATGTTTTAAAGTATAAGTTTCCTGATAGCAAAATAGTTGTTATTGGCAGAAACTTGGAAAAATTAAAAATCTTTTCGTTCGTAGATGAAGTTTATTCAAGTGATGATATTCCTGAAGATTTTTCTACAGATCATGGATTTGAGTGTGCCGGAGGGCCGGGAAGTGAAGATGCTATTAATAATATAATAAAATATATTAAACCTCAAGGCTCAATTATGTTAATGGGTGTTAGCGAAAATAAAGTCGCAATTAATACTAGAGATATATTGGAGAAAGGACTAACATTAATTGGATGTTCCAGATCGGGAAGAGTTGATTTTCAAGAAGCAGTAAAGATGCTTGAAAATAAAAAAATTCAAAACAGATTTAAGTCGATTGTGTTTGAAGATGATGAAATCAGTAGTGTTGATGATATTCATAGATTTTTTAAAAATGACTTGAACACACCTTTTAAAACTGTTGCAAAATGGAACATTTAATTAGTGGTTATGATATAAATTATGGATGAAATAAATTTAAGAGAGTTACAACTTAAGAGTTTAGAAATGGGAAAATATTTTGTTTCATTTTGTGAAGAAAATAATTTGTTATGTTATCTTTGTGGTGGAGGAGCAATTGGTAGTTTAAGACATTCAGGATTTATTCCTTGGGATGATGATTTAGATTTTTTTATGCCTAGAGAAGATTATGAAAAATTAGATTTGTTATGGAATGAAAAAGCTGATACTAAAAAATATTCACTTGTTAAGGCCAATAAAGATTTAGTTGATCATAATCTTTTTATTACTATTAGAGATAATGAAACTACTGCTATTAAACCATATCAAAAAGGTTTAAATATAAGTCACGGAATAGCGCTTGATATTTTACCTCTTGATGGTTGTCCAAGTGTGAAAATTAAGCGAAAATTTCAGATAATGTGGGGATTAATTTATTCTCTTTTTTGTGCTCAAGTTTTACCTGAAAAACATGGTGGGCTAAAGAAAAAAGTTTCTAAGTTGTTATTATCAATTTTTAAATCTAAAAAAATTAGATATAAAATTTGGAAGTTCGCAGAAAAAAGAATGACTAAATATAGAATTGATAAATCAGAATATATTACAGAACTTTGTTCTGGTCCATATTATATGAAAAAGATATATAGAAAAGAATGGTTTGTAGATAAGAAGTATTTTGACTTTGAAGATACAAGAATGCCGATTCCTATTGGATATGATGGATACTTAAAGACAGCATTTGGAGATTATATGAAATTGCCTCCAAAGGAAAAACAAATGCCACATCATGACTTACTTTTCTTAGATCTAAAAAACAGCTATACGAATTATGAGAATATTTGGAAATAAGGTGATTATTTGAAAAAAACGAAAATATTATTTTTTTTATGGTCCTTTTCATTAGGAGGAGGAGCTGAAAAAATATTATCAACAATTGTAAATAATCTTGATAGCGAAAAATATGATATTGATATATTGGAAATCGAGCATTTTGATAAAGGATATGAACCTGTTGATGACAATATAAGAATATTAAAATCGTGGCAAGACTATAGACAGTCTAAGTTAAAAAGAGCTATTTTATGGAGAATAAGAAAATTTTTTCCAAATTTAGTAAGAAAAATAATGGTTAAAGAAAAATATGATATTGAAATTTCATTTACTATAATTAATCCGCCATTTGAATTTTCAAAAGATAAGAATATAAAAAAAATTGCTTGGATTCATGGCAGTATTGAAGATTTTATAAAAGATTCTCAAAAGAGGAATAATCATAAGAGATATTTAGAAAATGTTGATAAAATAATTTCTGTATCAGAAAAAACTAAAGAGTCCATAATTTCAGTTTATCCGGAATACAAAGATAAAGTCTTGACAATTTATAATGGTTATGATTTTGAAAGTATTTTGGAAAAATCAAATGAGAGGACAGATATTAATATTGAAAAAAATTCGATTTGTGTAATTGGAAGAATTGAAAACTTAAAAGGTTCATTGGAAGTTTATGATACAATAAAAAAATTACATAAAAATTTAAATAAAAAGTATCATTTATATTTTTTAGGTACAGGAGAATTAGAGGCTCATATAAAAGAGCTTGTACAAAAAGATAATTTGGAAGAGTATGTTCATTTTTTAGGATATCAAAAGAATCCATATAAATATATAAAAAAAATGAATTTAATGTTTTCAATGTCTAAACAAGAGGGATTTTCCGGTGCAATTGTTGAAGGATTGGCTTTAGGAATTCCTTTCATTTCTACAGATGTTGGAGGAGTAAAGGAACTTTCAAATGACGGTAAATTCGGTAAAATTGTAAATTCTACTGATGATGCTTGTGAATGTATTGTTAATTATTTTGAAAATAGTATGTCAGTAGATAAATCAGAAATGAAAAATTTTATAACTCAGTTTACGATTTCAGAACAAATGAAAAATATAAATGAAATATTAGAATAATGGAGATAATTATATGAATATTACTTTTAGAAAATTTTATTCTTTAATTACCGCGTTCTCTTTTATTTTTACTCTGTTACTTGGAGTAAGTTATTTATATACAGATAGATTGGATATATTACTTTTTACATTGTTGTCTTTTTTTGTCAGCTTAATATTGTTTTGTTTTACAGATATAAAATATTATATAATACATTTATTTTTTTATATAACTATTTTTATATTTCTAGTTTCAAGGCCTACGATAGATTACTTGAGAAGTTATAGTTTTAATACTTATCAAAAAGATGCATATGTTTTTGCGTTTGTTATAGTTATGATTTCACTTTTAGGATTGTTTATTGGAGGAGTAATTTCAAAAGCATTATTAAAAATAAAAAACAAAAAGAGGTTAGATGTAGATAGTAATGATAAGTTAAAAAGCTCTATATGGTTAAAAAATATAAGAATAGTTTCTCTTACTGTATATATATTGACATATCCATTTTATGCTTTAAGACTGATTGAAAGATTAATATTTAAATTAAATACATCTTATTATATTTATTATGCGTCTTTCAAAAGTAATTTGCCTTACTTTACGTATATATTATCAGTTTTTACAGTATATTCGATGTGTGTATATTTAGCATCTAAACCAAATAAAAGAAATGCTACTATAGTTCTGGTAAGTAACCTATTTGCAAATGCAATATATTTATTTATTGGGACCAGAAATCCATTTATTTTAAGCTTAATATTTTCTTTTATATATTATTTTATAAGGGGACAAGAAGATATTAAAAATAAATGGATAGGAGTTAAAGAAAAAATACTAATTTTTACAAGTCTTCCTATAATAATTGTAGGAATGGGACTTTTAAACTATGTCAGAGACAATGTTGAAGTTTCTAATTTTAAAATATTTGATATATTTATAGATTTTATCTATAAACAGGGAACAAGTTTTGGTGTTTTAGCTAAAGGATTTTTGTATAACAGTAATATTGCAGTGAGAAGTTTTACAAACTTTACCTTTGGACCTATTGTTGAGTATTTTACTCATGGGAATTTTGGTAAGTTATTATTTGATACAAAACCATTTACAGCTACAACAAACAGCATTGAGTTGGCAATAAAAAGTAATAGCTATGCACATAATCTTTCTTATATAGCGATGAAAGGTGATTATTTGCAAGGACATGGTTTAGGAAGTAGTTTTATAATGGAAAATTTTACAGATTACGGATATTTGGGTGTATTCTTATTTAGTGTTGCTTTAGGATTTTTATTTATAAGAATGTTAAATGTTTCTTATAGAAATAAAATTTTACCTTTCGTTTGCACATTAATAATATTAAACAATTTGTTTTTTATGCCTAGAAGTAGTTTTTCAGAAAGTTTTTCAATATTACTTACATTCCAATTTTGGTTTATAATTATATTAATTTTTGTAGTGGCAAAATTAATATCAAAAGAAAATTCTTATACAATTTTTAAAATAAAGGAGATATGATATGTTTGAAAACTATTCATTTGGAGATTTATTATCCAATATATATAAAAAGAGAATTTTAAATTTAATAGCATTTTTGCTGTTGAGTATTGCTTTGGTTTGTCCGTTGGTTTTACAAACAATAAATAAAAAAACTATAACAAAAGAAGGAGTGCAATATTCAACTTATGTTGCTTATAAAATAACAGCTCCTGAGAGTGATAATATAAATGCGTTATATAGTAGAAGAGGCTATTCAGATTTTTATGAAAAGCTACTAGTATCTAATCTAAATGGCGCTTATTTATTTAATGATGTAAGCGATAAAGATTTGTCAAAAATGGCTAAAGAATTGGATACATCGGCTGTTACTTTGAAAAATTCTAATGCTGATTATTGGGATAAGAAAGTAGTGGTAAATTATATTTCTACTAATTTAGGGGTTTCTGCTAAAATTTTAACACCAAGTAAAGCTGTAAATGATGTTATTGAAAAGAAATTTGATGAATTAATAAATAAGTATAAATCCGTTTATAAAAATGTTACTATTGAAAAAGTTGAATCAAATTATTCTAAAGAATTAAGCTCTAAAGAAAATGTTAATACAGGATATAGTATGAAAAAATTATTAGTAAAAGTTTTTGCAATTGAAGTAGCTTTAATAATTTTAGTTGCTATCATAAATTTTATTATGTATATATTTGATCCTACAATTAATAGAGAAGGAGATTATAGAAAATACAATATAAAATTTGTTCAGGAAATAAAAAATAATAATGATTTACTTGAAGTTTTGAAATATAAAATTAATAATGAAAATATTGAAGAATTAAGTATACTTAGTTCAAATTCAAAAATTATTGATAAATTAAATGATTTGAATATTGATAAAGTAAATATAGTGAAAACAAATGACTTAAGTAATATAATGAATTTAAAAAATGTTATATTAGTTGAAGAGTATGGAATTACAAGATATTCAGCTTTTGAAAAATTATTGCAAAATATAAAAAATTATGAGAAAAATATAATTGGAGTATTATCATATAAATTATAATTTTAAAAAAACTAAACCGGCTAATGTTAGCCGGTTTTGATTTTTTTAGATATTAATTACTTTTCCTGCATTGAATAATGTTTCGTATATTGAATACATATTACTTATTTCACCAACTAAAAGTTTTTCTTTAAGTTTAAAATAGTCTAGACAAGTTCCGCAAGAAATAATTTCTACTCCTTTTTCTTGAAGTTTCTTTAAGTCATCAATACAAGGTGATCCTTCACAAGTCAATTCAACACCTGAATTAAAAAATACTAGTGTTTTTGGCAATTTTTCGTATTCACTTGAAGTATAAACAAAGCCTTTGATTAACAATTTTCCAAGTTCTTCAGAGCCGTTTCCCATAAAGTTCTTAGAAATAGCTATTACTGTATCTGATGAGTTTTCAACAGAACAAAAGGCACTTGGTTCCTTTAGAGAAGTTTCGTTATTTTTTGATACAAATACATTAAATTCATTATCAGATATTTTCTCAAATTTAAAATCCAGATTGCTACTTTTAGCAAATTTCTCTAAGTTTTTTACTGCAGTATCATTGTCAACTATAACTAAAAAATCTTTTTCTTCTGAACTTTCAACAGCTCTTTTAGTTAAAATCAATGGTTGAGGGCAAGCTAAACCTTTAGCATTTATTTCTTTCATAATTTACCTCCAAAAAAATTAATTTATACAATATAATTATACAATATAAAAATTATTAATACAAGTAAAATAGTTTATATTTTTGTATGCAATATCATGTATGAATTTTTAGTGTACAAATCAATATTAAAATTTAAATAAAGTTAAAAATCATATTTAATTTTTATAAAAATATTGTTTAAATTTTCTATATAGGGTATAATAAAATTAAAGGTCAAAGAAAGTCAAAACAAGGAGGAATTTATGGAATATAAAGATTATTATAAAATTTTAGGCGTCGATAAGAACGCGACTGATGCAGAGATAAAAAAAGAATATAGAAAGTTGGCAAAAAAATATCATCCTGATGTTAATCAAAATAATGAAGCTGCAAGTAATAAATTTAAAGAAATAAATGAAGCTTATGAAGTTTTGTCTGATAAAGAAAAAAGAAAACAATATGATATGTTCGGATCAAATTATAATTTTAGTGGTGGAGATAATTTTGACCCAAGAAATTATGGTTTTAGTGCTTCCTATAGTGGAAGTGATATGGGTGGTTTTTCTGACTTCTTTAATATGTTTTTTGGTGGAAGTGGAAAAACTTCATCACATTTTAGCGGATTTTCAGGATTTGATGGTTTTACAAATTCAAATGCATATTCTGGAAATTCTTACTCAGGATTTGGAAGACAACCTCAAAGACAAAAATATGAAACTAGCTTGAATTTATCTGTTAAAGAAGCATATTCCGGAATAGAGCGAGTACTTTACGTCAATATAAATAATTCTCCTAAAAAAATAACTGTTAAGATACCTAGAGGAATTACAACAGGTAAAAAGGTAAAAGTCAATGGAGATAAGTATAAGCTTGATGGTGATATATATGTAAAAATAAATGTTATAAATGATGAATATAGACTTGAAGGTTTAGACTTAATAAAGACAGTTAGTTTATATCCATGGGAAGCATATTTTGGAGTTACGAAGGTTATTGAAACTTTAAACGGAAATGTTAGAGTTAAGATTCCTGCAAAGATAGAAAGTATGAAAAAAATAAGAATTTCAAACAAGGGATATACTGATTTAAAAGGAAAAACAGGAGATTTATATCTTGAAATAGTTATAAATAACCCTAAAAACTTATCAGGTGAAAAATTAGAATTATATAAAAAATTAATGGAAAAATAAGATTAAAATAATGATATTTAACTTATCTATTACAGAATGTATATGTTAAGTTGAATAAAGTTTTATTATTATGCAATAAATATTTAATTATGTTGAATTTAATTTTTAAGTGAAAAGTTAAATTCAAAAAAAAGGAGGAGTATTATGAATTTAGAAAAATTTAGTAGTGATGCAATGAAAATTGTAGAAGAGTCTCAAAGTTTAGCAATAAAAAATGCAAATGTAGAAATATCAGATATTCATTTACACAAAGCTTTGATTGATAATGATAATATAATTATTAAAATTTTAAATATCATGAATGTAAATATAGATAATTATAGAAATGATGTAAAACTTGCATTTGATAATTTACCTTCACAATATGGAGATTCTAACATTTATCCAAATACCGTTTATCAAAGAATTTTGCTTAATTCCGAAGATGAAATAAAAGGAACAGGAGATAGTACAATTTTACCTGAACATATTTACCTTTCTCTTTTGAAAGAAAAGAATATAAAATCATCAGATATTTTTAGAAAGTATAACATAACATACAACTCTTTTAAATATGCTTTGATGGGAATTAAGAATATGAAAAATGAACATAAAGATGGAAGTACAAGCGAAGAATTGTTAAAATATGGAAGAAATTTAACAGAAGAAGCAAGAAATGGTAAACTTGATCCTGTGATTGGTAGGGATGAAGAAATAAGGCATTCAATTAGAATTTTATCAAGAAGAACAAAAAATAATCCTGTTTTAATAGGCGAACCCGGAGTTGGTAAGACAGCTATTGTTGAAGGATTAGCTCAAAGAATTGTAAATAATGACGTTCCAGATGGATTAAAGAATAAAATAATTTTTTCATTAGATATGGGAAGTTTAATAGCAGGTGCCAAATTTAGAGGAGAATTTGAGGAAAGATTAAAGGCTGTTCTTGAAGAAATCAAAAATTCAGAAGGCGAAATAATTTTATTCATTGATGAAATTCACACTTTAGTTGGTGCAGGAAAAACCGACGGAGCTTTAGATGCATCAAATATGTTAAAGCCGATGCTCGCAAGAGGAGAATTGCATACAATAGGAGCAACAACACTTGATGAATATAGAAAATATATCGAAAAAGATGGAGCATTGGAAAGAAGATTTCAAAAAGTATTGGTAAAGGAACCTACTGTTGAAGATACAATTTCAATTCTTAGAGGAATAAAAGAAAAATACGAAATTCATCATGGAATAAAGATAACTGATTCTGCAGTTATTGCATGTGTAACTCTAAGTGATAGATATATTACTGATAGGTTTTTACCGGACAAGGCGATTGACTTAATGGATGAAGCATCTTCTATGGTAAGAACTGAAATTGACTCAATGCCACAAGAAATTGATGACCTTAGAAGAAAAGTTTTACAATTAGAAATCGAAAAAGCAGGTCTTGTTAAGGAAACTGATGAAATTAGTAAAAAAAGATTGCAAAATTTAGAAGAAGAACTTTCCGATGTGAAAAACAAGTACAATGTTGAACTTGCTAGATGGGAAAGTGATAAAAAAGATATTAATGAAATAAAATCTGTGAAAGCTGAAATTGATTCTGTCAGAATAGATATTGAAAAAGCGGAAAGAGAGTATGATTTTGAAAAACTTTCTGAATTAAGATATGGAAAACTTGCAAATTTAGAATTAAAATTAGCTGAACTTAATGAAAAGAAAAAAGAAAAAGAAAGTTATTTAAAAGAAGAAGTTACTGAAGAAACAATAGCAGAAGTAATTTCAAAATGGACTAATATTCCGATAAAGAAGTTAGTCGAAGGGGAAAAAGAAAAATTATTGCATCTTGGAGAAATTTTGCATAAAAGAGTTGTTGGACAAGATGAGGCAATTGATTTAGTTAGAGATTGTATCTTAAGATCAAGAAGTGGATTAAAAGATGAAAATAAACCTATTGGTTCATTTATTTTCTTAGGTCCTACAGGAGTTGGTAAAACAGAATTAGCAAAAACATTATGTGAAAGTATGTTTGATAGCGAAAAAAATCTTGTTAGAATAGATATGAGTGAATATATGGAAAAACATTCAGTTTCAAGACTTATAGGAGCACCTCCAGGATATGTAGGATATGATGAAGGAGGACAACTTACAGAAAGAGTTAGAAGAAATCCATATTGTGTAATTTTATTTGATGAAATAGAAAAAGCTCATCCGGATGTATTTAACATCTTATTACAAGTTCTTGATGATGGAAGACTTACTGATAATCAAGGAAGGGTGGTTGACTTTAAAAATACTATTATAATTATGACTTCCAATATAGGTTCAACTTACTTGCTTGATGGAATTGATGAAAATGGCAAAATAACAAAAGAAGCTGAAAATGAGGTTATGAAAGAATTAAAGAATTCTTTTAGACCTGAATTTTTAAATAGAGTTGATGATATAGTACTATTCAAACCATTACAAAAAGAAGAACTTTATAAGATAATTGATATGACTGTTTCAGAAATTGAAAACAGATTAAAAGATATTGGAGTAAAGATTAATTTAGATGAAGATTGTAAAAAGTTAATTTTAGATTCAACTTATTCATTTAACTACGGAGCTAGAATAATAAAAAGATACATTCAAAAAAATATTGAAACTGAAATAGCTACAAAGATAATTGAAGGAAAAATTACTCCAAACTCCACAATAAATTTTAAAAATATAAATGGAAAAATTTGTATTTCATAAACTTATATTTTATAGACAAAAAGAGCTGAGAATAAAAAAATCTTAGCTCTTTTTGTATTTTTATAAAATTTTTTCACAAAAATTAAAAAATGTGGTATAATCATTGCGGTTATGAGATGTATTTTTTATAATGTATATTGTTATATAAAATATATATTATATTTATAGTTAAAATATAATTTTAATGATAGATTTCTTAATTTATTATTAAAATAATTATGGAGGAAGTTATGTATTTGATAAAAGAAAAGATAGCTCCTGAATTTCAAAGTCAGGATTTTGAGCTTAATATTGAGGCTATAAGTCTTAGATCTAAAAAATTTGAAATTAATACTAATCCACGATGAATAGTCAAAATTTAGAAGGAGACGGGAAATTATTTCAAGGATTTGAAATTAATCCTCCCAAGAGTTTAGTAGATTATATATTTGACAAAAATATATCTTCATGGCAAAAAATGATAAGATTTCAACCTTATTTTTTTTCAATAGTAACTGTAGTAATAATATTTTTTGTGTTTATTAAGATATTAAGAGTAAAAAAATTGGTTCAGTAATTAGCATTGAAGACTAAAATTATCAATTTGTTAATTTATTAACACAAAAATTGCATTAATAAATTAAGATTATATATTTTTTTAAATAGCAAAAAAATTAGTGAATGTTTTTTTATTTTATTTTTTAAACTTAATGATTGAACCTTTTTGTTTGAAAATTTTAAAAAGTGGTATAATAAAACTGTCTTAGTAAAAGAGGCAAATATAGGAGGTATTAGTATGAGTTTAATTGGAAAGAAAATTGAAGAATTTGATGTTCCAGCATATTATGATGGGGACATAATAAGAGTATCAAATAAAGATTTAGAAGGTAAATGGAGTGTTTTCTTCTTCTACCCTGGAGATTTTACATTCGTATGTCCAACTGAATTGGAAGATTTAGCACTAAGTTATGATAAATTTAAAGCTATTGACTGCGAAATTTATTCAGTATCTACTGATTCTGAATTTGTTCACAAGGCTTGGTGGGATGCATCTGAAACTATTAGAAAAATTCAATATCCAATGATTTCAGATAGAGCTTTAGCTCTTTCAGAACAATTTGGTGTTTTGATTGAAGGAGAAGGACAAGCATTAAGAGGAACTTTCGTTGTAAATCCTCAAGGTGAAATAGTTCTTTATGAAGTAAATGCTAATGGAATCGGCAGAAACGCTAAAGAATTATTAAGAAAAGTTCAAGCTGCTCAATTTGTTGCAAAACATGGAGATAAAGTATGTCCTGCAAGATGGGAACCGGGTGATGAAACATTAACTCCAGGATTAGATTTAGTTGGTAAAATTTAGTTATAAATTATTTTAGACCGATATTGTATTTCGGTCTTTTTTTTATTTTGAAACAACGTGATTTTTAGCGATGTATTTAATAGAAATTATTGTAAGCAAGTGTATTATTTTTGTTGAAAATTAATTATTTTCGTGTTATAATATATCTAATATTTTTATGTAAATAGAAAATTAAATATAGGCATATAAAAGAGGAGTAACTTAAAAGGAATTTTTAGAGAGAATTTGTTTGGTGAAAAAATTTAATTCGTTTTTTGTGAAGGTAGCTTTTTAGCTTTGAAAAACGGGTAATTTCGTTATAAATTAGAGAGTCATTTTTATGAAAATTAGGTGGTACCGCGATAACTTCGTCCTATGTATAGGACGAAGTTTTTTTATAAAGTAACGATGTTCAAAACTTTCGTCAGATGTAAAATATCACATTAAGAAGAAAAAATTATTATAGAGTACCGACCTGCCGAAAAGTATCATAAGAGTAGATTCTATGTTTAGGAGGCTTTATGAAAAATTTAGAAAAAACTTATAATCCAAAAGATTTCGAAAAAAAAATTTATGATAGTTGGTTAGAAGATAAAGATTTTGTTGCAAGAGTAAATCCCGATAAGGTACCGTATACTATTGTTATGCCACCTCCAAATGTAACCGGTAATTTACATTTAGGACATGCACTTAACAATACTATTCAAGACATTTTAATTCGTTGGAAAAGAATGAGTGGTTATGAGGCACTTTGGGTTCCTGGAACTGACCATGCGTCCATTTCTACAGAGGCAAAAGTTGTTGAAAAAATAAAGAAAGACGGTAATTCTAAAGAAAAACTTGGAAGAGACGGGTTTTTAGAAGAAGCATGGGACTGGACTGAAAAATACGGAGGAAATATTAAAAATCAATTAAAAACACTAGGTGTTTCTTGTGATTGGTCAAGAGATGCATTTACTTTAGATGAGAATCTTTCTAAGGCAGTTGAAGAAGTTTTTATAAAGATGTACGATGATGGATTAATTTATAGAGGAGATAGAATTGTAAACTGGTGTTGTAATTGTGGAACTGCTATTTCTGATGCTGAAGTTGAGCATTTAGATGAGGATGGACATTTTTATTATATTAAATATTTTTTTAAAGATAGTGAAGAATATTTAACAATTGCAACTACAAGACCTGAAACAATGCTCGGAGATCTTGCTGTTGCAGTACATCCTAACGACGAAAGGTATAAAGATAAGGTTGGAAAGACTTTAATTTTACCTATTTTGAACATTGAAATTCCTTTGATAGCGGATGAATATGTTGATATGGAATTTGGAACGGGATGTGTAAAAATAACCCCTTCACATGACCCTAATGACTTTGAGGTCGGAAGTAGACATGATTTAGGTCAAAAACTTATTATGGATTATAGCGGAAAAATTGCCAAAGGATTTGGTAAATTTTCAGGTTTAGAAAGAGAAGTTGCGAGAAAAGAAATCGTAAAAGAACTTGAAAAACAAGGCTATTTGATTAAAATTGAATCTCACAACCACGCCGTTGGACATTGTGAAAGATGTAATACAACGATTGAGCCAATTATATCAAAACAATGGTTTGTTAAAATGGAAGAATTAGCAAAACCTGCTAAACAAGCTTATTTAGATGGAAAATTAAATATTATTCCGGAAAGATTTGGAAAAGTTTATATAAATTGGTTAGATAATATTAAAGACTGGTGTATTTCTCGTCAATTATGGTGGGGACATAGACTTCCAGTATATTATTGTAAAGAAACCGGAGAAGTTGTTGTAAGTAGAACAGAACCAAATGAAGATGGAAAAACTTTCGTTAGAGATGAAGATACTTTAGATACTTGGTTTTCTTCTGCTTTATGGCCATTCTCAACTTTAGGTTGGCCTGATGAAACTGAAGATTTAAAATATTTTTTTCCAACCAATACTTTAGTTACAGGTTATGATATTCTATTTTTCTGGGTTATCAGGATGGTATTTTCAAGTTTATATAATCTTAATGAGGTTCCTTTTAAAAATGTATATTTTACAGGATTAATTAGAGATGAGCTTGGAAGAAAAATGAGTAAATCTTTAGGGAATGGAATTGATCCAATTGAAATAATTGATAAATATGGTGCAGATGCCTTAAGATTTACATTAGTTGGAGGAAACACTCCAGGAAATGATATGAGATTCTATGAAAAAAGAGTAGAGTCTAATAGAAATTTTGCCAATAAACTTTGGAATGCATCAAGATTTGTTCTTATGAACTTAAATGATGAAGAAATTTATGATATTGATTTAAATAAAATAGAAATAGAAGATAAGTGGATTTTGACGAGACTAAATAGAACCATTGAAGAATTAACAGAAAATCTTTCAAAATTTGAATTTGGTTTAGCATCAGTTAAAATTTATGATTTTATATGGAATGAATTTTGCGATTGGTACATTGAGTTTTCTAAAACCAGACTGTATGGAGATAATCTTGGTAAAAAAATTGTTGTAAAATCTGTCTTAGTATATGTTTTGAATAACATTTTAAAATTATTGCATCCATTTATGCCATTTATAACTGAAGAAATTTATTCTTTTATGCCTAATTCAGTTGGAAAACTTATTAATGCAAATTTCCCGGTATATAATGAAAAGAATATGTTTATTGAAGAAGAAACTGAAGTTGAAAACCTAATTGAAACAATTACTGCAATTAGAAACAAGAGAAGTGAAAAGAATATTCCGCCTTCAAAGAAATCGGATTTGTATTTTATTTCAAGTAATGAGGTTACAAAAAAATATACTTGTTCATTGGAACATTTATACAGATTTTTAGCATCTTGTTCTAAGGTATTAGTAATGGATAAAGATGAAGAAATTGCAAATTCTATGGTTGTAATTTGTAATAATCAAAAAATTTATATTCCATTAGATGGACTTGTAGACTATGAAAAAGAATTAGAAAAATTAAATTTAGATTTACAAAAATATGAAGGAGAAATAAAAAGAGCCTCTTCTAAACTTTCAAATGAGAAGTTTGTTAATAACGCTCCTGAAAAAGTTGTAAATGAGGAAAGAGAAAAATTGAAAAAATATCAAAATATTTATGACGAAATAGTGTCAAGTATTAAGAAAATAAAGAATAATTAGGTGATTTTATGAATATAGATTTTAATGTTATATTTATGACTTTTTTAATTATAATACTTGTTAGTATTCAATATACTTTAAATAAAATATTGATAATTTTAAAAGAAATTAAAGATTCCGAAAAGAAAAAATTAGAATTAAGAAAAAATAAAAATGATAAAAAAGTTCCAAAGGAGGATTATTTTGATGAACAAAAGAGAAGTTACTAGATTTACAAGAGAAGAAATTGCAAATAAGGTAAAAGAACTCGGAAAACAAATTTCAAAAGACTATACCGGAAAAGAATTAGTGGCTATAGGTCTTTTAAGAGGCAGTTTTGTTTTTCTCGCAGATTTAGTTAGAGAGATAGATAATCCCATAGTGGTTGATTTTATAACGACATCATCTTATGAGCATTCTGAAATTTCAACAGGTACAGTTAATATCCTTTCTGATCTTAGAGAAAACATCGAGGGAAAAGATGTTTTAATTGTAGATGATATTATGGATTCAGGAAATACTTTAAAAAATATTAGAGAATACATTTTAACTAAAAATCCAAATAGTGTTAAAACCTGTGTAATGCTTGATAAACCTTGCAGAAGAGAGGTCGATATAGTTCCGGATTATTTTGGGTTTGAAATTGAAGACTGGTTTATAGTTGGTTATGGACTTAATTATGGAAATAAGTATAGAAATATTCCTTATATTTTTTCTTATGAGGATTAAAGATGTACGATAAATTTTCTTATATTTATGATGAACTTATGAAAGGGCAAGTAGATTATGATTTACTTGCCTCTAATGTTATACAAATTTGCGATAAATATAAAATTGCTGTAAAAAATATATTAGAATGTGGAATGGGTAGTGGAAATTTAACTGAAAAATTTTTAAAAAGAAAAATTGATGTTGACGGTTTTGATATTTCAGATAATATGTTGTCAATTGCTTATAACAAATTGCTTGACTATAATAATGTTAATATTATGAAGGGAGATATAAGAACTTTTTCCGCTAATAAAAAATATAATTTAATATGTTGTTTTTTTGATGTTTTGAATTATCTAAAAAGCTTAAATGAAATAGAATTATTTTTACAAAATGCTCGAAAACAGATGGATAAAAATTCAATTTTGATGTTTGATATAAATTCAGAATATAAACTTAAAGAATATTTAGGAAATAATACTTTTGTAATTGAAGAGGACAATATTTTTTATGTATGGAGAAATTTTCTTTATAAAAAATATATTGATTTTGAAATTGATTTTTTTATAAGAAACAAAAATAATACTTATGAAAAAATTAAAGAAAGACAAAGGCAATATATTCATTCGGAAAATGATATAGTAAGATTAATTAGTAAAAATAAATATGAAATTTTGGAGATTTTAGATTTTGAAACTTTTAAGAACAAGAGTGAAAATAGCTATAGAATATTATATGTCTTAAAAATTTAAGTTTGACAAATATAATCAATGAGTATATAATTATAGAAGAATGTGAAAAGCATTCCATATATTTTTATAGGAGGTATTTTATGTTATATTTTGCTCAAGAAGTGGCAAAACAAAAATATTGGTCACTTATCAAGATAGATAACACTTTAGTATTGTTAGCTATTTTATGTGCAATAGCTGCATTCAGTATTTATCTTGAACAAACTTATAGCTGGGCAGGAAAAGTTACAGGCTGTATTTTAGCATTGGCTTTTACGATGGTTTTATCAAATCTTAAAATTATCCCGGCAGAAGATACAACAGCATATGATATAGTATGGGGTTGGGTAGTTCCTCTTGCAATTCCTATGTTACTCTTCAAAGCAGACTTAAAGAAAGTTTGGAAAGAATCAGGAAGACTTATAGGAATTTATTTGCTTAGTGGTCTTGGAACAATTTTGGGAGCATTTATTGCGTTTTTCTTGTTGAGAAATTTTATTCCGGAACTTTATAAACTAAGTGCAATGATGGTAGGAACTTATACTGGTGGTAGTATGAACTTAACTGCTATGGCAGATGCTTTTCCTTTAACTGATAAAGGATTACTTGGTTCTGCAGTTGTAGCTGATAACTTATTTATGGGAATTTACTTTGTAAGTTTAACAATTATTCCTACAATGAAATTTTTCAGGAAACATTATTCACATCCTTATGAAGATGAAATGGAAAAATTAGGTTCTGCAGGAGAAAACAAAGCTGCACAATTTTGGACTAAAAAAGATGTTTCATTGTTAGATGTTGCAAAAGTTGTTTCTATTTCATTTGCAATAGTTGCAATTTCAACAGAATTAGGTGCGTATATTTCAGGATTTAAGCCTGATACTAAAACAATGGGAACAGGATTAAAATTCCTTGTTGATTTATTATTCGGTTTGTTAGGTAGTAAGTATTTATTAATGACTACTATTACAGTTATTTTAGCTACTTATACTAAATTCTTAACTAAAATTTCAGGTGCAGAAGAAATTGGTACATTCTTAATTCATATTTTCTTTGGAGCAATCGGTGCACCTGCATCAATTGAAATTATTTTGAAGAAAGCACCATGGTTATTGGTATTCTGTATTCTTATTGTAGTTATAAATATGCTTATTTCATTTATTTTTGGTAAAATTTTCAGATATTCAATCGAAGAAGTTTGTATTGCATCAAATGCTAATATCGGAGGTCCAACAACAGCAGCAGCACTTGCTATTGCGAGAGGTTGGAATCAATTAGTTGTTCCTGCAATGTTAGTTGGTATTTTAGGATATGTTATCGGTAACTATTATGGTGTATTTATCGGTAATATATTGAAGTTGTTTTAGTTATGATTTGTAGTATAAGATTAGAAAAAAATGGAGAGATGATTTTATCCAGTAATGGTCAGGAGATAGTTACACATAGTTTAAAATGTAAAGAAGCAAATTCCGGATATATGTCTCCAGGAGCTATGTTTATGGGTGCTCTTGCAGGTTGTAAACTTTTAACTTTCATAAAGTCATCAAAATATTATAAAATTGATTTTGAAGATTTGAATATTGAAGTTGAAGCGGATGTTGTAAATACTGATAATATTGGAGATACTCCATTTAAGAACCAAGAATATTCAGAAATAAGGACAAAATATTTTTTAAAAACAGATGCAAGTATTGATGATATTGAGAAAGTGATTAAGCTTGCAGGAAAAATTTGCACTGTAAATATAGCTGTTGATAAAAATATAAAACAAACACATACAATAGAATTATTATAGAATTATTTTAAATCACAGATTGTTTAATCTGTGATTTTTTATGCTTTAAGGAACTTTACAATAGTATGTATTAATGATATAATAGCTCATATAAAGAGTTGGAGGAAAATATGAAAAATAGATTTTTACTTATGTTAACGTTATTTTGCTTTTTGTTGAGCAATACGTATAGAACTGAGGCAGAACAAAATAATTTGACTGATAATTATAGAATTTATGAACCATTTAATTTATCTGATACTAAGAATTTGGAATTAACCGGAGAGTCGAAGATAGACTTTTCAAATGCAACTTCAAATGAAAATAAATTGGATGGGATATATAAAGCCAATTATACTCTAAAAAGTACAAATAATGGGAATTCTACTTTAAAAATGGGGTTAACATTTAATAGCAGCATTGAAAAATTAAGTAAATTTTCAATAAAGATGGATGGTGCAGATATTCCATATTCTTTTAAATTTTTGAATGATAAATTTAAATCTCCAACAGGTAGTGAATTTTATAAAGAGATTGTAAGTAATATAGATTCTCCGGCTTATGAACCTGTTAATTTCAAAAAAGATGATGTTGGAACTCTTAGGAAATTCAATTTAGAATCGAATAAGGCTGAAAACTTAAAATATGAGATTACAATTAAATACTCCACAGATAAGACAAAATTATTCTTATCCGGTGGAGAAGATATAAAAGTTGAAGAAAATAAGAATAATAAAACTTTAATTTTAACTCATGAATTTAGCGGAAAGAGTAAAACACCTATTCTATATACTATTGGAAAAGATGTAAATATAACAACTAAGGTGTTTTCAGGAGATAAGCAAGTAAATTCTGGATACAAAGAAAATATTGAAAAATCATCAATTAATGTTGAAAATTTTATGAAGACTATATTTTTAGGAGAAGTTCCGGAAAATGTTCGTCAAAGATTTTCAGAAGATAATTTATATGAAATTTTTGTTGAAAACTTTGATAAAATTTTAGGTGGTAGTGGATATGACAGTTTAGGAGTTTTAAAACCAACGGCAGACAAACAAATTGTTGTAACTTTTGAAACTTCAATTGAACCTAAAGTTGAGAAAAAGTTAAATGTTGAATATCCAATTTCTGCAACTATTACAACTGTAAATAATATTAATGTTATGAAATTAAATTTAGAAAGTTCTCCATTTTCTACTTTTGATAGTTTTAAGAATTTTAAATATAATTTATTAGGAAATGATGAATACAAATATATTATAAATTCAAATGTAAAGTATTATAACACCAAAAATGGTTCAGAAATAACATTAGCAAAAGCCTCAACAGAACTTATAACAAATTTAGTTTATAAAGAAAAATATGTAAAAGGACTTAGCGAAAAAGAGCCAAAATCATATACTAATTATGCACTCATTATGTTAGGAGTTGTGGAAATAGTAGGAGTGTTATATTTAAAAAATGTTTATTTTAAGAGTAAAAAAGTCAATAGAAGAAAAAGATAGAAATCGAAAATTATTTTCGATTTTTTTCATTATATTGCATTTGCAACATACACATTAAAAAATTTGTTGTAATATTATTTCACTGTTAGGAGGTAATTATGGAAAAAATAAATTTTGATGATAAATTATATAATATTTTAAATGGAAACGAAAAACTTTTACAGTTTTTTATAAATAATGGTTTTGATCAATTAAAAAATGAAAAAATGTTAAAAACAATGGGTAAAATGGTTTCTTTAAATATGGCTTTAAAAGTTAGAGGAATTAATAAAGCTGCTTTCGAAGAAAAGCTAGATTTATTTTTGAATGATGAACATAGCACTGTTGATAAATCACTTGAAGAAGAAAAAATTATTTCAGGTGATGTTATTGTAAGAGGTGTTTTGCCATGCCCTCTAAAAATTCCAATTTTAGAAGCTTTTGATAAATTTGTTGAAGATGAAAAGACGAATGATTTAACAATTGGATATGAACTAAAGTCAGCAAATTTGGGTTTAGATTGGATTGAAAATGATATTGATTCCGGAGATATTAATAAGGTTGCAGATATTATGATTTCAGCAGGTTTTGAGTTATTTTTTGATAAAGATAAATTTGGGAAATTTTTTGAAGAGGATAAATTTTATATAGAAAATAAGCAGATGAATAAAGACTTTGATAATGAAAAAATCTGTTTAAGAGATCCAAAAAATATCTACAATATTATTGCAGTAGTTCCTTGTGTATTTTTAGTGAATGAAAATAATCTTAATGGAAGAAAAATTCCTACTTCTTGGGATGATTTACTTTTTAGTGGAGAGTATACAGATAGTGTTGCAATACCATTATCTGATTTGGATATGTTCAATGCTTTAGTTGTGAATATTTATGCAAAATGGGGAATTAAAGGAATTAAGGCATTGGCAAAGATATATAAAAAGAGTTTACATCCTGCTGAAATGGTTAAGAAAAAAGGAGATTCAAAAAACAATCCACTTGTTAGTATAACTCCATATTTTTTCACACAAATGGTGTCAAGAAGTTCAGCACTAAAAGTTGTTTGGCCAAAGGATGGTGCAATTGTCAGCCCTGTGTTTATAATGGCTAAAAAGGATAATGAAAAAGCACAAAAGGTTGTTGAATTTTTTAGAAATGAAGATGTTGGAAAATTACTTTCTTCAAACGGAAAATTTCCTACTACGATATATGGTGTAGATAATATGTTGGATAAAGATTGTGGATTTCTATTCTGTGGTTGGGATTATATTCACAATAATGATATAGTAAAGATTATGAAAGAATCTGAAAAGATTTTTAATGAAGAAATATTAAAATAGAGGTTTATATGAATTTAGTAGTATTTTCAGGTCCTCCTTCATCAGGGAAGACCAGTGTAATAGTAAAGACAATTGAAAGCTTAAAAAATAGAGGTATTAAAGCAGGAGTTGTAAAATTTGACTGTCTATATACTGATGATGATTTAATTTATGAAAAAAACAATATTTTAGTTAGAAAAGGCCTTTCTGGTGCTTTATGTCCAGATCATTTCTTTGTATCCAATATTGAAGAAGTTGTTCAATGGGGAATAAGCAATAACCTAGATATTT
The DNA here is from genome assembly GCF_035282565.1 of Parvimonas sp. D9. NCBI lineage: Bacteria > Bacillati > Bacillota > Tissierellia > Tissierellales > Peptoniphilaceae > Parvimonas > Parvimonas sp. D9. The sequence continues at coordinate 308,931 of NZ_JAYKBM010000001.1, read as the reverse complement.
TAATTACGGAATCTGCAGGACTTTGTAATAGATGTTCACCCTATATAAAAAATATAAAAGCAGTTTGTGTTATTGATAACTTATCAGGTATAAATACACCTAAAAAAATAGGTCCGATGTTAAAAAGTGCGGATTATGTTGTTATAACAAAAGGAGATATTGTTTCACAGGCCGAAAGAGAAGTTTTTTCATCAAGAGTTGCATCTGTTAATCCAAGTGCTATAGTTATGAATATAAATGGTCTCACAGGACAAGGAACTTATGAATTAAGTACTTTATTATATGATGAAAATAACTCAATAAATACAGTAAATGGTATGGAATTAAAATTTGCAATGCCAACTGCATTATGTTCCTACTGCTTGGGAGAAAAGAAAATAGGGGCGAAATATCAAATGGGAAATATCAAAAAAATGAAATTGGAGGATAAAAATGCGTAATCTAAAAATTGAAAAATTAATTGAAAAATATCCTTTTGTTGAAGTTTTTTTTGAAGAAAATAACTTTGATATTTCAAATAGTAAACATTTATCATTTGCAGAGTATTTACATTCATTTTCTGAAGAAGAAAAAGAAGAACTTGCAATAGATGAAGAATTGCTTTGTGATTCATTAGAAATATATATAAATCAAATGAAAAGTTTTTTAGGACTAGAAGATGATGAAGTAAATTCAATAACTCTACTTGCCGGTACAGATAAGTTCGGTAATAGAGAAAACTATGATGAATTTAAAATTAATAAATCAGAAATAGTTTCAATAGTTGGACCAACAGGAAGTGGAAAATCAAGACTATTAGGAGATATTGAATGGGTAGCAGATAGAGATACTCCCACTAATAGAAAAATTTTAATAAATGGGAAAGACGCTGATAAGAAATGGAGATTAAGTGCTAATAATAAATTAGTATCTCAACTTTCTCAAAATATGAATTTTGTTATGGATTTATCCGCTTATGAATTTATAGAACTTCACGCTAAAAGTAGAATGGTTGAAAATGAAGAAGAAGTAATTAACAAAATAATTGTAGAGGCAAATAAACTTGCAGGAGAAAAATTTGACTTAAATACTCCTATAACTTCATTAAGTGGTGGACAGTCCAGAGCTTTAATGATTGCAGATACAGCAATTTTAAGTTCATCTCCGATTGTTTTGATTGATGAGATTGAAAATGCAGGAATTGATAGGAAAAAAGCATTAGATTTATTAGTTAGTGAAAATAAAATTGTATTAATGGCAACACACGATCCAATACTTGCATTAATTGCTGATAAGAGAATTGTAATAAATAATGGAGCGATAGTTGCTATACATGAAACAACTGAAAAAGAAAAGGAATTACTTTTAGAACTTGAAAAAATGGATAATGTTATTCAGGATTTAAGAAAAGAATTAAGATATGGGAACTCACTTTCCAATTTTAAAATAAATTCTAAATGATTGACTTTTTTAATTTGCTGTATTATAATACTTTTATAAAGTATATATTGTACAGTGAAACAGGAGGAAATTATTATGAAATCGAGAACAATTTCTGTTTTAAGCATATTTTTGTTTATAATATCATTTTTTCTTTTAGAAAATATAATGTTAAATCAAGAGTTTACATTTAATTATTATAGATATATATTAATTAATATTTTTAGAGTGAATAAGATATTGTCACCACCTGAATATGGTTTGACTCATATATTTTTTTACAGCATATTACTTTATTCGATTTTAAATTTAATTTTCTGTTCAAACAAAATATATTTAATTATAAATCAAATATTTTTGAGTATATATTTTATTCTCAATATATATCCAATAACTATAGGACGTGCCGGTTTTGAAGATAATATTTCAATGATGTATTTTTTTACAAATATATTGATAATAATTTTGCTACATCTTATTAATTTATACCAATTTAAACATCTTAAAAATTAAGTTTTAATAAATAACAGATTTTATATTGAGGTGTTGGTTATGAATATTGCTAAAAAATATTTTATAAATTATTTATGGATTGTAAATTTTGTTATATTTATTGTGCTTATGTTTATGTTGGATTATGTCGATTTAAATAATGAGTATATATACAGTGTTGATAAATATTTATTTCTAATGGTTTTGCCGATAATTGATGAACTTAATGGAGGGACATTCATTGTCATACTCTTATTATATATGACATTCTCAATTTTGTATAAGATAAATTATAAATTTTTAATTATAAATTTATGCTATGTAATATTTCAATTATTAGCAATATTATATCCAGTTGTATTTGGGAAATTTGAATTATTAGGCACTAAATCAATTTTCTTGTTTATGATTATAATAATAATCCATTTTATTTTGATTTTTATTAATACTTTTCTTATAAAATTTAAATATGATTGAATATTTTAAAAGGAGGAATTTTAATTTCTCCTTTTATATTGCAAAAAATGTGGTATAATAAACATGTCTTTACACATTTTATAAAGATATAATTTTTATTGTGAGGGATTTTATGTTTGAACTTTTATCTCCGGCGGGTTCTATGGAATCCTTGAAAGCCGGAATTCAAAATGGTGCAGATGCTATTTATCTGGGCGGTAGCAGTTTTGGAGCAAGAGCTTCTGCAACAAATTTTGACAATGATGAGCTTATAGAAGCTGTAAAATATGCAAAACTTAGGAATGTATATATATTTGTCACTGTTAATACATCTATTAAAGAAACCGAAGTTGAAGAATTGATTTCTTATACAGATTTTTTATATAAAATTGGTGTGGATGCAATAATTTTATCTGATATTGGAGTTGCAGAAGTTTTAAGAAAAAGATATCCAAATATGGAACTTCATGCATCAACTCAAATATCTGCACATTCATTAAATGACGTTTTAGAATTAAAAAAAGTTGGATTTAACAGAGTAGTTCTTGCAAGAGAACTTAGTATAGAAGAAATTAAGGAAATCTGTGATAATGTTGATATAGACATTGAGGTATTCATTCACGGAGCAATCTGTATAAGTTATTCAGGACAATGTCTGATGAGCTCAATGCTTGGAGATCGTTCAGGAAATAGAGGCCGTTGTGCTCAGCCTTGTAGGCAAAGCTATAAATTGATTAACAAGACAACAGGAAAAATTATTGATGTAAATGGAAATTACTTATTGAGTCCAAAAGATTTATGTAGTATAGAAAACATTGAAAAAATATTGGATACTGGTGTTAAATCTTTAAAAATTGAAGGAAGAATGAAAAGACCAGAATATGTAGCAGTTGTTACATCAAGATACAGAAAAACTATAGACAATTACATAAATAATAAAATTACAGATGATAAAAAGGCTTTAAAAGAAGATTTAGAAGCTATTTTTAATAGAAAATTCACATCAGGATACCTTATGAGTAAAAACGGTTCTGATATAATCAATTTAGATAAGCCTAATAATGTTGGAGTAAAAGTTGGAGAAGTTTTAAGTTTTAACTCCAAAAAGAACAAATTGAAAATAAAGTTATCCGGCAAACTTTCGAAAGGAGACGGTATTAATTTAGGTGGAGGAAGTATTGGTAGAATAATTAAAAATGGTGAAATTTTTGACTTTGGAGTAGCTGGAGAAATTATAGAAATTGATTTTGTGAAAAATATAAAATCTAAAACTCCTGTTTACAAAACTTCTGATAAATTATTGGTAGATAATGCCAATAAATCATTTATAGAAGGAATTGAGAATAAAAAGATAAATTTAAAATGTGAAATTTTTATAAAAGTTGGTGAAAAAGCAAAGTTTATTTTAGAAAATATTGAAGTTTATTCAGACGAAAAAATAGAAAAGGCAAATGATAAAGAAGCTGAAATAGATAAGATTATTGAAAAATTGTGTAAAACTGGTGGAACTCCTTACAAATTCGTTTTTGATAATATATTTGTAGATAAAGATGTCTTTGTTCCAGTTTCAGTATTGAATAATCTTAGAAGAAAAGCAATTGAAAAATATGAGGAATATAAACTGGATTTTTCAAGTAAAAGGATTATATATTCTTATAAGAATTTTAGCTATCTGAAAGATAAAAAAGTATTTAATGGAAAGATTACATTAAAAGTACATAAAAATTCTCAACTTGATAAAATTTTAGAAAATCCGGATATATCAGAGTATATAAGAGAAATTTATACTGAAGATTTTACTTTACTTGAAGAATATTATAATAAATTTAAAACTATTGGGATAAATTTAGTTTATAGCGCTTTAGGTGTTATAAGAAATGAAGAGTATTCTATATTAGAAAAATATTTATCTAAAATAAATAATGAAATTTTTAATAAAGTTCAAATATCAACTTGGGGTTCAAAAAATTTTTTTAAATCAAAATTTGGAACTAAAAAATTCAATATAGACACATATTTTAATATTTATAACTCATATTCATTGAGATTTTTTGAAAAATATTTTGATGCTGAAGATATAACAATTTCACAAGAAATAAATAAATTTGAAATAAAAAGTTTATTGAATAAATCAAAAGAAAAAAATGCAAATGTTGATATGATAATTTATGGACATACAAGAGCAATGCTTACGGAATACTGTGCAATGGGTGTTTTGACAAAAGATTGTCACAAAGATAGGCGTTGTGCTGAATGTGCAAGAAGTGACTATATTTTAAAAGATATGGAGAATAGAGAATTTAGACTATTTCAAGATATGTTTTGCAGAACTGAAATAAGAAATCATATTGCCCTTGATTTAAGAGAAAATATAAATGAAATATTTGAGCTTGGAGTTGACAGAGTAAGACTTGATTTTACTTATGAAGATTCTGATATGATCTATAGAATTTTAAAAGAATGTGTTGAATATTTAAAATATTCAAAAAAATTTAATTATAAAAATGTGTTTAAAGGGCATTATATAAATTCAGTTAATTAATTTTTGAAAAAATGAAAATAAAGATAAAAAAGTAGTATTTTTAAATTTTTTTAATACTACTTTTTTTGTTTAGTTAATAAATATATGGATTATTTCCAGAAAAAAATTTTTAAAACATTGAAAAATAGATAATTTTTTGATAAAATTAATGTTGAGATGATAATCCTGTCTTTTTAATATTTGTTATATTGATAGGATATTCATAGTAAAAATAGGGAAGTGTATATGAAAAAAGGAGATATTATTGTTATCTTTACTTTAATTATTATTTTTTGCTTTTCATTTGTATATATAAATAAAAGTTTTATAACAACCGAAGATAAATATATAAGTGTTCAAGTAAATGGAGAAGAAATTAAGCAGATAACATTTGGAAATGAAAAGAAAGTTTATCCTATAAGAACTTCTTTTGGACTTAATATTTTAGAAGTAGATAATGATGGAGTTAGAGTTATCGAAGCGAGTTGTCCCGATAAACTCGATGTTAAGTTTGGAAAAATAAATAAAGTTGGACAAGCAATTATTTGTATGCCAAATAGATTGGTGATACAAATAAAATCAAGACAAAATAATGATTTGGATGTGGTAAATTAATGAAAGCAAAAAAAGTTATTTTAATTTCATTATTTGTTTCAGTTGCTTTAATAGTATCATTATTAGAGTATTATATTCCAATACCTATTCCAAATGTAAGATTAGGGCTGTCAAATATAATAATTATAAATTCAATCTTACTTTTCGGTTTTAAAGAAACATTTTTTATTTCATTTCTTAAGGCGATTTTATTAGTAATAATATTAGGAAATCCTATAAGTTTTATATATAATTTTTCAGCGGGATTTACAAGCATTGTTACTATGTATATATTAAATAAGTTTTGTAGTAAGTATTTAAGTTTAATAGGAATAAGTGTTTTGGGGTCTGTTTCTCATGTTATGGTTCAAATACTGGTTTCTATGGTTCTTTTAAATACAAGAACTTTGATTAATTTTATTCCTTTTTTAGGTATAATTGGAGTTTTTACCGGAATCTTGGTTGGTATTATTTCAAATTATATGTATAAAATTTTAAGAGGTAATTATGTCAAGTAATGATTATGAAAATTTTTTAAAAGAGTTAAAAATTTTTTTAAACGATGAAAAATTAAAAGAGAAAAAAATTTTTGAAAAAGAAATTAAAGAAGAAAATCTATCTTTTGGAGAAAAAATAATAAATGAAGTAAATAGCGTAAAAAATATTGAATATGAAGATATAGAAACTTTTACTGTTTCGATAAAAGAGCTTGAAGAAACTGATAAACCGAGAGAAAAACTTTATAAATTTGGATTAGAAAATTTAAGCGAATATGAACTTATAGCAATTTTAATTCGAAGTGGTTCAAAAAAAGAAGATGTTTTGACTCTTTCAAAAAAATTATGGAAATATATGAGTAAGTTTCATAGAATTAGTGAGATTACAATTAATGATTTGATGAAAATTGATGGAATAGGTCTTTCAAAGGCTTGTTCTATAGTTTCAGCTTTAGAACTTTCAAAAAGATTGAATATGAGGGAATGTGTTGATAATTTTTCTATAGGTTCTCCTAAAAGCGTTGCTGATATTTTTATGAATATACTGAGAGATGAAATGAAAGAGCATTTTTATGTTCTTTTATTAGATACTAAGAATAAAATAATTTCTTGGGATGAAATATCTAAAGGAGATTTAAATTCTTCTATAGTTCATCCAAGAGAAGTTTTTAAATATGCCCTAAGATATAGTGCAAATAGTATTATTTGTTTGCATAATCACCCAAGTGGGGATCCTACTCCAAGTTCACAAGATATAGATATAACTAAAAGATTGGAAGAGGTTGGAGATTTAGTTGGAATAAGATTATTAGATCATATTATAATCGGATATAATAAATATGTTAGTTTAAAAGAAAAAGGATTAATGAGGTAAGAGAGGTAGAAAAATGGGTTTTTCGTGGATTTTAGGAGAAGATTTGACCTTAGATTTAGGTACGTCTAACACTCTAATATACTCAAAAAGAAAAGATGGTAAAATTATGGAACCTTCTGTTGTTGCAGTGGATTTAAATAATTATGAAATAGTTGCAGTTGGAGAAAAAGCAAAAAATATGGAAGGAAAAACTCCAGATAATATAATAACATTGGCACCCATAAAAGGTGGGAAGATAATAAATTTTGAAATTGCTCAAGTAATGCTAACAAATTTATTAAAAAAAGCAAAATCGAGTTTTTCAGTTTTTCATCCAAAGGTGCATATTGCGATATCAAGTGGTATTTCTGAAGTTGATAGAAGAGCTATCGAAGATTGTGTAATTTATTCCGGTGCTAGAAGCATTGAATTTATTCCAAGCGCAGTTGCATCTGCAATTGGAATGGGACTTCCGGCTTTAGAACCGTCAGGAAGTATTGTGGCTAATATTGGAGGAGGAACTGTAGATGTTTCTTTAGTTAGTTTAGGTGGAGTTGTTGCGTCTAAATTTGTTGATATTGGTGGAGATTCAATAGATTATGACATCATAAATATCGTAAAAAATAAATATGATTTGATGATAGATAAAGAAACTGCGGAATTTATAAAGATTAATCTATCTTCATTTATAACTAGCAATATCACTAATAGTCTTTCAATATTCGGTAGAGATATAAACAGTGGTATGCCTAGAAATGCTACAATTTATGGGAAAGATATAACATCTTCGTTATTTCCGCTTTTTAATGCAGTTGCTGACGCAATAAAAGTTATTTTGGAAAAGACTCCTCCGTCAATGACAGGGAATGTTTTAAGAAATGGAATATTTCTAACAGGAGGTTGTTCTAAAATTAACGGTTGTGTTGAGTATTTACAAAACGAATTGAGAATAGCTATAAATATATCTGAAAATCCATTGACCTGTACTTGTGAAGGAGCAAGTATCTTGGTTAATAATATGAAAGCTAAAAATAATAGGAGAAAAAATAATGAATAGATTTAGAAATATTAAAGCACGTAAAAAGAAAATTTCTTTTTTTACAACAGTGATAATTTTAAGTTCTATAATTTTTTTCAGTAATAATTCTTCTATTATGAATATTGGAGAAAATGCGATAGGAACGGTTACTAGTTCAATTTCAAGAATAGTTTATTCTTCTATTGCAAGTTCAAAAGAGGTTTTTAAGAATATTTTTGGATCAAAAGCAATTAGAGAAGAAAATGAAAAACTAAAAATTGAAAACGCAGAACTTAAAGAAAAAAATATAAGTATGGAGAACATAATAGCTAAAGAAGAATTTTTAAAAAATGAATATAATTTGTATTTAAAAAATAAAGAAAATCTTTTAAGTGCTAATGTGATTGCTCTAGATAACAATAGTTTGTTTGTAAGGTTTAACATAAATAAAGGTAGTAAAGATGGTGTTAAAGTTGGAGATATTATTGTTCAAGGAACCATTGGAGATAAGGAAAATACTTATATTAAGGCAGTTGTTGGAAAGGTAGTTGAAGTCGGATATAATTGGAGTAAAGTTTCCAGTTTAGTTGACTCTGCAAGTAATGTTTCATTTAATGTCGTTAGAACACAATCATATGGAGCTATAAATGGTCAAGAAAACAATCTTTTGTCTGGTTTTATGTATAAATCAGATGCTGACGTTGTGGTTGGCGATAAATTAGTTACTTCAGGTAGAGGTGGAGTATTTCCAAGAAACTTATACATCGGAGAAGTTACAGAGGTAAAATCTTCAGAAAATAATTTAGAAAAAAAAGTTAGTGTAAAATCTCCTGTAGACTTTACGACTTTGTTTAGGGTGTTTGTATTAAAAGGAAATGGTGAAGACAATGAATAGATTAAAAGTTGTATTAATGTTTTTTGCAAGTATAATGATACAAACAGCGATATTACCTAATTTTAGTATATTTAACTCTAAAGCAAATATGAGTTTAGCAGTTGTTGTTACAATTGCTATGAATTTCGGTTCTTATATTTCCGGATACTCCGGGATTGTACTTGGATTTTTTGAAGATATTTTATTTTCAAGAGTTATAGGGATAAGAGCGTTGATATATTATATGATAGGATTTATAGTTGGATATAATGAAGACTCCATAAACAAAGGAGACATACGTTCAGGCTCTATAATTACTGTTGTAGCAACTTTGTTTTATTGGGTTATGAATACAATAATTTATATGTTTTTGGAAAATTCATCATCAGCAAGGTTTATAAAATATTTAAAAGGTCCAATAATTATAGAGATGCTTTTAAATGTTTTATTGTACTTGATATGTAATTATGTTTTGAGAAAAGTGTTTAAAAAGAAAAAATTTAGATTTTAGTAGGTAAATTATATGAAGATTTTTGATAAGAATAAATTAGAAAAGATTAATGATAGACAATTGAGATATAAGATAGTTTATTCCATTTTATTTATTTTGATGATTGCACTTGTTGTAAAACTGTTTCATTTAACAATAATGAATGGTGATGACTATAGAGATAAAGCGGATAATAATAGACTTAAGGATGTAAAAATAACAGCTCCAAGAGGTAATATTTATGATAGAAATGGTAAATTATTAGCAGGAGTTAAGACTAGTCCGGCTGTTCAAATTTTGAAAGATGAATTTAATAGATTAAATAAAGATGAGAAAGTAAGTAAAATTGAAGAATTAACTAGAATACTTAATAAAGATGGTGCAAGTTGGGATACTGATGATTATTTTTTAGGAATTAATTATTTTGTGTATTCTTCTGATGTTGATTATTTTACTGAGTCAAAGTCTCCTAAAGAAAAAGTTTTGGATATAATTTTAGAAAATAAATTGGTAGAAGATATTTTAAAGCTTAGAATTGAAAAAAATTCTTCATCAAAATTTTCGTACTATATTATAAAAAAGGTTATAAGAGATTTACAACTTAAAGGAATATATGTTCCAAGTGATTTTTTTGATGTAGATAGTGGAGATATAAGTTTTTCTAAAGATAAAAAATATGAAGAATATGCAAAAGATAAAGATCTTTCTAAAGGAATTTATTCGCATGTTGCAGATTTAGTAAAGGATGATAAGTCAATAATAAGAAAAATATTGGATCAACCTTTGGCAAGAAAATTAGTTTATGATGAATTAAAGAAAAAAAATCTTTTAAAAAATATTGAGCTAAGTCCATTGATTGATTTGAATAGATATAATTTGTTACTAATAAAATCGGAATTAAATAAACAAAATTCAAAAGTAACTTTAGAAACCAGTGCAAAAGATGATTTCTATAATATGGTTAGAAAATTTACTATGGATAAATTATTGAGTTATGTAAAAGTTGATAAAAAAGGAAATAAAATAATTCCTGCAGAGATTTTATTAAAGAAATTAGAAGAAAAAAATATTGATACAAATGTTGAGTACACATTAGTCAAAGATGAAAAAGATAAAGAAAAAGTGCAATTTAATTATAAGGATAACGAAAAAAAAGACATCGAACCTTTGACTCACTTAATTTCTCTTGCAGAAGAAAATAATTTGCTTTATGATTTTGTTTTATCTGACGATATAAAAAACATTGCCCAAGAAGTAAATACTGAAAATAATATTATTTTAAAAATTTCTATAACAAATAAATCATTTGATTATGTATATAATATAAATCGAACAGAAATAAAGAATAGGTATAAAGTAAAGGACGATTATACTGGTGAAAGTCTATTTTCCATATTAAAAAAGACTTATTCTATTGAAGATTTAGATAACTATACTGCATATAGTTATTTAGTTTTAAATAGAAAAGTTGAATTACAGGGAGATAAAGCATATATTCCTATTACTCTTACTTATGGAATTTCTGAGCCTTGTGTTTCTCATATAAAAGAAAAGTTTGAAAATAATAAGGGATTTACTGTTTCGATGGAACCAATAAGACATTATCCTAATGGGGAATTAGCTTCTCACATTTTAGGATATATTGGAAAAATTTCTCAACAGGATGAAATTGAAAAATATACTAAAGATAAGGGATATTCTTCGGATAGCTTTATTGGAAAAACAGGAGTTGAAGAAAGTCAAGAAGTTTCTTTAAAGGGACAAGATGGTTTTAAGAAAGTAATGGTTGATAATAGAGGAAATAGAACAGAAACAATTTCTGAAACGCAGGCTGTTCCTGGAAAAAATGTATATCTATCAATAGATTCAGACTTACAAAAAGTAGCAGAAGAGTCTTTAAAACGTACTTTGGAATCTATTAGAAATGGAAGCGAGTATAAAAGTAAGTGGGGAAGTTATAAACCTAACGAAAGTCACAAAAATGCAACAAGTGGAGCAGTTGTTGTGCTTGATGTTAAAACGGGAAAAGTTTTAGCACTTGCAAGTTATCCTTCTTATGATCCAAATCTTTTTGTAACAGGGATTTCAAATAGTGATTGGATAAGTTTATTTCCGGAAGATGCAAGAGATTTTCTTGCTCCTAGACCTTTATATAATATTGCAACACAAAGTATTTCACAACCGGGGTCTACATTTAAACTTGCAAGCGCATTAGCGGCTCTTGAAAAAGGATTAAATCCTAATGAAAATATTAATTGTCAGGGTGTAATGGATGTTGGAGATACTAAATTCGGCTGTTGGATATGGAATCAATATAAAAGAACACATGGAAATGAAAATTTAAGAACTGCTTTAAGAGATAGCTGTAATTACTACTTCTATGCTTTGGCATTGGGAGAAAATCCTAAATCAAATAAAAAAACAGGGACTAAAATTACAATTGAAGATTTGTCTAAAACTGTAAAAGAATTGGGACTTGGAGAAAGAACAGGTATTGAGATAAATGTACCAAAAGAAAGTAAAGGAGTTGTTCCTGATTCAAATACTAAAAAATCTTTAACTAAAGCTATGTTAAAGCAAAAATTAGAAAAAGAAATTGATAAATATATCTTAGATGATAAAAATAAAGAAGATTATGACTTTAATAAAATAATTGATACTATTGTAAACTGGGCTGATGAAGAAACAGTTCCTTCGAGAACAGAAGTAATTAAAAGACTGGAAAAATTGGAATTAAAGGCTGAAGAAACAGTCGGAAATTCAAAAGTTACTTTAGCAGATATGATAAAATTTGATTATTTAAATCAAGCTTCTTGGTCTAATGCAGACTCATTAAATACTGTAATTGGACAAGGACAAAATGCTTATACACCTATACAAATGGCAAGATATATGGCTATGATTGCAAATGGTGGACAAAAGTTAAAAACGTCTGTTATTGAAAAAATAGTAAGCCATGATAATAAGACGGTGTCATTTCAAAATAATCCTGAAACCGAAAAATCAACTTTTAATCCTAAAAATTTAAAATATATTTTAGAAGGAATGAATATGGCATCTAAAACTTCTGAAAATTCTAAAATTTTTAAAAATTTACCGATAGAAATTGGTACAAAAACAGGTACAGCACAAAAAAGTGGAATCAATCCTGTTACTGGGCAAGCATATGATAATTATGCTTGGAATGTTTCTTTTGCACCTTATAATAAGCCGGAAATTGCTATTGCTACTGTAATATTTCAAGGTGGAGCTGGTGCATATTGTGGACCAATTGTCAGAGATATCATTGGACAATATTTAGATAATAAATCTGAATCCGGAGAAAAAATTCAATCTGATAAACAAAATGACAATAATTCAGAAAATGGTGAAAATTTAATTGGAGATTAGTATAAAAAGTATTGAAATTTTAGTTATTTTGATATATAATGTACTAGACTAAATAATTTAGGAGGTTTTATATGAAATTCAAAAAGACTTTCGCAGCACTTCTAGTTGGTGCTATGATTCTAACAGGTTGTTCTTCTAAACCTGATGAAAAAAAAGAAACAAAAACAGAAGAAAAAAAGGAAAATACTAAAAAGCCAATCAAATATGCAATGGTAACTGACACTGGTGGTGTTAATGACCAATCATTTAATCAATCTGCTTATGAAGGCTTAAAAGAATTACAAAAAGAAGGAATAATTGAAAAACCTACTTATGTTGAAAGTAAACAAGCTTCTGATTACAAGACAAATCTAGAAACTTTACTTGATGGTAAAAATGATTTAATCGCTGGAATTGGTTTTGCATTAGCAAAAGATATTGAAGCTGCAGCAAAAGCTAATCCTGATCAAAAGTATGTAATTATTGATTCCTCTTTTGAAAACACTCCAAAAAACCTTATCGGAACAATTTTTGCAGATAATGAAAATTCATTTTTAGTAGGATATTTGGCAGGAACATTAACTACTTCAAATAAAGTTGGTTTCGTTGGTGGTATTACATCTCCATTAATCAAAAAATTTGAAGCAGGTTTTAGAGCTGGCGTTGAACAAGCAGCAAAAGACAATAATAAAAAAGTAGAAGTTGTTGCTCAATATGCTGAAAGTTTTGGAGACGCTACTAAAGGTAAAGCCATTGCAAACAGTATGTACTCATCAGGAGTTGATATGATTTTCCATGCATCAGGTGGTACAGGTAATGGTGTTATCGAATCAGCAAAAGAAAATAAAAAATTTGTATTCGGTGTAGATAGAGATCAATCTTACTTAGCACCCGAATATGTTATAGCTTCTACAATCAAAAAAGTAAATGAAGCTATTAAGAGTGTTGGTAAAGACTTATACGAAGGAAAATTTAGAGGTGGAGAAACTATTGAATTTTCACTTAAAACAAACGGTGTTGACGTTGCATACGGAAAAGAAGATCAATTAAAGATTAAAATTCCTAATGAATTAAAACAAAAAATTGAAGAATTAAAGAAGAGCATTGCAGACGGTAAAATTACAGTGCCAACAGAAGTAAAATAAATTATTAATTAAAAGGAAGCGAAGGCTTCCTTTTTCATTTAAAATAACCTTACTGATATTTACCTTTTGTTGCTAATATTATATAATATTATTGTTAAATATAATTAAGGAGATTATCAAATGAAAAATGAATTAATTCTTGTTGTTGATTTTGGAGGACAATATAACCAATTAATTGCTAGAAGAGTAAGAGATCTTAATGTGTATTGTGAAGTTGTTCCTTATAATAAAGCAGTTAATGAAATAAAGAGAAAAAAACCTATCGGTATAATTTTTACAGGTGGACCAAATAGTGTTTATGACGAAAAAGCGCCAAAAATTGAAAAAGAAATTTTTGAATTTAATATGCCAATTTTGGGATTATGTTATGGAATGCAATTAATATCTCAAACATTTGGTGGAGTTGTTGAAAAAGCTGACAAAAAGGAATTTGGAAAAACTTTGTGCATCAAAGATAAAAATTCAAAACTTATTTCAAATATGAAATCTGAAACAACTGTTTGGATGAGTCATCAAGATCAAGTTGTAAAACTTCCTGAAGGATTTGACTGTATTCAACATACTATTACATGTCCTTATGCTGGAATAGAAAATGAAGAAAAGAAAATTTATGCAGTTCAATATCATCCAGAAGTTAATCACTCAGAAGAAGGAAAAGAATTAATAAAATCATTCCTTTACGATATTTGTAATGCAAGTGGTGATTGGACAATGCAAAACTTTATGAATGAACAAATACACAAAATTAAACAAACTGTAGGAGATAAAAAAGTATTATTAGCTCTTTCAGGAGGAGTTGACTCTTCTGTTTGTGCATCATTACTTTCAAAAGCTATTGGAAGCCAATTAACTTGTGTATTTGTTGATACAGGACTTATGAGAAAAAACGAAGGTGATGAGGTAGAAGCTGCTTTTAAAAATGATGAATTAAATTTTGTAAGAGTAAATGCAAAAGATAGATTTTTAGAAAAACTAAAAGGAGTAACAGATCCGGAACAAAAAAGAAAAATAATTGGAGAAGAATTTATTAGAGTTTTCGAAGATGAAGCTAAAAAAATAGGACAAGTAGATTATTTGGCACAAGGAACAATATATCCAGATGTTATTGAGTCAGGTCTTGGAGATGCAAAAGTTATAAAATCACATCACAATGTAGGTGGACTTCCGGATGTTGTAGATTTTAAAGACTTAATAGAACCTTTAAGAGATTTATTTAAAGATGAAGTAAGAAGATTAGGTTTAGAACTTAAAATGCCTGAATATTTAGTTTTCAGACAACCATTTCCTGGACCAGGTTTAGGAATAAGAGTAATGGGTGAGGTAACAGAAGAAAAATTAGAAATTTTAAGAAATGCAGATGCAATATTTAGAGAAGAAATTGCAAAGGCGGGAGAAGATAAAAATATAAGTCAATATTTTGCAGTTATTACAAACAACAAAACAGTTGGAGTAATGGGGGACTTTAGAACATACGACTACACTCTGGCCTTAAGAGGAGTTACAACAACAGACTTTATGACAGCCGATTGGGCAAGAATTCCATATGAAGTATTAGACAGAGTTTCCGTAAGAATAGTAAACGAAGTAGAAAATATAAACAGAATTGTATATGACATAACAAGCAAACCACCAGCAACAATCGAGTGGGAATAGAAGATATTATATCAAAAACGGCTTATTTTCAAGGCTTATAGTCAATCAGAATAAGCGGTTGGGACAAAATTGGGTAAAGATTTCAAAAAGAATAAATTGAGTAATAGATTCCTGTGGCTTTACAAATTAAGATAAAAAATCAGATTATAGCTTAGTTGTTATGGTCTTTTTGTGCCTATTTATGTTTTTTCAGGAACCGAGATTACTTAGGAAAAGACGACTTTCAATCTTCAAATTCTTCATCGGTTATTTCTTCGTTATAATGTTTCTTTCTCATTTCGTCCCATTCTAATAGAAAATCATCAAAATGGGATTATGGGATAAAAGAGCGGTAGACTCGCCATTTCCTGCAAGTGGACGAAACTTCATTTCCTTTTCGTAGTCGAAGATAATATGCAAGATTTCAAAAATAGAATTCGGCTCATGGTCGATTAAAGCTGAAATATCACAGTTAAGTGCATCTGCTATTTTTCTTAAAAGAAGTGGGGGATATACATTTGTTGTTGCTGAAAAATACGAAATGATTCGCAATGAATGAAGCAATAATAACTTTTAACAGCTGTATATTTTAACAGTTGTAAGAAGTTATTGTTTGTGGTATAATGTTTTAAAATATAGGAGGTGTAAGTTGTGAGTAATGAAATTAAATTTTTAATAGATGATGTGCTTAGTGAAAAGAACTTGAGTAAAAACTGGCTAGAAGAAAATGCTAAGTTGCAAAGAAGTCAGTTAAACTCCTATGCAAATAATAAAGTGAAAAGAATAGACCTTGATGTATTAGCAAGGATGTGCATTGCGTTGAATGTTGAGGTTGGAGATATTATGAAAATTCAACATAAAATCGGAGGAAGATAAATGGAAACGAAAGTGGTAATTATTCCAGATGGTAAAATATGTGATTATATTGATGGTAAATTTAGAAATGATACGCCAGAAGAATATGTAAGACAAACTGTTGAAAAAAGACTTGTCAATGAACATAAATACTCAAGAGATAGAATATGTGTTGAATATACTGTCCAAATAGGTTCTGGGAAGAAAAGAGCAGACATTGTAATTTTTCCTGATGAAGAAACAGATAAAAAACAAGAAAATATTAAGATAATAATTGAATGTAAAAGTGAAAAGATAGAAGCTAATAATGCTAAGGATGGCGTGGCTCAATTAAAATCATATATGTCCGCTTGCCCCAATGCTGAATGGGGGATGTGGACAAATAGTAAAGAAAAGTTTGTCTTTAAAAAATTTACTGATGATAAAGGTGTAATTCAGTTTATGGATTACAATGATATACCATCTGCAGATGGCAATATTGATGATATCAATCGTCCGAAGAGAGCTTCACTTAAGAATGCATCAGATGACAATCTTTTATTTACATTTAAGACTTGCCACAATCACATTTATGTAAATGAAGGAATGCAGAAACAGCCAGCATTTTTTGAGTTGCTTAAAGTTATTTTTTGCAAAATTGAAGATGAAAGAAATATCCCCAAGGCTCTTGAATTTTACGCAACGAGTGAAGAGCGATCTAATTCAGATGGACAATTAACGGTTAAAAATAGAATTGAAAAAATATTTGACCGCGTAAAAAAAGAAAAAAAGAATGCAAAAATTTTTGATCCTAATGACACTATAAAACTTAACCCCAGAACATTATCATATATTGTTAGTGAAATTCAAAAATACAGCTTACTTAATACAAGAATTGACATTAAAGGAAAAGCTTACGAGGAAATTGTTGGTGCAAATTTGCGTGGCGATAGGGGAGAGTTTTTTACACCAAGAAATGTTATGGCGATGGTAGTAGAAATGATAAATCCAACTATCGACGAAAAGGTATTGGATTCTTCTTGTGGGACAGGCGGGTTTTTGGTAACTGCAATGACCTATGCAATGAAGCAACTGAAGATAGAATTTGAAAAAGAAACTGGCAAGTTAAAATCTGAATGGAACGATTTTGAAAAGAAAGCCTTTCAAGACAAAATCTCAGATATGGCTATGAACAATTATTTTGGATTTGATATAAATCCTGATTTAGTTAAAGCTACAAAAATGAATATGGTAATGAATAATGATGGCAGTGGTAATATTTTGCAGAATAATTCTTTACTTCAACCGCATGAATGGACAGATGATTTTAAAATAAGATTGTCAGCAGCGTTGCAGATAGATAAGAAAACACTCATCAATAAAGATAGTATAGGATACTTTGATGTTATTGTTACAAATCCACCGTTCGGAAGTAAGATTCCAATTAAAGATCATGCCATATTAAGCCAATTTGATTTGGCGAAAATTTGGAAGCAAGATAAGAAAACTGGTAAATGGACTATTACTGATAGATATCAATCTTCAGTATCGCCAGAAATTTTATTTATAGAACGTTGCTATCAATTTTTAAAACCAGGTGGAAGAATGGGAATTGTACTCCCTGATGCTTTACTTGGTTCACCGGGAACAGGTTATATAAGAGAATGGTTAATCAAAAATACTAAAATCATTGCAAGTATTGACTTGCATGAAGATACATTTCAACCAAGGAATGGTACTCAAACTTCCGTGTTGATTTTACAAAAGAAAACTGAGGAAGAAATTTCAAAAGAGGAATCAACTGGGCAAATGGCAGATTATAATATTTATATGGCTATAGTTGATAAAATTGGACATGATAAGAGAGGCAATACACTTTTCAAGAGAGATAATGACGGAAATGAGATTATGGTTCCGGAAAAACAAAACATATATAAACTTGATGAAACATCGTCAGGATCTAAAACCGCTCAAATGGAAAGTAGAGAAAAAGTTGTTGATGATCAAACAGTACTTGTTCCAAATATTTTTAGAAAATGGAAAATAAATGAGGGAATATCATGGTAAATTCAGCGACAAAAAAATTAGAAAAAGAATTTATAGGAATAATTGATCTCCCTAAAGATGATATAAGTTGGTCTAGTGTATCTTTAATTGAAGTTATTAATAAAGGAAAAAGATTTGATGCTCAAGTATTTGATGTAGAATCTAAACATATTAGAGATGTTTTGAATAACGGAAAGTATCCTTTAGTACAATTGGATGGTGATGAGGGCTTAATAGAAGATAGCTTTTATCCGGGAAGGTTCAAAAGAATTTATTGTGAAAAAGGTGAAGGAATAGAATTTTACCTCCCGTCTCAAATGACTGATATATATCCTGAACCAAATAAATGGATTTCAAAATTAACAAAAGCTTCTATTGAAAAATTAAGACTGGAATTAGGTACTTTATTATTAACAAGATCTGGTACTATCGGCAATGTAACTATTGTATCTAAAACTTTGAAAAACAAAGTTTTTTCAGATGACGTAATACGAACATCTTTTAGAAATGAAGAAGATTTAGGATATGTTTATACTTATTTAAAATCTGAGTATGGGAATAATATTTTAAAAACAAATAGTTATGGTTCAGTTATTACACATATTGAACCTGAGCATCTTAAAGAGATGTTAATTCCCGATGCACCCTTTATAATAAAGAAGAAGATACATGATTTAATAATGAATTCGTATGATAATAGAGATGAATCAAATCGTCTTATAGATGAAGCTACCAAAATAATGATAGAAGAATTAGAACTTCCACCTATTGACGACTTAAAGAAAGAAGCTTTTTCATACAGTAAAGAAATTAACTCTTTTTCAATTAAACTAAGTGATTTAAATGGTAGACTTGAAAGCAACTATCATTTGCCTATAATAAAAGTATTAGAAAATCACCTTAGGGAGAAGGCTGATTTAGTAAAATTAGAGAATAAAGAGATTACAGAAAACATAGTACTAGCAGGTGTTTTTAAGAGAAACTATGTTCAAAAGGGACATGGTTATCCATTTCTTGGTGGGAAAGAGATTACACAATTGTCGCCGGAAACAGATAAATATCTTTCGAAAATAACTCATAAAAAAAGATATGAAAAAGAATTGAGAGTAAAAGAAAATTGGATATTGGTAACAGATAGAGGAACAATAGGAAAAGTTGTCATAGTGCCTAAGCACATGGAAAATATGGCAGTGAGCCAAAATGTTTTAAAAATAGTCCCTAAAATTTATCCAGGATATATTTACTGTTTTTTAAATTCTGATTATGGGCAAATACTAATAAAAAGGCAAAGCTATGGTTCTGTTGTTAATATGATAGATGATAGCTCTTTGGGAGATGTTCAAATACCAATAATAAAAGATAGAGAAATAGTTAAAAAGATAGATTGTTTAGTTTTAGAGGCAAATGAGTTAAGATATCAAGCCTATAAGCAAGAACAAAAAGCAATTGAAATAATGAACAGAGAAGTTTTAGGCTTGTAATGAAGTTGGAGGGTTTAAAATGGGTAGATCAATAACTAATGAATTGCTTGATAAATCAAAAGAGGCAATGGTATCTGCTGTACAAATTTATAACAACCCTTTGATTAAATTTAAGTCTGAGATGTTTATTATCACTGCCATTATTTCTTGGACATATCTTATGCATGCTTATTATAGCAAGAAAAGTATAGACTATAGATATTTTCATATGAAAGGCAAACGGAAAAGATATGACAGGACTAAAAATGGTGCATATAAACACTGGGAGTTAGAAAGGTGCATTAATGAACAAGCTTCTCCATTAGATAAAGGTACAGCAAATAATCTCAGGTTTTTAATTGGGATAAGACATGAAATCGAACATCAGAAAACAGATAGTATTGATGAATATATTGGAGCTAAATTACAAGCATGTGCATTAAACTATAATAGAGAGATAATCAAAATGTTTGGGGATAAGCATAGTATAAAAGATAATTTGAGCTTAGCGATTCAATTTTCTCCAATATCACCTGAACAGGAGCAGTTATTAAGAAAAGAATCAACAAATGAAATACCGGCTAATGTAAGGAATTTTATTGCAACATTTGAATCTGAGTTGGATGATGAAGAATTAAAATCATTATACTATTCTTACAGGATTGTATACATTCCAATACAAGTAAATCGAGCCAATCAAGCAGATAGGGCAATAGAATTTATTTCTCCAGATAGTGATAAAGCAAAAGATGTAGAACGTGTGTTAGTTAAGGCTGTTGAAAAAGCAAAATTTTTGCCTGGTGATATCATAAAAATGATGAAGGATGAAGGTTATTCTACATTTAGTATGCATTACCATACTCAATTATGGAAGGCAAAAGATGCTAAAAATAAAAAATACAATTATGGAGTAAGAGTTTCTAAACAATGGTATTGGTATGAAAATTGGATCGAAGTGGTTAGAGATTTTTGCCAAAAGAATAATTTTTAGCTTAATTATGGATATATCTGATTCTGGACTAAAAGTTTAAAAAAGTCCTATAATTAAATGAATTTGACGAGATATAAAGAACTAAAAGCCTGTATTTTGAATGGTTTTATATACATCGTACATTTGGAAAAGAAGATTGGAAGTAGTTTTTTGCAGTAATGATTTTAACTTTGACAGTTCAACTGCAAAAGATTAATATGATGATATTATTTTTGTACTAAGTGTAAAGAAAAAAGGATTGAAGTAAAACAAATCAAGAATATTAGTCTATTCTTTTGATTTAAAGTGGAAGTAATATTGCAACACTAAAAGCATCTTCACAAAAACTTACAGGAGCAATTAAGGTTGGTAGCGATTCAAGTCTTACACTAGAAATATTTGATAATTCTATTTTTGATGGCTATATAGATGGAAAAATAACAAATGCAGAAGGTAGTTCTGTATTAACAGATGTAGGAAAAGTGTCTGTAACACTTGATAGTTCTAGTACATGGACATTAACTGGAGATAGTTATGTTACAGAATTTAATAGAAATTCTGAAAATGTAATAAGTAATGGATATACTTTATATGTTAATGGAGCTGCATTAACAGATGTTAAATAAAATACTAGTTTATTAACTAAGGTTAGGGAGTAAACTTTAAAAGTACTCCCTAATTTTTTTATTTCATTTTTTTAATTTTTACTTTCTAATCTTAATTACTAAACCTAAAAAAGTAAGAGAATTACCATTAAGACTAAAGATAGACAAACCATTTTTTTGCATGTCTATGATATAAATTCTCAAATTTTTTAGTGATACATCTACAACAAAAATAGTCTTAATATTTTAAAAATTTTAGTAAAATAAGTTGAAATTTAAGGATAGCTATGATAGTATATAAATTAGAATGAATTGTTTGAAATATCTATTCTAAAAAATATTTATAAGTAGTGTATTTTATATAGATTAAGAGAATCCATACACAAAATTATTCACACATTTTAGGAGAATGAGCAGTATGATGCTTTATTGATTTTGTTAAAATTATAATTTAATTTTTTACATATTTTTTAATGTTATTTATTAGCTTAATTTTAACATTATATGGTAATTCTTTAATTTTAAAAGATGATAAGAGTTACTTCAAAAGTCTACTGTATCACTCTTTTTAGCAATATGTTTTAAATATAACAAGGAGGATATTATGAAAGAATTCTGGTCTTATGATTTAGATGATATATTAAAACGATTAAAAACTAATAAAGCCGGATTATCAAGTAAAGAAGCTGAAGAAAGAATTGATAAATATGGACAAAACATTTTTGAAGAAAAGAAATCATCTTCAAATTTAGGCATATTCATAAATCAATTCAAAAGTCCTATAATTATGATATTAATTTTTGCAGCAATATTATCTATGTTTTTAAAAGATTATTCTGATGGTATTATCATTCTAATCATTATTATGATTTCTGCATTTTTAAGTTATAGTCATGAAAGCAAAGCTAATAATGCAGTAAAAAAACTTCTTTCTTCTGTAAGCGTAAAATCTTCTGTTTTGAGAGATGGAAAATTTGAAGAAATAGACAATGCGATGTTGGCAATAGGGGATATAATAAATGTAAAAACCGGAGATATGATACCGGCTGATTGCCTGCTTATAGAAGAAAATTCGCTTTCAATGGATGAATCAAGTTTAACCGGTGAAACTTTTCCTGTTGAAAAAACTATACAAAAGTTATCTGCCAATACGGGACTTTCTGATAGAAAAAATTCACTTTGGATGGGGACTCATGTCATAAGTGGATCAGGTATGGCAGTAATAGTAAATCTAGCTAAAGATTCAGAGTTTGGAAAAATTACTTTATCTTTGGATAAAAAAGATTCTGATACAGACTTTGAAAAAGGCATAAGAGATTTTGGTAACTTGATACTTCATGTTACAACTTTATTAATTGGTATTATATTCTTATTTAATATAATTCTGAATAAATCTTTTTTAGAATCTTTTATGTTTGCATTAGCTCTCTCAGTAGGGTTAACTCCTCAAATGCTACCGGCTATTATAAGTGTAAATTTATCACAAGGTGCTAAGAGAATGTCGGAACAAGGCGTTATAGTAAAGAAATTAAATGCTATTGAAAACTTCGGTTCAATGACTATAATGTGTTCTGATAAAACAGGAACTATCACTCAAGGAAAGGTAAAGCTTGATTCTGCTTTAGATTGTAATAGTGAAAAATCAGATAATGTAAGCAAACTAGCATCTATAAACTCATATTTTCAAGAAGGATATACGAATCCTATTGACCAAGCTATTTTAGAAGTAAATAAAAATGATTTTTCTAAATATGAAAAAATATTTGAAATACCTTACTCTTTTGAAAGTAAGCTTTTAAGTGTCGTTGTAAAAACTGACCTAGATTTTGATGGTAGAAATATAATGGTTACAAAAGGGGCATTAACAGGCGTACTGAATATATGCAAAACTTATGAAAAATCAGATAAGACTGGTGGAGATATTGAAGAAGTTAGGAGACATATACTAGATTTATTTGATAAGTATTCAAGTCAAGGTTATAGAATTTTAGGACTTGCCTATAAATTTATAGAAGATGATATAGAAACTAAAAATCAAAGAGCTGAAGATATGGTATTTGTAGGTCTATTACTATTTGTGGATCCATTAAAAGACGATATAAAAGATGTTATTGCCGAAATGAATAGATTGGGAGTTTCTCTAAAAATGATTACAGGAGATAACAGTCTTATAGCTAAAAATATAGGTAGTCAAATTGGACTTGATCCTGAAAAGATTTTATTAGGAGAAGAACTGGATTCATATTCTATAAGTCAGCTTAACAAGAAAGTTTTAGATATAGATATTTTTGCTGAAATAAGTCCTAATCAAAAAGAAAAAATAATTATGGCATATAAACAGGCAGGGGAAATAGTAGGATATATGGGAGATGGTATTAATGATTCTCCTGCCATAAAGCAAGCAGACGTTGGAGTATCTGTAAATACCGCTGCTGATACAGCTAAAGATGCAGCTTCTATAGTACTATTACAAAATAGTTTAAAGGTGTTGGTATCAGGCATAAGTGAAGGTAGAAGGACATTTATTAATACTTTAAAATATATATTTGTAGCCACAAGTGCAAATTTTGGTAATATGTTTTCAATGGCAGGAGCAAGTTTGTTTTTGAGTTTTTTACCTTTATTGCCTAAGCA
Source organism: Parvimonas sp. D9 (assembly GCF_035282565.1). Classification (NCBI taxonomy): domain Bacteria; kingdom Bacillati; phylum Bacillota; class Tissierellia; order Tissierellales; family Peptoniphilaceae; genus Parvimonas; species Parvimonas sp. D9. The sequence goes on along the minus strand of NZ_JAYKBM010000001.1, from coordinate 285,022 downwards.
AATTCTTTTGACAAATCTACTAACAGATTTTCCTTCACTACAAATTGCTTCAGATTCTGTTGATGAAGATTGGTTAAAGAGTCCTGTTAAATGGGATACAAAGTTTATAAAGAAGTTTATGATTCTTTTTGGAATTATTTCTTCAGTGTTTGACTATATAACTTTTGCACTATTACTCTTTACTTTTAAGGCCGATGAAAGATTATTTCATACTGGATGGTTATTAGAGTCTATTATTTCTGCTATGGTAGTAATGCTTATTGTTAGAACAGCAAGACCGGTTTTTGCCAGTAAGCCAAGCAATAAATTGTTGATTGCTATAAGTGGAGTAGCTGTGGTTTTGTTTGTGATTGTATATAGCCCAATAAGTTCATATTTAGGATTAATAGCTCTACCTATTAAGGTATTGATATCTTTACTTGGCGTTTCATTACTATACGCATTAACAGCTGAGATATTAAAAAAATTTTTCTATAAACATAATTCGTTTTCTAGAAAACAAAGTATTAAAAAATAATAATATTGTGACTGAAAATAGTTATGTTTTTTATGAAACAAAAGTATTAACTGTTATTAAGTAAATATTTTATGTTTTAGATTACGATTGAAATAATGGAAAAGAAATTTTCCGTTATTTTTTTATATAATTGCAGATTAAACTTATAAATTATTTTGCTAAATTTAATTTTGTGATATACTATCATTAGTTAATTAATTAGAAGAAAGAAAATTAGTAGTTAAAAAATTTAAGGAAGATGTAATAATGAAAAGTAAATATATAAAGTCAAATATTTTTCCTATTTTTATAGAAATTTTATTTGTATTATCGTGTTTTATTGTAGAGAAACAATTTTATATTTATACAAATTTTTGTTTTTATTTATTATTAGGTATCTATTTCTATATGAGAAAAGATTTTTCTATAAAAGAATGGTATAATGCTATAAAAAGTGGAAAAAAATTTTTTGTACAAGTAATTTTAACAGTAGTATTTCTTTCTGTTGCATTTTACTTTACTATTACTTTAGAAAATATATTTCCTAATTTTAATAAGGGAATAATTTTATTGAGAGCTGATAATTGGATAAAATTAGTTTTATTAATTTTATCAACAATAATTTTTCCGCCGATTGTTGAGGAAACATTTTTCAGAAAAAATTTAATTTCTTTTAAGAATAATAAGATATTGGTATTTACTACTTTGTTATCAATGTTTTTATATGCTTTGGAACATTCTTTAACATTGTGGGGAATATTCCTATGTATGATATGGGCTTTGCCATTTAGTATTTCATATATAAAAACGAAAAATATTTATGTTTCAATGACTGCACATTTAATATGTAACTTAATAGTGAATGGTATTACAGTTTTTGAGGTATGTAAATTTCTTTTTAATTAAAAATTTTATTGTTTTGTTAAGGTTTGCATTTTTATTAAAAAGGTGTATAATAAATCTATAAAATATATTAAGGAGTGTGTTATGGAATTTAAAGAAAAATTAAAGAAATATTCTGAAACTATCATTAAGATAGGAGCCAATGTTCAAAAAGGTCAAATGGTAATCATAAGGGCGAATATTGAAGCAAAAGATTTCGTTCGCTCTTTAACAGAAGAGGCATATAAAGCCGGTGCAGGAGATGTTGATGTTATTTGGAGAGATGACATTGTAACAAGACGTAAGTTTGAATATGCAAGCATCGAAACTTTATCAGAAGTTAAAAAATGGACTGTAGATCAATATACTGATTATATTGATAGTAATGCAGTGTTTATTTCTGTTGTTGGAAACGATCCAAATAATTTAGACGGATTGGATATTGAAAAAATTAAAGCAAGTAGTATTGCAAATTCTAAAGCTATGAAATATTTTTCAACATCTCTTATGTCAGATAAAAATTCTTGGTGTGTTGTAGGAGCACCTACTCCAGCTTGGGCAAAAGTTGTTTTTCCTGAACTTACTGAAAAAGAGGCTGTAGAAAAACTTTGGGAACTAATATTTTATACAACTAGAATAGGAGAAGGAGATTCTATCAAGGGTTGGAAAGAACATATTAATGAATTGAGTAGAAGAGCAAAATATTTGAATGAAAAGCAATTTAAATATTTAAAATATTCCAGTAAAAAAGGTACTAATTTAACTATTGAATTACCAAAAAATCATATTTGGAATGCTGCGGGTAGTGGATTTAATTCTAAAGGAATTAGTTTTACTGCAAATATGCCTACAGAAGAAGTATTTACTCTTCCACATAAAGATGGAATAAATGGTGTTGTTTATAGTACAAAAGCTTTAAATTATAATGGAAATATAATTGATGAATTTAAGTTAGAATTTAAAAATGGAAAAGTTGTTAGTTATGAGGCAAAAAAAGGTTATGAAGTTTTAAAATCTCTATTAGAAACTGATGAAGGTGCTTTGTCTTTAGGAGAAGTTGCCTTAGTACCTTTTGATTCTCCAATTTCAAATACAAATACAATGTTCTTTGAAACTCTTTATGATGAAAATGCATCTTGCCATTTAGCTTTAGGTAGAGCTTATCCGACTTGTTTGAAGGATGGAGAAAAGATGACAGAAGAAGAACTTAAAGAAAGAGGAGCTAATGATAGTTTAGTTCACGTTGATTTTATGGTTGGAGATGAAACGTTAAATATAGTTGGAATAACTGAATCTGGAGAAGAAGTTCCTGTATTTACTAACGGAAATTGGTCAAATTAAAATTAATTGCAGGAATTTTCCTGCAATTTTTTTACCAATTTTTGAGGTTGTGAGGTTGTATAAATGTGATGCAAATAATTTTTTGATTAGATTATTATTGTAAAAGTTATTTAATAATTAATTAATTATTTATTTATTTTTAGGAGGATTTAAAATGAAAAAATTGAAGAAAAAAGCATTTACACTTATTGAACTTTTAGTTGTCATAGCGATACTTGCAATTTTGATTTTGATAGCAGTTCCTAGATATAACAATTCAAGAGTTAAAGCTGATAAAACTGCTCATTCTGCAAATGTTAAGGTTTTAGAAGTGGCAGGACTTAGATATTTATCAGAAGAAAAAGTTGAATCTGATAAAGATATAACTGAGGAATTGGTAAGTAAAAAATACATAAAGGAAATCCCTAAATTGCCAAAATCTATAAAAGGAACGGTTTATAAAGTTGAAATAAAAAATGGTGATGTTGTAGTGACACCTACGGTAGAAAAAGATGATTAAGAGAAAATCATTTACTTTCATAGAATTGATTGTCTGTTTAGCTATAATTTCTGTTATGGTTATAGTTATTAGAGTTAATTTTGTAAATAATAAAAAAACAATTGCGCATGAAGAGTTAAATTTAATAGCAGAAAGTATTGAAAATGCAAAAGTCTTTTCTATAGAAAATAGAAAAATTGTTGTTTTAAAATCCGATTCTGCAAATGGAACTTTTAATATTTCATCAGAAGAATCTGTATTGAAAAAAATTCATTGTAAAAATTTGAAAATATTGAATAGTATTAAATTGGAATTTAATACAAATGGAATTCCAAGTGAGGGAAAAACTTTTAAGTTTTCATATGAAAAAGAAAATTATGAAATTAGAATAAGACCGGTAACAGGTTTTGTTAATGTGATTAAAAATGAAAAATAACTTTTTAAAAAATAAGGCATTTACATTGATAGAATGTATTTTTGCGATTTTTATTCTATCAGTTATAAGTATTTATATAATATCAGGAATTAATAATTTTTTACAAATTCAGAATATGAATATAAAAAATAATAGCAAATTATCAGATATTGAAAATACAATAGAACTTATAAGAAATAATATTAAAACTAATAAACCAATTTTAAAAGAAGTGGATATGAGTAAATATGAAATTAAGGTTTCCGATTTAGGCGAATTGTACAATATAAAGATTTTTTTAAAAGATAATATGGAGAAATTATATGAATTTTATGTATCCAAATAAATTAAAATCATTTACGTTGTTAGAACTTTTGATTACAATTGCAGTTTCGAGTGTTATCATAATTTGTTGTGTGCATATTTTTTATGGGACATATTTTGTAAATTTAAACCAAAGGAAAAATTACTCAAAATTGGAGCAGATAAATTATGCAATGAGTTATATGGAAAATGAAATTGCAGATTCTGTAGAAACTAAAGTTAATACAGATGGAATTGAGATAAAAAGATATAGATATAATTCTTTTTTAAGTGAAAGTTCAAATCATACAATATCTAAGGTAAATGAAATAGCATATAAAAAAGTAAAATATGGAGATAAGTATGAAATACGCAGAATATCTAAAGATATTTTAAATTCAACATATTATGGAAATAATTTGTTGATAAAAGATATAGATTATTTTGATGTGGAGAATATTGAAGATTACTTGGTTTTAAAAATTTCTTTTAACGGGAGAGAATATAGTAAATATGTTTTTTTAAAAAATAAAAAATTTGAATATTTGACTGGAGAAAATTGATATGAAACGAAAATCTTATATTATGCCAATTGTTTTATTGATATTTTCTCTAGTTGTAGTTGCATTTTTTTCAATTTATCATAGAACACTCAATACACATAATCATAAAAATTCAAAAGAAAAGGCCATTTCTAAAAAGCTGAAAGAAATAAGTTTGGAAGAAATTTTAAGTACAAAAGCTACTTTAGATTTTGTAAATAGTAAATTAAATAAAAGAGAAAATTTTAATTTAAAGGTTAATATTAATGATTTATTAAAAGTCAATAATATTAACGATTTTTCTCAAAATTTTGAAAATTATGACTTAAGATTAAATAGCAAAAAGGTAAAGAAAAAACTAAACTTTTATGACAGAAAAAATGGAGCTTTATCTTACTTTGTTCGTCAGTATGAGATTTTCTTTGAAGTAAGAAATAATAATGAACTAACTGAATATAAAATTGTTGATAAGAATAGAATTGAAAATTATTTATTTGATTTACAAGTTAAAGGTTTTGTTGATGGTAAACTTAAAATGTTAAGTGATGATTTTTATTTTAACTTGAACAATGACTTCTCTAATTTATATGAAAGAATTTTTAGTAATGAAATTCAAAATACATATTCTGAAGATTTAAGAATTTATGATTATAAAGAAAAAATATATTTTATGTATAATGAGCAATATTTAAAATTATTAAAGGATTATCTATCTTATAAAGGATTTGAATTGGAAAGCATGGATATAAATTTGTGTGATATAGATAATTTAAAGAATTGTTCAAGAGAAGATTTTATTAAAAATTTTCTATTAGAAAGTTCGGAATATATTAAAGACCATAAATATAATATTATAAACATTGATGTTAGGAATAAACTGTATTTTGATTTAAATACAGAGGTGGAAATTTATAGTAATATAAAGATTGATGATTCAAGTGAAATTATAGTTACTGATAAATCACCAAAAATTCAAGGAGTTTTTGTAAATAAGTCTAATAAAGAAAAATTTGATTTTAATTTTGAAGGTATTTTGTTTTCAAAAAACAAATTAAAAAGTAAATATAAATTTTTACCTGAGGTGTTAGATCTAACCGCAAGATTTGTGAAAATTAGTGATGATTTTTACCTGGAAAAAATTCAAAAAAATGACATTAAGTAGTTTGCTTAAAATTTATAAATTTGATATACTATAAATGTTCAAATTATAATTTTGGAGGATAATTTAATGGAAGTTAAAATTATAAATAGAAGCAAAAATGAGAATCCAACTTATGCTACGGAAGGAGCTTCCGGATTTGATTTAAGAGCTAATTTAGATGAAGATTTAGTTATTAAACCTATGGAAAGATTTGCTGTTCCAACAGGATTATTTATAGAGATACCTTTGGGTTATGAAGGTCAAATAAGAGCTAGAAGTGGAATGAGTTTAAAGCATGGTATAACTATGGCAAATGGTGTTGGTACTATAGATAGTGATTATAGAGGTGAAATAAAGGTTCTTATTGTTAATATTTCTGATAAAGAATATGTCATAAAAAATAATGATAGAATTGCACAAATGATAATTACAAAATATGGAAGAGCTGATTTTAAACTTGTAGAAGAACTATCTGATACAACTAGAGATAAAGGTGGATTTGGACATACAGGTTATTGATAGGGGAAAATATGAAAAACAAGAGAAAAACTAAACCGAAGACAAAGAAAGCAAATTTTAATAGAGAAAATAAACTTTTTAAAAATGTTATTTTGGGACTGTTTTTATTAAATTCTTTTTTCATTTTATTTTCTTTTTTTGGTAATACAGGATTTTTAGGGAATTTTGTTAGAAATATTTTTCAAAGTTTATTCGGTAGTACGTATTTTATATTTTTACTTATTATGGAAGTTATTTATATAATTGTGCTTTTTGGGAAATTAAATAAGAAAAATAAAAACCGCAGTATTATGACTTTGTTATTATTTTTTAATTATATGGCTATGGTTGACTTGGCAAATAATTCTTCTAATAATTTTTCAATAAAATTAGCTGTCGCTAAAAACTCAATTCCAAAAGGAAGTGGATATATCGGAGCTGTTTTTGGATATTTTTATAATATTATGATTGGAATGATAGGTCTTTATATTTTTACTTTTATAATAGGATTATTTTTAATACTATCTTTTTTAGATATAACATTTGTAGATTTTTTAAAAATTATGAAAAGTTATATTTTAAAAGCTTTTGGAAATATAAATGATAAATATTCAAAATATAAAGAAGAAAAAAAACTTAAAGAGCAATCAAAAGAAGAAAATGCCAATGAAAATTTAGAAATTACTGGAAATGAAGACAACTCAGAAGAAAGAGAAATAGTATTTTTAGACCATAGTGATAATTTTAGCAAGGACGAAGAAATTGAAACTGAAGAAATAAAAAAAGAAGAGCTGTTAAATAGTTTCAATCTGTTTCCAGATGAAAATTTAAAAAATATTGAGAGAAAAGAAAAATTTTCTGAAAAAAAATCAGATGATTTGGATATAAAAATAAATAGTTCTGAGGATAAAAAAATAGAATATAAGATACCACCTTTAAGTTTATTAAAGGGAAGTAGAGTAAAAGAAACTGAATCAGAACAAACTTTAAAACAAAGAGCTAAAAAAATTGAAGCAACTTTAAAAAGTTTTGGAGTAGGAGCAAAAGTTGTTAGAATAAATAAAGGCCCCACAGTAACTTGTTTTGAATTACAACCTGATATGGGTGTTAAAGTAAATAAAATTGTAAATTTAGCGGATGATTTATCTTTAGCTTTAGCATCTTCAGATATAAGAATCGAAGCTCCAATTCCGGGAAAATCAGTAATTGGTATAGAAGTTGCAAATACCTTAAAAGAAAATGTATCTTTAAAAGAGATATTATCTTCAAAAGAGTATCAAAATTGTACATCTAAGATGCCAATGGCACTCGGAAAGACAATTTCAGGAGAAATTATAGTTTCTTCAATAGATAAAATGCCACATATGTTAATTGCAGGAGCGACAGGATCCGGAAAATCTGTTTGTATAAATACTTTAATTATGAGCATTTTATTTAAATCTTCTCCTGAGGATGTAAAAATGATTTTGATAGATCCAAAAGTGGTTGAACTTAAGATTTACAATAAAATTCCACATCTTGCAATTCCGGTTGTTACTGATTCGAAAAAAGCAAGTGCAGCTTTAAACTGGGCTGTTAGAGAGATGGAGAGACGTTATACTTTATTTTCTGATAATCAAGTTAGAGATATTAAAGGATATAACGAAAAACAAAAAACTGATGAATTAGAAAAATTACCTTATTTGGTTATAGTAATAGATGAACTATCAGATTTAATGATGGTAAGTGCAAATGAAGTAGAATCTTATATTTGTAGACTTGCACAAATGGCTAGAGCTTGTGGAATTCATTTGATAGTTGCTACTCAAAGACCTTCGGTTGATGTAATAACAGGAACAATAAAGGCGAATATTCCATCAAGAATTTCGTTCCAAGTTTCTTCACAAATTGATTCAAGAACTATTCTTGACTCATCCGGCGCTGAAACATTATTGGGAAAAGGAGATATGTTGTTTAATCCTTCAGGTGTTTCAAAGCCTATTAGAATTCAAGGCTGTTTTGTTTCTGATAGTGAAGTTGAAGCAGTTGTCAATAATATTAAAGAACAAACTCAAGAAGTTTTTTATGATGAAGAAATTATAAAAAATATTGAATCTGAAGTTTCTAATATGGATAATGAAGATGATGATGTCGATGAGTTATTTTATGATGCAGTTAGAATAGTTTTAGAGGAAAATTCTGCTTCAATTTCATTATTACAACGTAAGATGAAGATTGGCTATGCTAGAGCTGGAAGAATAATTGATGAAATGGAAAATAGAATGATTGTAAGTAAACAAGATGGAAGTAAACCTAGAAAAATTTTAGTGGGTTTTGATTATTTAGATAGATTGAAAGGGGAAAGTAATGAATATAGCAAATAAATTAACTTTGTTTAGAGTATTTTTAGTACCTATTTTTATTATGAGTTTGCTATTTTTAGGAATAAATAATATTTTAGGGTTTTTAATTTTTGTAATTGCATCTTTGACTGATATGTTAGATGGATATTTGGCTAGAAGTAGAAATTTAGTTACTACTTTTGGGAAATTTATGGACCCTCTAGCAGATAAAATATTGGCTTGTTCTGCACTTGTTATGCTTGTACAATTTGGAAAAGTTGAGGCATGGATGGTTTGCATTGTTTTAGCAAGAGAGTTTATAATTTCCGGATTTAGATTGATAGCTGCATCAAATGGAATAGTTATTTCAGCCAGTATTTATGGTAAGATAAAAACTATTACTCAACTTTTTGCAATAAGTTTTATACTTTTAAATTCTACAAGATTAATTAAAATTCCATTAAATATTGATATTATATTGTGGTATATATCTGTTGTGTTTACAATTATTTCAGCAATAGATTATATTTGGAAAAATATAAAAGTTTTAGATTTAAAAAATATATAATTTTAGGAGGATAAAATGGCTATAAAAAAAACAGATAAGTTCGAAAGAATAGAAGATAAAGATGAAAGAAAAAAAGCTTTATCAATTGCACTTGAAAAAATTGAAAAAGATTTTGGAAAAGGTATAATAATGAGAATGGGAGATGCTCCTAAAGTAAATATAGAGTCCATAAGTACAGGAGCAATGAATTTAGATATTGCTTTGGGAATTGGAGGAATACCTAAAGGAAGAATTGTGGAAATTTATGGTCCAGAATCTTCTGGTAAAACTACATTAACATTGCATATAATAGCAGAATCTCAAAAAGCTGGAGGAGTAGCTGCCTTTATTGATGCAGAGCATGCATTAGACCCGGAATATGCTAGAAAATTAGGAGTAGATGTAGATAATTTACTTATATCACAACCTGATACTGGTGAACAAGCATTAGCCATTGTTGAAGCTTTAGTTAGAAGTTCCGGAATTGATTTAGTTATAGTTGATTCTGTTGCAGCACTTGTTCCAAGAGCAGAAATTGAAGGAAATATGGGAGATTCTCATATGGGATTGCATGCTAGACTTATGAGTCAAGCATTGAGAAAATTAGCAGGTATAATTTCAAAGTCAAATACAACGGTTGTATTTATTAATCAATTAAGATCAAATATTTCAACTAATCCTTATGCCGGAGGTGGTCCTGCAGAAACTACAACAGGAGGTAGGGCTTTAAAATTTTATGCAAGTGTTAGAATTGATATAAGGCGTGCAGAACAATTAAAGCAAGGAGATGGAGAACCTTATGGAGCAAAAACTAAAGTAAAAGTTGTTAAGAATAAAATGGCTCCTCCATTTAAGACATGTGAATTTGATATAATTTTTGGTGAAGGAATATCAAAACTTGGAATTATAGTAGATATGGCTGCTGATAAAAACATAATAAAAAAATCAGGTGCATGGTATAGCTGTGGAGATATTAAACTTGGACAAGGAAAAGAAAAAGCGAAAATTTATCTAGAAGAACATCCAGCGTTTTTGGAAGAAATTAAAGAAAAAATTTATGAATCTTATGGGATTGAGTATGAAAAGAAAGATGTTCCCAAAGAAGTTGAAACAATAAATTTAACTGATAAAGAAATTGAAGATTCGGAAGAATTATTATTGGATGATTTAATAATTGAATAATGTATATAATAAAGATGAGATTTTAAATGCTCATCTTTTTATATTAAAATTTGTATAAAGATGATTTTTATTTGTTATTATGATATAATAGACGTAGTTTTGTTCCTTATAATAATGATATTTATTTTATTATAGTGATATATAATAATTAGTTTTTGGAGGTTTTATGAAAATAGATTTATTAAAAAATAGTTTTATAAATATTTCTAAGAATATTTATGATTCTGATTTTATTAATTTAGCCAAAATTAATGATGAAAAAATATGTTTTGATGATAATACATTATTTCTTTCTAAAAGTAGTAAAGATAAATTAAATTCTCAATCTATTGAAAATAATAAAGAGTGTATTTATATTTTTAAGTATTTTAACTCCTATGGTGTACTTGCAGATTTGCCGATTGAAGAATATACGTCAGAAAAAATAAAATGTCATGAACTTGTTTTACCTGATGTTATTCAAGGGATGATTGCAAATTATCATATATATAATGCTGAAACAGCTCCTGTTTTCATTGTACACAAAGAAGAAATTGATTATAAAAAAATTATTGAAATGAAAAAATATAAAAAAGAATATCATTTTGATAATATTGATTTATATGTTTATTTTGAAAACGAAGCTAAAGAAATTATAGAAAATTTTTCAAGTGTTGAACAAATGTATGTAGCTGATGGGCATCATAGATTGTATACTTCTTCTATGTTAAAAGATAAAGACAATGTTTTTTCATGTTTTTTAAGTTTTTCTCAAGTCACAATTTCTCCTATACATAGAGTTATTAGAAATATTGATGCTACTTCTTTTGAAAAAGCAAAATTATTTATGAATAGCTTTTTAGAAGTTTTTGATGATGGAGAATTAAAGAAAGGTTTTGTTAGAATATCATATCAAGATGATTCTTTCCTTGTAAAGTTAAAAGATACAGAAAATGATTTGTTCTGGAACAATGATGTATATAGAATGAATACTCAAATTATTTCGACAGCTTTTAGAATTTTAAACTTTTCAAATGTTGAATATATTGGAGATAATGAGATTTTATTTGTTAAAAAAAATCTTGGAAAAAATGACGTATTAATTGAACTTTGTCCGTTAGATGCTGATGAATTTATGGAATTAGCTAATGAAGTTTGTGTACTACCGCCAAAATCTACATTTTTTATTCCAAAATTTCCATCATTTTTAGTATTTAAAAAGTATAAATAGGAGGTGCTTAAATGCAAGCAGTTATATTAGCCGCAGGTCTTGGTAGTAGATTAAAAAAATTAACTGAAAATAATACAAAATCCATGGTAGAGGTAAATGGTATTTCTCTAATGGAGAGAATGTTAAGGATATTAGATACAAAATCTCTTTCAAATATAGTTGTTGTTACAGGATATAAGAGTGAATTTTTTATTAATTATATGAAATCTTTAAATATAAATACCAAGTTAACTTTTATAAATAATGAAATTTATGATAAAACTAATAATATTTATTCAATGTTTCTTGCTAAGAATGAAATGATTAATGAAGATAGTATTTTACTTGAATCTGATTTAATTTTTGATGATGAGATGATTACAGAAATTTTAGAAGATAATCGTAAAAACTTAGCTTTAGTTGCAAAATATGAACGTTGGATGGATGGAACTTGTTTAAAAATAAATGAAAATGAGGAAATATTAGATTTTATTCCAGGAAAAGATTTTAACTTTGAAGATGCTGATAATTATTTTAAAACTATAAATATTTATAAATTTTCTAAAGAATTTTCTAAAAATATTTATTTTCCATTTTTAGAAGCATATATGAGTGCAAATGGAAAAAATGATTATTATGAAGCTGTTTTAAAGACAATTATTGATTTAGGTAAAAATTATATTTATGCAAAAGTAATTTCAGATGATATCAAGTGGTATGAAATTGATGATGAACAAGATCTTAATATTGCCTCTTCAATTTTTTCAAATGGAGATGAAAAACTTGAAAAATATCAAATAAGATATGGTGGATATTGGAGATATCCTAAACTATTAGATTTTTGTTATTTAGTAAATCCATATTTCCCGCCTAAAAAAATGATAGATGAGTTGAAATATAATTTTAAAGTCCTGCTTGAGCAATACCCGTCAGGGCTTGATGTAAATTCTAGTCTTGTAGCAAAAATTTTTGATATAAAAAAAGAAAATATTGTTGTTGGAAATGGAGCTGCTGAACTTATAAAATCAGTCATCGAAAAAATTGATGGAAATATTGGATTTATCAGACCAACTTTTGAAGAATATCCTAATAGACATAATAGTGAAAAATCAATAGTATTTATTCCAAAAAACGATAATTTTTCATATACTGCTAAAGATATAATTGAATTTTATTCTGACAAAGATATTGAAGCATTGGTTTTAATAAACCCTGATAATCCTACCGGTAATTATATTTGTAAGAAAGATATTTTTACTTTGATTGACTGGGCTAGAGGTAAAAAAATTAAATTTATTTTAGATGAGAGTTTTGTTGACTTTGCTGAAGAAGAAAATTCAACATTTCTAGATGATAAGTTATTAAATTTATATGACGATTTTATTGTTGTAAAGAGTATTTCAAAATCTTATGGAGTTCCAGGCATTCGTCTTGGTATTGTTGCGACTTCAAATTCACATTTAATTTCTATGATCAAAAAAGATGTGTCAATTTGGAATATAAATTCATTTGGAGAATATTATCTTCAGATATATGATAAATATAAAAAAGTTTATGCTAATGCACTAGTTGAAATCAAAAACGCTAGAAAAATATTTTTAAATGAATTAAATAAAATTGAAGAACTTAGAGTTGTACCTTCTCAAGCAAATTATTTTACTATTGAATTGAAAAAAGGAAATTCTAAAGAATTATGCTCAAAAATGCTCGAAAATTACAATATATTTATAAAAGATTTAACTTCAAAGATTAATTTAAAAAATAGAGAATTTATTAGAGTAGCAGTTAGAAATATTGAAGATAATGAAATTTTTGTTTCAGCAGTTAAAGATTATTTTAAAAATATATAGACACATAAAAGACAGTAATTTATAATTTACTTTATAATAAATTTACTGTTTTTTTATTATCTAAATATGAAAAATATATTTAATTTTTAATACAAAAAAATTTGTATAAAAGTCATAAATATGGTATACTAAAGTGTATTGATGTTGGAGGTAATTATGAAAATAATAGTTGATTTATTGGGTTCGGATAAAGGCGTAGAAACAATTTTTAAAGGAGTAATAGAAACAAGTAAATTACTCAAAGATTTATATTTTGTAGTTATCGGACCAAGAGAAACAATAGAGAAAGTAAATATTAGTGATGATTTAAAAAATAGATTAGAAATTATAGATACCAAAGAATATATTTTAAACACGGAAGAACCAACTTTTGCAGTAAGAAGAAAAAAAAATGCTTCAATAGTTTTAGGAATGAAGTGTTTGGATAAAGGGGAGGCTGATGGGTTGATTTCCTTTGGAAGTACCGGTGCAGCACTTGTTTCCGGACTTTTCATAGTAAAAAGAATGGAAAATGTTGAAAGACCCGCATTAACAATAACTTTACCAACTAATAAGGATAAAATGATTTTATTGGATATTGGTGCAAATACTGATTGTACTACTGATATTTTAAAACAATTTGCAATAATGGGAAATATTTATGCAAAAGAAACTTTAAATAAAGAAAATCCTAAGATTGCTCTATTAAATATAGGAAGTGAAAATGGTAAAGGAACTAAAGTCTTAAAAGAAACATATTCTGTTTTGGAAAACGAGAATATGAATTTTGTCGGAAATATTGAATCAAGAGATATTTTCAATGGAGATGTAGATGTTGTAGTATGTGATGGTTTTCATGGAAATGTGGTACTTAAAACTATTGAAGGTTCAGTTAAGTTTATTTTGGATAATATAAAAAAAACATTAATGTCTTCAATACTTGGAAAGATTGGAGGACTTCTAATAAAATCACCAATGAAGAAATTGAAAAAGACCTTAGATTATAAAGAGTATGGTGCTTGTCCTATGTTAGGATTAAAAAAAGTTGTATTTAAAGGACATGGAAGTAGTGATGAAAAAGCTGTTGTTTCAGGAATTGTTTCAATGGTTGATTATATAAAAAAAGATATAAATTTAAAAATTGAAGAAAAAATTGAGAGAGGAGAAAAATAATGGTTTTTGAAAAAGTAAAAGAGTTTTTGCAAAATGCCTTTAAAGGTAAAGAAATAAATTTAGATACTAAATTTAGAGAAGATTTACAAGCTGATTCTATAAAAGTTTTAAGTGTTATTATGGATATTGAAGATGAATATAATCTTGAATTAGATGAAGAAACTATACGCTCGATTGTAACAGTTAGAGATTTAGTAGAATATATAGAAAAAAATATTTAAGAGGTAATTTTATGATTACTAAGGAAAGAAAAGAGTTATTAAATGAGTTAATGGAAGTACTAGGATATAAATTTAAAGATTTAAAATTGTTAAATTTAGCATTTGTTCATAGATCATATTTAAATGAATGTAAAGATGCTACAATTTCTAATGAAAGACTTGAATTTTTAGGAGATGTTATTTTAGGTTTTATAGTGAGTGTTGAATTATATGAACAATTTCCAAACTCTGATGAGGGATATCTAACTAAAATCAGAAGTAAAGTTGTTTGTGAAGAATCTTTTTCTTATGCGGCAAGAACTTTTAATTTGGGAAAATATCTTCTATTGGGCAAAGGAGAAGACAGTTTTGGAGGTAGAAATAGAAATAGCATCTTAGCTGATACTTTTGAGGCACTTTTTGGAGCTTTATATCTTGATGGAGGAATGGATGTTGTTACTGAAATAGCTAATAAATACTTTTTTGACACTGTTATTTATAAGATAGATAAAAATATTTTTATAAAAGACTATAAAAGTTATTTGCAAGAATATTTTCATAAAAATGCTACAACTAAAATTAGTTATACCCTTGTTGCAGAAAGAGGTCCTGATCATGATAAAGAATTTGATATGTGTGTAAATATTGATGGTGTTGTAAAGGGATATGGAACCGGAAAAAATAAAAAACAGGCTGAACAACAAGCGGCGAGAGATGCTCTTATAAAATCAGGAGCTATAAGTGAATAAATGTAATATAATTCCAATTTTTGTACCACATATGGGATGTCCTCATGATTGTATCTTTTGCAATCAGAGAAAGATAACAAATTTTGTTGATGTTCTTGATGAAGTTGATATACGAAGAAATATTGAGCAGTATATTTCATATTTTAAGAATAAAAC
The DNA here is from genome assembly GCF_035282565.1 of Parvimonas sp. D9. Classification (NCBI taxonomy): domain Bacteria; kingdom Bacillati; phylum Bacillota; class Tissierellia; order Tissierellales; family Peptoniphilaceae; genus Parvimonas; species Parvimonas sp. D9. The sequence continues at coordinate 269,580 of NZ_JAYKBM010000001.1, read as the reverse complement.
TATTCCTATAGAAATTGCATTTTATGGAGGTAGTTTTACTGGGTTAGATAAGAATTTAATGATTAGTTATCTTGACATAGCTAAGGAATATATAGATAAAGGATTTGTGAGCTCTATAAGATTATCAACTAGACCTGATTACATAAATCATGAAATTTTAGATATTTTAAAAAAATATGAAGTTAAAACTATAGAATTAGGCGTTCAGTCTATCACTAAAAGTACTTTAGATTTAAATAACAGAGGACATGATGTAGAATGCATATATAAATCATCTACACTTATAAAAAAATATGATATTAAATTGGGATTACAAATGATGGTTGGACTTTATGGAGACACTTTTGATATGGTAATTAATACTGCTTTTGAATTGTGTAAAATTAATCCGGATTTTGTTAGAATTTATCCTACGCTTATTATAAGAGATACAGAATTGGAAAGACTTTATTATTTTAAAAAATATATACCAATGAGTCTTGAAGATTCTATTTATTTCTGTAAATATATTTACATAATATTTAAATATTACGATATACCTATAATAAGATTAGGATTACAGAGTAGTGATAACATTTCTGAAGATGGAGATATAGTTGCCGGACCATATCATCCTGCATTTAGAGAACTTGTTGAAAGTTCGGTTTATAGAGATTTTATAGAGTATTATATGTGTTTTTTTGATATTAAAGATGATATTACTATTAAATGTAACAATTCAGAAGTTTCAAAAATTGTTGGAAATAAAAGATCAAATTTAAAATATTTTAAAGAAAAATATAATATTAATATAAAAATAAAAACTCTTACTTTAGAGAAAAATATTTTAAAATTTAATGAAAATATAGTTTATATGAATGATTTTATAGATTATTATTTTAATAAAAATATTTTAAGGAGAATTGATGAGACTTAAGAGCATTGAAATAAATGGTTTTAAATCATTTGCTGATAAGATAAAATTAGATTTTGAGACTAATATCACAGCGATAATAGGACCAAATGGAAGTGGGAAAAGTAATGTTGCCGATGCTGTTAGATGGGTTTTAGGAGAGCAAAGCGCTAAGACCTTAAGAGGTAGCAAAATGGAAGATGTTATTTTTTCCGGAACAGATAACAAAATTAAAAAAAATTATTCAACTGTTAGTATAACTTTTGATAATTCAGATAATGTAATACCTATTGATTTTAAAGAAGTAACTATTTCAAGAAAATTATATAGAACTGGTGAAAGTGATTATTTTATAAACAAATCCAATGTAAGATTGAAAGAAGTTAGAGAATTATTTTTAGATACTGGTGTAGGAAGAGAAGGTTATTCAATAATCGGTCAAGGTAGAATTGAAGAAATTATAAATGGAAAGTCAGAGGATAGAAGAGCCATTTTTGAAGAGGCTTCAGGTATTTCAAAAATTAAATACCAGAAAAACGAATCACAAAAGAAGTTATTCAAAGCTAAAGATAATTTAACAAGATTAAGAGATATAATTATTCAAAATGAAAATAGATATGGCTTTTTAAAAGGACAATCTACTAAGGCTAAAAAGGGTATTGCCCTATTAGAGGATATTGAAAAAGCTGAATTTTCTATTTCATATAAAGATTATAATAATTTAAACAGTAATTTTAATAAATATTCAGAAAATTTAGAAATCAATAAAGAAGAATTATTTGATATAAATAAAGAATTTGAAAATGTAAAATTAAAAATTTCACCATTAAAAGAGGAACTCAATAATATAACTAATGTAATTGAAAAAGACTCTGCTGAATTGGATAGAATAAATAAGAAAAAGAATGATATTACTAATAAAAAAAATGTTTTAATTGAAAGAAATAAGTTTATAAGATTAAATAATGAACAATTCTTAAAATTAAAACAGGAATATATTGATAATTTAGAAAAAATTAATCTTGAAATATCAGAACAGGAAAAAAAAATTTCTGAAAAAAATTCGATTTTAAAAAACTATATTGATGACAAAAATAAGGTAAAGAATGAATTATCAAAAAGCAAAGAACTTTTGAGTTCTAAAGTTCAAATTCTAGATAAATTCTTCCTAGAAAAAGAGGAAATTGAAAATAAAATTAGCGATTTAGAAACTGAAAAAAGAGCTAATGAAATTATAACTGATAGCATAAAAAAGAAAATTGAAGAAAATACTGAAGAAGTAACTAAATTAAATATTGAAAAAGAAAATATAGAAAAAAAATTATCTGAGAATAACTCGCTTTTAGAATCAAATAATCAAAAAGTACAAAATATTGATTTAACTATTTTTGAAAAGAGACAACTTATATCAGAATTAGAAAAAGAACTTATTTCTTTAAATAATCAGGTTTCTAATATAAATAATGAGATAAATTATAAGAATAAAGAAATTATTATGTTAAAAAATTATATTAGAAATTATGAAGGATATGGTAAATCAGTTCAAGATTTATTTAAACTTTGCGATAGAGAAACTGAGTTAAAGTCGATGATTTGTGGGACCTTGGGAGAACTTATTTCTGTTGAAGAGAAGTATAAAAAAGCAATTGATACTGTTTTATCTTCAAATTTACAGGGCATTGTTGTTCATAATGATTTAGAAGCTAAAAAAATAATTGAGAAAATTAAAGCTAATAAAATTGGAAGACTTAATTTTTTTCCTATTTCAAAAATATTATTAAAAAAAGAATACAGTAGTATTATAGATTCTGATATATTATCTTTTGCTAATGATGTAATAACATGTGATAATGATTATAGAAATATAGTCGATTATTTCTTAGCGAATACTATAATATGTGAAAATATGGATATCGCAATAAAATTATCTAACAAGTTTAAAAATAAATTTAGAATAGTTACGCTAGATGGTGATGTTATAAATAGTTGGGGTTCCATTTCCGGAGGATATAAATCTAGTAAAAATTCATTTTCTATAATTGGTAGGAAACAGCAGTTAGCAAAAGCTTTATCAGACATTGAAAATTTAGAAACTAACTTAAAGAATAATATAAATAGAATTTCTGAAGTAAAAACTGATTTACAGTCAAATAAAGAAAATTTAGATAATCTGAAAAGTGAAAAAGAAGATGTAAAATTAAAAATTGATTCTTTACAAAAGATTATCTATTTAAATGAATTTGATGTAAGAAAAATTACTGAAAAAATTGACGAGATAAATAATTACAAAGAAAATCATCAAGGTTTTACTTCTGATAAAGAAAAAGAGTTAATTCTTTATAAGGAAAAAAGTATTCTTATAGATGATGAAATTAATAAATACAATTTAGAAATAAATAAATTGAAGAATCTTGTTTTAGAAATGGAAAAAAATGAAATAATTGTTATAAATAATTTAGATTCGATTGAGAGAGATATAAATATTTTAGATAATTCAAAAAATATTTTGTTAGAAAACAAGAATTCTAATGAGAGTAAACTTAAGCTAAAGGAATCAGAGTTAATAGAATCCGAGTTACAACTAAATAATAATTCATCTGAAATAGAAGTGATAGAACAGCTTATTATAGAAATAAATTTAAAGACTGATAAATTAAATAATTCTATTAGTAAAAATACTGATTTGAGGAAAAAGCTGATATTAGATAATGAAGAAATTTCAAAAAGATATTCTGAGTTAAGTGAAAAATCTTTAACTTTAGAAAAAGAAATCGAGAAAAATGAGCTTAGAATATCAAATTTAAAAGAACAATTTTCAAATTTAATTAATAGACTTTGTGATGAATATTCTTTAACTTTGGAAGATTGCGAAAGAAAAATGGAATTATATAAGAATGAGCACTTTACTAAAGAAGAATTGAAAAGGTTAAAAGAAAACTTAAGAGAATTGGGTTCTTTTAGTTATGATTCCATAGAAGAGTTTGAAAAAGTAAAAAACGAGCTTGAATTTCAAAAAAAACAAGAAATAGATTTACAAAATTCTATAGAAGACATAAATAAAATTATATTAAAATTAGAAAATACAATGAAAAAAACTTTTCTTAACGAGTTTAAAAGTATTAATGAAAATTTTTCAAATATTTTCAAAATTTTGTTTAATGGTGGGGAAGCTAGACTTGAACTTGACAGTGAAGATATTTTAAATTGCGGAATAGATATTATTGCTAAACCTGTAGGAAAGAAAATGCAGACTTTATCTTTAATGTCAGGAGGAGAAAAATCACTAACAGCGGTAGCGCTACTATTTGCTATTTTTGAAACAAAACCATCACCTTTCTGTATTTTAGATGAAGTTGATGCTGCATTAGACGATTCTAATATATTAAGATATGTTGAATATTTGAAGAATTATTTAACAGAAACACAATTTATAATGATAACTCATAGAAAACCAACGATGGAAATGGCCGATATGATTTATGGTGTAACTATGGAACAAAAGGGAGTTAGTAAAATAGTTTCTATGACATTTAATAAGGAGAAAAAATAATATGTTTAATTTTTTGGGAAAGAAAAAAGAAGAAAACGAAGCCGAAGAAATTACTGAAAAAAAGCAGAGTTTTTTTGAAAGATTAAAAAAGGGATTAGTAAATACGAGAAATAATTTGTCAAGTAAGATAGATAACTTACTATCTATGTCAACAAAAATAGATGAAGAATTATTTGAAGAATTGGAATATATTTTAGTTTCTGCAGATATTGGTGCAAATGTTACAATGGAACTAATAGATGATTTAAAAGAAATTGTTAAAAAGGAAAAAATTACTGAACCGTCTTTAATCAAAGACAAATTAATTGAGCTTATGAACTCAAAGTTAGCTTCAAAAGAATTAAATCACGATTTCAATATTATTGATGGTATACCGACAATTATATTGGTTGTCGGAGTAAATGGTGTCGGAAAAACTACATCTATAGGAAAATTAGCAAATAAATTTAAGTCAAAAGGGAAAAATGTAATGCTAGTTGCTGCAGATACTTTTAGAGCAGCAGCAACTGAACAGCTGACTGAATGGGCTAATAGATCCGGTGTTCCAATAATTTCAAATGAAGAAGGAGCTGATCCGGCATCTGTTGTATATGATGGAATTCAAAGTGCAAAGAGTAAAAATATTGATATTTTAATTTGTGATACTGCAGGTAGGCTTCATAATAAAAAAAATTTAATGAATGAGTTGAATAAGATTGCTAGGGTGATAGATAGAGAATATCCTGAAGCAAATAAGGAAGTTACACTTGTTCTCGATGCAACAACTGGACAAAATGCTATTGTTCAAGCTAAAGAATTTAGAGATACTGCAAATATTGATAGTGTAATTTTAACAAAATTAGATGGTACTGCTAAAGGTGGTGTTGTCTTTACAATTCAACTTGAAATGGAAATTCCTGTTAAGCAAATTGGTATTGGAGAACAAATAGATGATTTGCAAGATTACAATGATGAGGATTTTGTAAATGCAATATTTAATTAATTATTTTAAATTAACGTTGAAAAATACGTTAATTTTTTTTGAAAAAATTTTTTTAAAAAAGTATTGACAAATATATATTTAATGGTATAATATAAAGGTCAAGAAAAAAACTTGACCTATTTAAGAGGTGATTATGGAAAAAATAGTTGAGATAGCTGTTCTGTTTGATTATTATGGTAAACTTCTTAGTGATAAGCAATATAATGTTATTGATCAACATTGTAATGAAGATTTATCTCTCAAGGAAATCGCTGAATTAAATGGAATTTCTAAACAAGGTATATCAGATATTTTAAGTAGAGCAGAAAAAAAATTAAGATTTTATGAAGATGAATTAAAATTAATTTCTAAATTTGAAAAAATAAATAGTAGTCTAATGGAAATTAATTTATTAATTGAAAAATCAAAAATAGAAGATTCTTCTTTACAGAGTATTCTTGATATTATTCAAAAGAAAAATAATGAAATTATAGAAAATGATTTATAGGAAGTGACAGGAATGATATTTGAGAATTTATCCGAAAAACTTCAAGGAGCATTAAATAAATTAAGAGGTAAGGGAAAATTATCTGAAAAAGATGTAGACCTTGCAATGAGAGAAGTTAAACTTGCACTTTTAGAATCTGATGTAAATTTCAAAGTTGTTAAACAGTTTATAAATAATGTGAAAGAAAGAGCAATTGGTAAAGAAGTTATGGAGAGTTTAACTCCTGCACAACAAGTTATCAAAATTGTAAATGAAGAACTTACTGCTCTTATGGGGAAAAAAGAAGAGAAAATTCAAATTGACTCTAATCCTCCGACTGTTATTATGCTTTGTGGTTTACAAGGTGCAGGTAAAACTACGCATGCTGGAAAACTTGCGAGATACTTTATAAAACAAAATAAAAGACCTCTACTAGTAGCATGTGATGTTTATAGACCAGCAGCAATAAAGCAATTGCAAGTTGTTGGTAAATCAGTTGATGTTCCAGTATTTACTATTGACGATTGTAAAGATGTTACTAAAATAGCAAATGAATCAATTAAATTTGCAAATTCCAATTCAAAAGATATAGTTATTTTAGACACTGCTGGTAGACTACACATAGATGATGTACTTATGGAAGAATTAAAATCTATTAAATCATCAGTTAGTCCAATAGAAATTTTATTAGTAGTAGATTCTATGACAGGACAAGATGCTGTAAATGTTGCTGAAAGTTTTAATAATGAATTAGACATTACCGGAGTGATAATGACTAAATTAGACGGAGACGCGAGAGGGGGAGCTGCTTTATCTATTAAGGCTATCACAGGAAAACCCATTAAATTTATTGGTGTAGGTGAAAAGCTTGATGATTTAGAGCAATTTTATCCTGATAGAATGGCATCTAGAATTTTAGGAATGGGAGATATTTTATCTGTAATAGATAAAGTTCAGAAGCAATTTGATTTGAAACAGACAAAAGAACTTGAAGAAAAAATTAGAAAGCAAAGTTTTACATTGGATGATTTTTTAAGTCAAATGCAACAGGTTAGAAATATGGGACCGTTACAAGATTTACTTTCTATGATGCCCGGGGTGAATTCTAAAATGCTAAAAGATGTTAACATTGATGAAAAAGAGCTTGATAAAATTGAAGCAATGATTTTATCAATGACAAAAAAAGAAAGAGAAAATCCGGATATTATTGATAATTCTAGAAAGCAAAGAATTGTAAAAGGTTCAGGAACTAGTATTACAAATCTTAATAAATTGCTTAAGCAATTTAAAGATAGTAAAAAAATGATGAAAAAAATGCAAGACATGACTAAAGGAGCTAAGAAAAAAGGCAAATTCGGTTTACCTTTTTTTAAATAAATTTTAAGGAGGACAATATGGCAGTTAAGATTAGATTAAAGAGAATGGGTTCAAAGAAAAAACCATTTTATAGAATAGTTGTTGCCGATTCAAGAGCACCAAGAGATGGTAAATTTATCGAGGAAATTGGATATTACAATCCATTAACAGAATCAAAAGAAATTAAAGTTGATGCTGAAAAGGTAAATGCTTGGATTAAAAATGGTGCAAAACCAACTGATACGGTAAATAGATTATTTAAAAATAATAACATATATTCTGAAAATAAATAAGGACTGTATATATGAAAGAATTAGTTGAATTTATTGTGAAATCTCTAGTTGATAATCCTGAAAAATTAGTTATAACTACTGAGGAAGAAGGAGAAGTATTAAAGATTTTTATTAAGGCAGACGAAAATGATATTGGAAAAATTATAGGCAAGCAAGGTAAAATTGCTAAAGCTATAAGGACAATTGTTAGATCTGCCGCAATGAAGTTAGGTAAAAAGGTAATAATAGAAATAAATTAGTATTATGGAATTTATTGAAGTTGCAAAAATTATAAATGTTCATGGAATAAAAGGTACTGTAAAAATTTATTCATTAACTTCCAATACTGATAGATTTAATGCGGGTTGTATATTTTATATTGATAAAAAAATACCTGTTACTATTAAATCCGTCAGAGAGTTGAGTTCTGATCTTGCTTTGTTAGCTTTTAATGAGTATGACAATATAAATCAAGTGTTAGAATTTAAAAATAAAGGACTTTTCATTGAAGAAAGTAATTTATTAGAACTTCCTGAAGATGAATATTATATATATAAACTGATAGGAGTTGATGTATATGATCAAGATAATAAATTTATTGGAAAAATAAAAAATGTTTTGACAACATTGGCTAATGATGTTTATAATATTGATTATAATGGAAAAGATGTATACATACCTGCAGTAAAAGAGTTTATAAAAGATGTTGATATTGAAAAATCTATAATGAAAGTAAGTATAATAGATGGTATGTTAGATGATTAAGATTACGATTTTAACTTTATTTCCAGATTTTATCGATTCAATAAGAAGTTATGGTGTCTTGGGCAAAGCCATTGAAAAAGGCGTTATTGAACTTGAAATTTTGAATATTAGAGATTTTTCTAAAGACAAGCATAATAAAGTTGATGATGAAATATATGGTGGTGGAGCAGGTATGTTGATGACAGTGCAACCTGTTTTTGATGCTATAAAATTTAGTAAAAAGGATAATTCTAAAGTTGTTTTTCTATCTCCGCAGGGAGAAGTTTTAACACAAAATAAATGTAAAGAGTTATCTAAAAAAGAACATTTAATATTTCTATGTGGACATTATGAAGGTATTGATTCCAGAATTATAAATAATTTTGTAGATGAAGAAATTTCTGTAGGTGATTATGTTGTAACAGGAGGAGAAATTCCTGCTATGTTACTTATGGATGCTGTTTGTAGAATGGTTGATGGAGTATTAGGTAATTCAGAAAGTGCTTCTACGGATTCGCACTATAATAACTTGTTACAATATGATGTTTTTACAAGACCTCGAGATTTTAATGGAATTGAAGTTCCAGAAGTTTTACTTAGTGGAAATCATAAAGAAATTGAAAAATGGAGAGAAGAGTCTTCATTAGAAAATACAAAGAAAAAAAGACCTGACTTATATGAAAAGTACATTTTAAAAAAGGAATAGGATGTTCCTCTAGTTTATATAAAATAAATTAAGAACATTGATATTAGGAGGAATTATTATGGATATAATAAAACAAATTGAAAATGAACAATTAAGACAAGAAAAATTTGATTTTAATGTTGGTGATACAGTTGTTATCGGATATAAAATCAAAGAAGGAAATAGAGAAAGAGTTCAAGCTTTTGAAGGAACTGTAATTAAAAAACAAGGAAAAGGCTCAAGAGCAACTTTTACTGTAAGAAGAGTATTACAAGGAGTTGGTGTTGAAAGAACATTCCCAATTCATTCACCAAGAATTGAAAGTTTAAAAGTAATTAGACGTGGTAAAGTAAGACGTGCAAAATTATATTACTTAAGAGACAGAGTGGGTAAGGCTTCAAAAGTTAAAGAATTAAAGAAATATTAAAAATTAAGTACCTCGAGTTTTCGAGGTACTAATTTTATAGAAAAGAGGAAAATATGGATTTATTTAAAATGAATTACAATTTATTTTCTAAATTATCAAAACCATTGGCCGAAAGAATGAGACCAAAGGATTTATCTTTTTTTATTGGTCAAGATAATATAATAAAAAATAATTCTGTGCTAAAAAACATGATAAAAAATAATAGATTTTCGTCAATGATATTATATGGTCCACCAGGATCTGGGAAAACATCACTTGCAAATATTATTTCTAGTACTACTGATAATTATTTTGTAAAAATTTCTGCTGTTACATCTGGAACAAAGGAGATTAAAGAAATAATTGAACTTGCAAAAGATAATTTATCAATGTATAATAAAAGAACTATATTATTTATAGATGAAATACATAGATTCAATAAAATGCAACAAGATTTTTTACTTGAATATGTAGAAAATGGAGATATAATATTTATTGGAGCTACTACAGAGAATCCTGCTTATGAAGTAAATAATGCATTATTATCAAGAGTTATTGTTTTTGAACTACAAGCACTTAGTTTTGAAAATTTAAAAGATATAATTGACAATGCTATTTTAAATGATGAATTTTTAAAGAATAAAAAAATAAGCTATACAGAAGATGGCATAAGCTATTTAATAAAAATGTCAAATGGGGATGCAAGAACCGCATTAAATTATCTTGAATTGATTATTGATAATTTAGAATCTGAAGATAAAGTTATATCTGAATATAAAATAAGAAATATTTTAGATAAGGTAAAAGTATATTATGATAAAAATTCAGATAAACATTATAATTTCATTTCTGCTTTTATAAAATCTATGAGAATAGGAGATCCTGATGCTGTTGTTTATTATTTAGCGTCAATGTTAATTTCTGGTGAAGATATCAATTTTATTGCAAGAAGAATGATAATCTTTGCATCAGAGGATATTGGAAATGCAAATCCAAATGCATTGATTTTAGCAAATTCATGTGCAGAGTCTGTAAAAAAAATAGGAATGCCTGAAGCAAGGATTATTTTATCACAATGTGCCATTTACCTTGCATGTAGTGAAAAAAGCAACTCATCATACTTAGCTATAAATAAGGCATTAAAATTTATTAAAGAAAATGGACTTGAAGAAGTTCCTATCTTTTTACAAACTTCAAGATCAATATCTAAAAAAAATGAGGAATATAAGTATCCTCACGACTATGAAAATATGGTTACAGGTCAAGAATATTTACCTGAAAAAATTAAAGATATAAAATTTTATAACCCAAAAAATATTGGATATGAAAAAAATTTTTTTGATAAATTAAAGGAGGAATAGAATGTTTTTACTAAAAGATATTTTTGCAAATGAAAAAATTTTTATTGACAAAGAAGTTGAAGTGGCAGGTTGGATAAAAAATAGTCGTTTTAATAATAATATTGGTTTTATAGAGCTTAATGATGGAACAACTTTCAGAAGTATTCAAATTGTAGTTGAATCAAAACTAGATAATTTTCAAACTATATCAAAATTACTATTACCTTCCGCAATTATAGTTAAAGGTAAAGTTGTTAAAAGTTTAGGTGGAAAACAAAATTTTGAAATTAATGCCTCTGAAATAGTAGTTGAAGGAGAGTCCACTGATAAGTATCCTCTTCAAAAGAAAAGACACACATTTGAATTTTTGAGAACAATCCAACATCTAAGACCAAGAGCAAATACATTTAATGCTGTTTTTAGAGTTAGATCAATTTTAAGCTATGCTCTACACAAATTCTTTTTCGAAAGAGGATTTGTTTATGCACACACACCAATTATAACTGCAAGTGATGCAGAAGGTGCTGGCGAAATGTTTAGAGTGACAAATTTAGATATAGACAATCTACCTAGAACAAATAATGGAGAAGTTGATTTCACTCAAGACTTTTTTTCTAAACCAACAAATTTAACTGTTAGTGGTCAATTAGAAGGTGAAGCATTTGCAATGGCATATAGAAATATCTATACATTTGGACCAACATTTAGAGCTGAAAATTCAAATACTACAAGACATGCTGCTGAATTTTGGATGATTGAACCAGAAATAGCTTTTGCTGATTTAAAAGATGTTATTAAATTATCAGAAGATATGGTTAAATATATTATTAAATTCGTTTTAGAAAATGCTCCTGATGAAATGAAGTTTTTTAATGATTTTATAGATAATGGATTACTCGAAAGATTAAATTCTGTTGTTAATTCAGAATTTAAGGTTATGACATATACTGAAGCAATAGAAATATTAAAATCATCCAAAGAAAATTTCAAATACCCGGTTGAATGGGGAGTTGATTTGAAAACAGAACATGAAAGATATATCTGTGAAAAAATCGTAAAGGGTCCTGTTTTTTTAACAGATTATCCAAAAGAAATAAAAGCATTCTATATGAGATTAAACGATGATAATAAAACTGTTGCAGCAACAGATATGTTAGTTCCAGGTATAGGAGAACTAATAGGAGGAAGTCAAAGAGAAGAAAGACTTGAAATATTAAAACAAAAAATGAAAGATTCAAATATGAATATTGATGATTATTCTTGGTATTTAGACTTAAGAAGATTTGGTGGAACAAAACATGGAGGTTATGGATTAGGATTTGAAAGAATGTTAATGTATTTAACAGGAATGCAAAATATAAGAGATGTATTACCATTCCCAAGAACAGTAGGATTATGTGAATTTTAATATTATAATTTTTAAAATGAGGTGCACTTTGCATCTCATTTTTTTGTAATAATATGCAAGAAAATATTATACATTTATATAATATATTAAAATTATTTAATATATTATATCTTAATTAATTAAAAATAGATTTTTTTGTAATAATATGTTATAATTATAATGTATTTTTATTTCGTAATTGCAATAATTGAGGTGTATTATGTTAAAGAATAAAAAAGATATAATTTTAATTGTATGTATGTTTTTAGGATTAACTGTTCTTGGATTTACTTATAAATATTTAACATCTACTAACGAGAAAAAAGCTGTAGAAAATATTCACAATGAAAGCAAACTCCAAAATGAAGAAAACTCTCCAGAAAATAAAGATCAAAATTCAGAAATATATGTACATATTGATGGAGAAGTAAAAAATCCTGGTGTATATAAGATGAAAATAGGGGATAGAGTTAATGACGCAATTCAAGCAGCAGGTGGATTAACTGAAAATGCTGAAAAAAGCAAAATTAATTTGGCTACAAAACTTAAAGATGAAATGAAAATACATATTTTCAAAATTGGAGAAACTAATGGAAATTCACACAATGAATCTAGAGATGTTGATAATAGCTCCGTTGAAAATAATAGTAAATTAATTAATATTAATACTGCAAGTAAGGAAGAACTTTGTAAATTAACTGGAATAGGAGAGAATAAAGCTAAACTTATAATAGAGTATAGAGAAAAAAAGAAATTTACTAAAATTGAAGATATTACAAAAGTTTCGGGAATTGGAAAGAAAACTTTTGAAAAAATAAAAAATGATATAACAGTAGATTAGGAGAAAATAATGAAAGATACTAATTTAAAAGATATAAAATTAACTTCATATGCGAAAACTTCAGGATGAGCAGCTAAAGTTGGTCCAGATATTCTGGACGAGGTATTATCAGGATTGGATAACAGCACTTCAATAAGTGAAGATTTAATTGTAGGAATAGAAACTTCTGATGATGCAGCTGTTTATAAGATTAATAATGAACTAGCATTAATTGAGACTTTAGACTTTTTTACTCCTATAGTTGATGATCCGTATACTTTTGGCAAAATTGCCGCTGCTAATTCTCTTTCAGACGTTTATGCAATGGGTGGAGAACCAACTATGGCGATGAATATTGTATGTTTCCCAAATTGTTTACCTCCAAAGATTTTAACAGAAATATTAAAAGGTGGACTTAAAAAAATGCAAGAAGCTGAATGTTTACTAATTGGAGGACATACTGTTCAAGATGATGAACCGAAATATGGGTTAAGTGTTTCAGGTTTTGTTCATCCTAATAAAGTTTGGAAAAATTCCTCTGCTAGAATTGGTGATATTTTAATTTTAACAAAGCCATTAGGGCTCGGAATAATAAATACTGCTATAAAAGGTGGAGTTGCAACTGAAGAAGAAATTGCAGATGCAGTTCATACTATGGAAACTCTTAACAAATACGCAAAAAGATCGATAGAAAATTATACAATTAATTCTTGTACGGATATTACAGGATTTGGATTAATGGGCCATTGTTATGAAATGGCTAAAGGATCAGGTACCACTTTTGTACTTGATAGTTCTAACTTGCCTATTTTAAAGGGTGCAATAGATTATGCTAATATTGGACTTATTCCTAAAGGTTGCTACGATAATAAAAAATTTGTTGGAAATAACTATATTGTGGAAAAAGAAATAGATGAATCTCTTTTAAATGTAATGTTTAATCCTGAAACATCAGGTGGACTTCTAATTACAGTTCCTGAAAACGAAGTAGTAGATATTCTAAATAATTTAAGAGGTATTCCAACAAGATTTGCTGTTGTTGGTAAAGTTGTAGAAAAAAAAGAAAAATATTTAATAATAAAATAATAATAAAATAATAATATAATTAAGTAATTTTAAAGTGGAGAAGACTATGAATTTATACAAAATGATACCTAAAGTTGATCAAATATTAGATAATAAAGTAATAAAAGATTTATTAGATAAAAATTCAAAAAATTTAGTTATGGAATCAATTCATGAAGAACTAGATAATATTCGAAACAATATTTCTAATGGATATGATAAAAATATTATATCAAATAAGATTGAAAATCTAATTGATAACATTAAAGATAATTTAATGAACAAAAAAACATTCAGTTTAAGAAATGTTGTTAATGCATCAGGAGTTGTTATTCATACTAATTTAGGAAGATCTGTTTTAAATAATGAAATTTTTGAAAATATTAAAAAAGTTTCAATCGGATATTCTAATCTTGAATATAATTTAGAAAAAGGAGAACGTGGATCGAGATATTCTCATTTAAGTGAAATTATAAAAAAAATTACCGGGGCAGAAGACTGTATGGTTGTAAATAATAATGCTGCGGCAGTTATGTTGATTCTATCTACAATAGCAAAGGGAAAGAATGTAATTACAAGTAGAAGTGAGCTTGTTGAAATTGGAGGATCATTTAGAATTCCTGATGTTTGTAGAGAAAGTGGAGCAGAACTAAAAGAAATAGGGACAACCAATAAAACGCATCTTAGAGATTATGAAAATGCCATTGATGAAAATACAGCAGCACTGTTTAAAGTTCATCAAAGTAATTTTAAAATTTTAGGATTTACTGAAGCTGTGTCTTCATTTGAATTAAAAAGCTTAAAAGAAAAATATAATATTCCTATTATTGAAGACTTAGGTTCTGGAGTTCTTATAGATTTATCTAAATATGGGTTATCTCATGAACCGACTGTCCAAGAATGTATTAAAAATGGTGTTGATATTGTAAGTTTCAGCGGAGATAAATTGCTTGGTGGAGTTCAAGCAGGTATTATTGTTGGTAAAAAAGAATATATTGAAAAAATGAAAAAAAATCAATTAACTAGAGCTTTAAGAGTTGATAAATTTACTTTGTCAGCATTAGAAGCTGTATTTTCATATTATATTGATGAAGAATTAGCTATTTCAAAGATACCAACATTAAATATGTTAACTATAAAAATTGAGAAACTATATGATAAAGCCCAAAAACTTATCGAATATTTGGGAGAAAATAATGAATTTTCTTATGCAATTATAGATATCGATTCAGAAGTTGGTGCAGGTTCACTTCCAACTCAAAAATTACCATCTAAGGCTATAAAAGTAATTTCAAAATCATTTACAGAAAATGAATTAGAGGAAAAGTTAAGAAGTAATAGAATTCCAATAATTACAAGAATTTATAAAGGAAATTTAATTTTTGATGTGAGAACAATTTTTGAAAATGAATTTTGTATAATTAAAGATGCATTAAATTCGTTAATAGGAGAATAATATGGATAATAAGAAAAATATTATCGTAGGAACAGCCGGACATATAGATCACGGTAAAACAACTTTAATAAGAGCATTAACCGGAAGAAATACAGATAGATTAAAAGAAGAACAAAATAGAGGTATATCTATTGAATTAGGATTTACTCATTTTGATTTAAATGATGAACTTAGAGTAGGAATTATTGACGTTCCTGGTCATGAAAAGTTTATAAAAAATATGTTATCCGGCGTTTGTGGAATGGATATGATAATTTTAGTTGTAGCTGCTGATGAAGGAATCATGGCTCAAACTAAGGAGCATTTAGATATTCTAAATTTAATAGGTATAAAAAATGGAATTATTGCTTTAACAAAATGCGATTTAGTTGATAAAGATTGGATTGAACTTGTTAAATTAGATATAGCTGATGAATTTTCTGGAACATTTTTAGAAGATGCAAAAATAGTGGAAATATCTTCAACTGAAAAAACAGGAATTGAGCAATTAAAAAATGAAATAATAAGAATAGTGAATACATTACCGGAAAAAGATTTAAATTCAAATCCTAGATTATATGTTGATAGATCTTTTTCCATAACCGGTTTCGGTACCGTTGTTACAGGAACATTGATTTCGGGAACATTAAATCTTGATGATGAAATCTTGATTTATCCGGCAAATAAATTAACAAAAATAAGAAATTTACAGGTGCACGATAATAATGTTGATACAGCTTATTCAGGACAGCGTGTTGCTGTAAACCTGGCAAATTTAAAAAAAGAAGATGTACCAAAAGGTTCAGTACTTATACCAAATAATACTTTTACTGAAAGTAATATTATTGATGTTAAATTAAAGACTGTTAATTTACCTTTTGAAATAACTAACAGAACAAGATTTCATTTATACTTAGGATCTGGTGAAGTTTTATGTAGAGCAATCTTATTGGAAAACGAAGAATTGGAATCTAATAAAGAATATATTGTTCAGTTAAGATTAGAAGAACCAATTATAAGTAAAAGAAATGATAGATTTATATTAAGACTTTTTTCTCCACTTTATACTATAGGTGGAGGATATGTAATTGATTCTAATGCTACTAAGAAAAAAAGATTTAATAATTTTGATATAGAAGAAATAAAAAATCTTGATAATTGTAGTTTTAAAGAATATATTTATAGTTATGTAGATAGATTTAGTGATAGATTTTATCTTGAAAAAAATTATTACAATTTTTTATCTGATTCATCTAAAAATATTTCGAAGTTGATTGACGAATTAATTGAAGAAAATAGAGTTGTTTCATTTGGAAATAATTCTGATAGACTAATTTTATCAGATAGATTTATTAAAAAGTTAATTAAAAATATAACTAAATTTATAGAGAATTTTCAAGAAAAATATCCTAAGAGAATTGGAATTTCAAAAGAGACTATTAAATCAAAATTTTTTGACTCATTAAGCGGAAAAACAAAAAATGAATTTATGAATTACTTAATTTCTGATAAATTCAAAGTTTTAGATGAATATGTTTCTACTTTAGATTTTAATGTTTCACTAGATGATACAGATTTAAAAAATCTTCAAATGATAAAAAATACATTTAATTCAAATAAATTTTTAATTATAAATTTTGAAGATTTTAATTTAGATATGAACATTGAACATTTTAAGGAACTTATTTTGTATTTGATAAGTAATAAAGAGGTTATAAAATTGGATTCAGGTTATATGCTCAGAGAAAATTATGATTTAGCTGTAAATATTATTAAAGATTTTATAATAAAAAATGGATCTATTTCCGTTTCAGATGCAAGAGATCTACTAAATTCAAATAGAAAATCAACTATGGAATTACTTGAATTTTTAGATAAAGAAAAGATAACTTTAAGAAAAGATAATGAAAGAATATTGGTGAAATAGGAGAAGATTATGAAATTAAAAATATTAATGGCTTTACCTACGGATTCACAAATAAATGACTTAATGTATTCGATGACAGAAGACGAAAATTATGAAATAACTACTTCTAATAATATCGAAGATACTATTATTTTAGTTGACCAGAAAAATTTTGATATGATAATTATGGATATGAATTTCAAAGATGGTACAGGATTGGATCTCAAAAGGAAATTAAATGAATTTTGTGATATACCTACTATTGTTACTACCACTTTAAAAGATGATATGCAAAAAATCTTGATTTTTGAATATGGAGCTGATGATTATTTAATCTATCCTTTCAATATTCTTGAATTAAAGGCAAGAATTCGTGCTATCATGAGAAGATTCGGTCAAAGAAGAACAGACATCGATAATTTAATTTTTGCAGATGATTTAGAATTTAACATAGTAGGAAGAACAGTAAAGTTAAAAGGCGAAGAAGTTGATTTAACGGGAAAAGAATTTGACATATTGTATATAATGGCAATAAACCCAGAAAAGATTTTTAGCAGA
Organism: Parvimonas sp. D9; assembly: GCF_035282565.1. Taxonomy (NCBI): domain Bacteria; kingdom Bacillati; phylum Bacillota; class Tissierellia; order Tissierellales; family Peptoniphilaceae; genus Parvimonas; species Parvimonas sp. D9. The sequence goes on along the minus strand of NZ_JAYKBM010000001.1, from coordinate 251,716 downwards.
GAAGATATTGCAAAAACTGTTTGGAAAGAAGAACATGTCAGTGATTATAGAAAGATTGACGTTCATATACGAAGGCTAAGAGAAAAGATAAATATAGGAAATATTACCTATATTCAAACTAAATGGGGAGAAGGCTATTATTACAAAAAAATACAGGGTTAAACAGGAGATAAGTATGAAAGAATTAATTAGTAACTTAAGAAAAAAAATTATAAGTGAAATTAAAGGGTCTGTAGATAAGAATTCTTTAGAAGAACTTAAAATTAAATATTTAGGTAAAAAAGGAGAATTTACGAGTGTTTTAAGGAATATGGCAAATGTTTCAAAAGAAGAAAGACCTAAAATTGGCGAACTTATAAATTTAACTAAACAAGAAATTGAAAATCTTATAAACGAAAAAGTTGAAATGTTTAATAAAATTGAACTTGAAAAAAGGGTAAAAGAAGAGACTATAGATGTTACAATAAATAAAAAAACTATTGATATGGGACATAGACATCCTTTGAATAAAACTATGGAGGATTTAGAAAATTTCTTTATTTCAATGGGATTTTCTGTAATTGAAGGTCCTGAAATTGAAACAGTTGAAAATAATTTTAATAAATTAAATTCTCCTATAGATCATCCATCAAGAGATATGTCAGATACTTTTTATATTGATAAAGAGTTATTGTTAAGAACACACACATCTCCTGTTCAAATTAGAACTATGATGACTACTAAGCCACCTATAAAGATGGTATCTGCAGGTAGGACTTTCAGATTTGATGAGGTTGATGATACTCATTCACCAATGTTTCATCAAATTGAAGGACTTGTAGTAGATGAAAATATAAATATGAGCAATTTAATTGATACTCTTAATACTTTTATTAAAGAATTTTTTGGAGAAGATATGAAAACAAGATATAGACCTCATTATTTCCCTTTTACTGAACCAAGTGCTGAAGTTGATGTTTCTTGCTTTAATTGTAAAGGGAAAGGTTGTAATGTTTGTAAAGGAACAGGATGGAGTATGGAATTATTAGGTTGTGGTATGGTGCATCCTAATGTGTTAGAGGCTTGTGGTATTGATTCAAAAAAATATTCAGGATTTGCCTTTGGTATGGGAATTGATAGAATTACAATGGTTAAACATAAAATAAATAATATTAGATTATTATACGATAATGATAAAAGATTTTTAGAACAATTTTAAGAGGGGGATTATATGTTACTACCAATAAAATGGGCGAAAGAATATGTTGACATAAATGATGATATAATGAATATATGTGATAAAGTAACACTTACGGGATCACATGTTGAATCTATTATAAAATTAGGAGATAATATAGATAACATCGTAGTTGGAAAAATTATTGACATTTATAGACATGAAAACTCCAATAAATTATGGATTACTAAAGTCGATTTAGGGAATGAAATAGTTCAAATTGTTACTGCTGCACAAAATTTAAAACAATTTGATTATGTTCCAGTTGCAAAAGTTAATTCTACGCTTTCTGATAATACAAAAATTAAAGAAGCTAAATTAGCTGGAGAGATTTCACAAGGAATGTTCTGCAGTTATAAAGAGTTAGGTTATCCAGATTCTGTTATTCCAAAAGAATATAAAGATGGTGTTCTTAGAATTATTGATGAAAATACTGTTTTAGGTACAGATATTAGAGAAGTTTTAGACTTAGATGATACTGTTGTGGAATTTGAGATAACTCCAAACAGACCGGATTGTTTGTCAATAGTTGGTATGGCCAGAGAAATTGCAGCAAGTTTTGATAAAAAATTAAATCCGATAAATGTAAAGAATTTGAAAGAAATTGAAAATAAAAGTTTATTAAATATAACTATTCATTCAGACGACTGTAAAAGATATTCTGCAAGTATAGTAAAGGATGTTACAATAAAGGAATCGGCTAGAAAAGTTCAAAACTATCTTTTGAATTCCGGTATAAGACCTGTGAACAATATTGTTGATTTAACAAATTTTTTAATGCTGGAATTAGGTCAACCTTTACATGCTTTTGATTTAGATAAATTAGAAGGTAATATTTCTATTAGAAATGCCTTCGAAGGAGAAAAAGTAGTAACTCTAGATGATGTTGAAAGAACTCTTTCAAGCGAAGATATGTTGATATGTGATGATGTAAAACCTATTGCTATTGCGGGTGTTATGGGTTTAAAAAATTCTGAAATTGATGAAAATACTAAAAATATTTTTATTGAGTCTGCATTTTTTACAAAAAAGACAATTAAGTCTACATCTAAGAGATTGGGGTTAAAATCTGAAGCATCTATAAGATATGAAAAGGGATTGACTTCAGAACATACTATGAATGTTTTAGCTAGATTTTTATGTTTACTTGAAAAAAATGTAAAATGTAAAATTGACTCAATATTTGATGTAAATAAAGAAGAAACTACTTCTAAATTGATAGAATTTGATACAAATTTAGTAAAAAGATTATTAGGAGTTGAAATTAAAAATTCCGATATTATAACCTACTTAGATTTGTTAGAAATAAAAACAGAAGTCAAAGGTGATGTTATAATTTGTACTATCCCTTATTTTAGAACAGATTTAGTTATTCAAGAAGATATTGTTGAAGAGATAGGTAGACTATATGGATTCTGTAATCTTAATCCTACACCTATTTTAGCTCCAAATACGATAGGAAGAAAAAGTAAGAAGAGAATTTTAGAAGATAAGATTAAAAATATTTTATTAAATTTAGGATTATATGAAATCACAACATATTCTTTTATAGGTGGAAGTATTATTAAGAAATCAAAGATGAATACTCAAAATACTGTCAAAATTTTGAATCCATTGGGAGAGGAATTTAGTATTATGAGAAAATCTTTGATTCCAAATATTATTGAAGTTCTATCTAAAAATTTAAACTATAAAAATGAAGATTTATTAGTTTATGAACTTGGTAATACATTCCACACTGTTGAAAATTATGAAGTTCCCCTTGAAAAGAAAAGATTAGTTATCGGTTCTTATGGGAAGTACGATTTTTACTATATTAAAGATGTTATTATTAATTTATTTAATGTTTTAAATATTAAGAATATAGAATTTATAAAAAATAACTGTATTGATTATTTTCATCCAGGTGTATGTGCCGATATATTAGCTAATGGTGAGAAGGTTGGGGAAATTGGACAAATTTCTTATGATGTTTGTAAGAATTTTTCAATTAAGAAAAATATATTTGTCTGTGAAATTGATATTGAAAAAATAAGAGATAAAGTAAGTTTAATAAAAATCTATGAGCCAATAATTAAGTATCCTGCCGTTAAAAGAGACTTAGCAATAATAGTGGATAAAGATATTGATAGTGGTAGAATTGAAAAAATATTCAAAAATAATTCGAATAATTTGCTAAAAAATATTGAACTTTTTGATATTTATACTGGAAATCAAATTAATAAAGGCAAGAAATCAATGGCATATAAACTAACTTTCCAATCTAAAGAAAAAACTTTAGTTGATGAAGATATAAACAGTTTAATTGATAATATGCTATTTGATCTCAAAGAACAATTAGGAGCATATTTAAGATTTTAACTAGGAGAAAATTATGAACAACAAAATAAAAGTTAATATTGCTGGTAGTGTTTATACAATTATAGGTGAAAAAAGCAAAGATGAAGTAGAGGCGATAGCAAATTTTGTTGATGAGGAAATTAAAAAAATCACATCTCAAAATTATCTTTTAAATTCTACAATGGCCGCTACTTTAGTTGCATTAAATGTTTCAAGCGATAATTTTGATTTAAGAAAAGAAATTAACTTATTAAGTGAAGATAGTGAATTTCCTATAAAAAAGCAAGAAGAATTTTTGAAAAATAATCAAAAAATTGAAAAAGAAAAAGAAGAACTAAAACATATAATAGAGGACTTAACAGATAGAAATAATGTTTTAGTTCATACAATAAGTACACTTGAAAAAAGATATGAAAATTTAGAAAAATTCTCTTATGATAATTTTTATGAATTAAAACAAAAAAATGAAAAAATTATAGAATTGCAAAATGAGATTGTAAAAATAAAAAATGAATATATTAATAAAATTATTAAAAATGGAGAAAAATAATAATAATGAATAATAAAGTGCTAAAAACTTTAGATTTTTATAAAATTATAAATATGTTATTAGAGCGTTCTCAAAGTATAATAGGGAAAAAAACTATAAAAAATTCAGAAGTTTCTTCAGATATAATAGAGGTACAAAAGCTATTAGATGAGACTGATGAAGCCTACAGATTTATAATTAAACATAGATTACCGGGAATTTCTAATATTGATGACTTGGAAGAAGATTTTAAGCTTTTAGAAATAGGACAATATTTTTCTCTTAGAAAACTTTTAGAAGTTTGGAAGCTTCTCAATACTTCAAGATTTTTAAAAAATATAATTTCTGAAGAAGAATCCTCTGAATTTAAAAATATTTTTGGACTTATAAATTTATTAAACATAGCTGCTCAATTAGAAAAAGATATAGAAATCTCTATAATATCTGAAGATGAAATTTCTGATGATGCAAGTCCTGATTTAAAAAGAATAAGAAAGATGATAAAATCAAAAAATGATTTGATTAGAGATAGACTAAATCAACTGATTTCAACATCTAATAAGTTGATGGATAATCTATATACTTTAAGAGATGGCAGATATGTAGTCCCTGTAAGAAGTGAATTTAAAAATTCTTTTAAAGGTATTGTCCACGATCAATCTGCATCAGGTCAAACAGTTTTTATAGAACCTATGTTTGTAGTTGATTTAAATAATGATTTAAAAAAGTTAGAAATTGATGAAGAAAAAGAAATTGAAAGAATTTTAATAGAATTTTCTAAACGTGTTTTAGAAATTTTACCTGAATTAATTTCAAACTTAAATGTAATTGCCAATATAGATTTTATATTTTCAAGAGGAAAATTGGCATACGATATGGAAGCTATTAAACCTATAATAAATAATAAAGGCATAATTTCATTAAAATCGGCTAGACACCCTCTAATTGATAAAGATAGAGTAGTTCCAATTGATATTTCTCTTGGAAATAGTTTTAATACTTTAGTAATTACAGGACCAAACACTGGTGGTAAGACTGTTACATTAAAAACTGTTGGTATTTTAACTTTGATGACTCAATACGGACTTATGTTACCTTGTGCTGATAATTCAGAAGTAGCTGTATTTGATGAATTATTTGCAGATATTGGTGATGAACAAAGTATAGAACAATCCTTAAGCACATTTTCATCTCATATGAAAAATATAATTGAAATAATAAACAGAGCAAAAGAAAATTCCTTGATTTTATTTGATGAGCTAGGATCCGGGACAGATCCGGAAGAAGGTTCAGGTCTTTCAATTGCCATACTAAATTATTTTTTAGAAAAGAATATTAGAACTATTGCAACAACTCATTATAGTCAATTAAAGATGTATGCAATGTCAACTGAAAATGTTCAAAATGCCGCAATGGAATTTGATATTGAAAAGCTAGAACCCACTTACAAATTAATCATTGGCATTTCTGGAAAATCAAATGCGTTTGAGATTTCTAAAAAATTAGGACTTAACGAAAGCTTTATTGTTAATGCTAAAAAGTTTATATCCAATAATGAGTTATCTTTTGATAAGTTAGTTAGTAGTGTTGATAGTAGACGTAAAGAATATGAAGAGCTTATTATTGAGCAAAGAGAGTTATTAAATTTTAATAAGAAAATTAAAGAAGAATATGAAGAAAAGCTTGAGAAATTTAATAAACAAAAAGAAAAAAAGATAAAAAAATTAGAAGAATATATTGAAAATTCAATATATGAAACTGAAAAATTTTGCAAAGAAACAATTAATCATATAAACAAAGCAAGATCAAAAGAACAATCTGCTAAATTAAAAAAAATCTCTGAAGAAATATTAAAGAAAATGGATAAAATTAATCATTCTAAAATGATTAAAAAAGAAACTGAATCTAATATATTAAATGAACCTTTAATGTTAGGTGAAGAAGTTAAAGTTCTAAGTTTAAATGAAAACGGATATGTACAGACATTACCAGATAAAAATGGAAATTTACAAGTTAAAATAGGTATTTTAAAAGTAAATGCAAATATTAGTGATATTATTAGAATTGAAAAAGTTATTGATAATTCTAAAGAAAAAATATCTCATTCTAAAGCTACTTTTATTAAGAGTGATAAAATGTATAATAATAAGATAGATGTAAGAGGATATAATACAGAAGATGCAATTTATGAAATTGATAAATTTTTAGATGATTCTTTTATAGCTAATTTAAATGAAGTAACAATTGTTCATGGTAAGGGAACTGGAGTTTTAAGAAATAATATTTCAGATTTTTTGAGAAAACATAAATTGGTTAAATCTTTTAGCTTTGCTAAATTTAATGAAGGTGGCGATGGAGCTACTATTGTAAAACTAAAATAGGAGAAAATTATGATAAACTTTAAGGATATAGTTATAAATACTATTTTTGATTTAGATATAAATTTAAATAAAGAAGAAATTAGAGAATTGATAGAAATTCCTCCTAATCCAGAAATGGGAGACTTCTCATTTCCATGTTTTAAATTATCTAAAACTTTAAGAAAAGCACCAAATATAATTTCTGAAGAATTGGTAAATAGAATTAATATAGATGATAGTATATTCTCAAATGTAAAAAATGTTGGACCTTATATTAATTTCTTTGTTAGAAACTCAGAATTTTCTAAAAATGTTATAAAAGAAATATTTGATAAAAAAGAAAAATATGGATCTTCACAAGATAATTTAGATAAAACTATTGTTATTGACTATTCTTCAACAAATATAGCTAAACCATTTCATATTGGACATATAAGAAGTACATTAATTGGAAATGTAATTAAAAACATATATAATTTTCTAGGATATAATACAGTTGGTGTAAATCATCTTGGAGATTATGGAACCCAGTTTGGGAAGATAATTGCTGCATACAAATTGTGGGGGAATGATGAAGAGATAAATGCTGACCCTATAAATCAATTATTAAAATTGTATGTCGATTTTAATAATCTATGCAAAACTGATGAAAAAATGTTAGAAACTGCTAGAGACTATTTTAATAAATTAGAAAATGGAGATGAAGAGTCCGTTAGACTTTGGAATTGGTTTAAAGACATTAGTTTAATGGAATTTCAAAAAGTTTACGATAAATTAAAAGTTGAATTTGATTCATATAGAGGTGAAGCTTATCATTCTCAGTTTATTGATGATGTTGTTAAAGAACTTGAAGATAAAAATTTATTAGTTGAAAGTGATGGATGTAAAATTGTTAATCTAGATAAATATGATTTACCACCTGCTTTGATTTTAAAAAGTAACTCTTCCAGTACTTATATAACAAGAGATATTGCAACTGCATTAACTAGAAAAAAAGATTATAATTTTTATAAAAATATTTATGTAGTTGCAACTCAGCAAAAATTACATTTTCAACAATTAAAAGCTGTTTTAGAAGAAATGGGATATGAATGGGCTAAAGATTGTATTCATGTTTCATTTGGTATGGTAAGTGTAAAAGATAATTTTTTAGGAACTTCTGCAAAACTAAGCACAAGAGAAGGAAATGTTATATTCTTAAATGATGTACTTGAAAAAAGTGTAGAAAAAACTCTAGAAATTATAAATGAGAGAAACAGTTCTCTCGAAAACAAAGAAGAAATTGCTAAAGAAGTAGGAATTGGTGCTGTAATATTTCAAGAACTATTCAATACTAGAATTAAAGATTATTCTTTTGATTGGAATAATGTTCTTAATTTCGAAGGAGAAACAGGTCCGTATGTTCAATATTCCGCTGCAAGAGCTAATAGTATATTAGAAAAGAATAATTTTTATTTAAAATTAGATAATATTGATATTTCGAAAGTTTCAAATTACGAAATGAATATTGATGAATTATCTTTAATAAAATCAATTTATAAATTTGAAGATATTTTATTAGATTCAGCCAAGAAATATGAACCTTCAATACTTGCAAGATATATAACTGAAGTTGCAAAATTATTTAATAAATTTTATAATTCTTGTCCTATAAGTAATCAAGAAGATAGTGTTAAAGAATTTAGGCTTATATTAACATATTGTACAAGATTACTTATTGAGATTGGATTAGGACTTTTAGGTATGGATACTCCTAAAAAAATGTAGGTGAATATGGATAATTTATATAATTATTTTAGAAAATTTTCTGATAAAGTATATTTTCTTACAGTGAAAAATATTGAAATTAATGAAAAAAATTATGAAAATATCGATTTTCCAATTAGTTCAAATGTTTTATTAGAAAATATTAAAAATAATAAATTTAATGAAAATATTAATTTATCATACTTTTTTGAAGGGATTTTATTGTTAAATGGAATAGATTCAAATTTTGAAAATATTGAATTTTTAAATAGTTTTATAAAATCAAAAAATGTTAACTTATTAGATTTTGTCAAATCGAAAATTGATTTTAATGATAATAATTATGACACCATAATATATAATTTATTAATTATTAGAGGATTAATTAATTTAGAAAAAAATGATGATTTTATTTTAAAAATATATACTAAATATCTTTTAATGATTTTAGATTATGATAATAGTTATTATAATATATTAATTAATGAAATTAAAATTTTGTTGTCTGATTTAGAAAGTAAAAATGAAGATGATTATTTACTAAATATGCTTTATGGCGATTTATGTGTAAAAGAAAAATTTTATATTAAAGCTAATATATTTTATAAAAAAGCTATAACAAATTCAAATAAGATAATTGATAATATTATCAATAAAAAAATACAAGATATTAATGTAAAAGTTAAAATTGAAGAGCTACTACAACTGGTAGATAGATTTAAGTTTGAAGACTGTTATAAAATATTAAAAAATATTGATAATTTTAATCTAGATAAAGAAGATTCTTATTGGATTGGATATATATATAATAAATTAAACGAAAACGAAAAAGCTATAGAGTACTACGAAAAATCATTGGATTTAAACGCTGATTTTTTAAATATTTTTATAGAACTAGGGTTATTATATTACAAAATGCAAAAAATCGAAAAATCGCTTAAAATTTTCGAAAGAGGACTATCTATATATATAGATGATGAAAAATTGTTATTTAATAAGATAATATTGGAATTAAAACTAAAAAGATTCAAAAAAGCTAAAGAAGATATCGAAAAATTATTATTATATGAAGATATAGATAATTCTATAATGAATGATATATTATATTTACAAGAATTATACAAAAATGAGTTAAAATAAGTATAAAATCTTGACTTAATACAAAAAATATAATATAATCTATGTGTAAATAGAGTAGAGATTAAAATAAAGTCTCTTCTTTATTTTAATTTTTTTATTTTTCGCAAAATTATAGTTTTGCGAAAATATATTAAAATTTTAAGGAGATATTATAATGAAACATTTTAATGATTGTCCAATAATTTTAGATGACTATTTAAATTATTTATTAACTATTAAAGGACGCTCCAGTCTAACTGTGAAAGAATATTATTATGATTTAAAAAGATTTTTAAAATTTATTATAATGAGAAAAAAATTATTTGGATATAATTTAAATTCAGATATAAACTCTGTATCTATTTTGTCAATTAATAAAAGAGATATTTTAGATATAGATATAAGTGATTTACATGCATATATTTCTTTCTGTGATTCTAACTATAATGATTCAACTAAAACTAAAGCAAGAAAAATTTCAGCAATAAAATCTTGGTTTAAATATTTGCATAATACAGTTGAATTAATCAACAAAAATCCTGCAGAAAAATTAGAATTACCAAAATTGCAAAAAAGAAATCCTGTATATTTAACTCTATCCGAATCAGAAAAGGTAATTAATTCTATCAAAGAAGAAAAAAATGAATTTAATAGAGCTAGAGATTTATGTATAATTTTGATTTTTTTAACCTGTGGTCTTAGAATTTCTGAACTTACCGGTATAAATATAGAATCTATTAAAGATGATAAATTAAGTGTCATAGGAAAAGGAAATAAAGAAAGGATAGTATTTTTAAATGAAAATTGTATTTATGCTATAAAAAGCTATCTACAACTTAGACCATGTACAAAAAATACAACTGCCCTATTCTTAAGTTCACATAAAAAAAGAATTTCTAATAGATCAATTCAATTAAGATTAAAAAAATATATACTATTAGCAGGATTAGACCCAAAAATGTATACTCCTCATAAATTAAGGCATACTGCGGCAACTCTTATGTATAAATATGGGGATGTTGATATAAGAACAATTCAGAGTATTTTAGGTCATACAAGTGTTGCAACAACCCAAATATATACTCACCTAGATGATGACGATATAAAAAAAGGAATTTCTAAAAATCCTATTTCAAAATTAAAAATATAGTTATTATAAAAACTAAGAGAATTAAGACTAATTTAAAAGGAATGTGTTCTATTGATTGAATAGATTACATTCCTTTTAATACAATTTAAGTATCTTTTGGTTCATTTCAAATATATATTTTTTTAAACTCTTGAAAGATATTCATTAGTCCTTGTATCAATTTTAATTTTATCACCATTGTTAATAAATAAAGGAACCGTAACAACTGCACCTGTTTCAACCTTTGCAGGTTTATTTGCACCTGTAGCTGAATCTCCTTTAACACCCGGTTCAGTTTCAACAACTTCTAATTCAACAAAGTTCGGAGCATTAACTTGGAATGCTTTACCATCATGAAATCTTATAGTTGCATTATCATTTTCTCTTAAATATAGAAGAGCTTCTTCTACAACATCAAAATTTAATGGTAATTGTTCATAAGTTTCGGTATCCATAAAATAATATAATTCTCCATCTGAGTATAAATATTGCATTTCTTTAGTTTCAATTTTAGCCACTTCAAATTTATCATTTGGATTAAAAGTCATTTCTCTAGATCCACCACTTTTAACTGATTTTATCTTAGTTCTTACAAACGCAGCTCCTTTTCCAGGTTTTACGTGTTGAAAATCTATAATTTGATAAACATCACCATCCATTTCAAATGTTGTACCTTTTCTAAAATCTCCTGCTGATATCATTAACTTCCCTCCTAATTTTATGAATAATTTCTCAAGTATTATAACACAATATAAAAAAAATATCCATATTTTAATCTACTTTTAATCATTATTTTCTTTTTCTTCTGTAACTGCTTTTTTAGTTCCAACTTTGACTACTTGTTTTTTAGGCTTATAATAATCACTATTTAATAGAACTGGTTTTTCATTTTCTTTTTGTTTATAAGAAGACCCTCTCCAACCGGGGAATCCTTTTTCGACAACAACTCTTTTGCCTTCTGGTAAATTAGGGTCTTTAATTTCTTCAATAGGCATTGCTATTCTAGACACATCAGACGTAAATAATTTAATATCATAATTTTTCTTATCAGTATCACCCAAGATTTTAAAAGTTAATTCTCCCTTTGAAACATAACTTGTTATAACTACAGGAAAATCGAATTTGTTTCTGAATTTTAAATCACTTTGTCCATCATAATACATCGCATCTAAACCAATAGTACAATAAGGTACTCTCATAGAGTGTTGATTCCTTTCAACTATTTCTAAATCGGATTTTACTAATGCTTGATACAATGTAGAACTAACTTGACAAATTCCTCCCCCTATCGAATCTACGACTTTATTATTAAGAAAAGTTCCTGCAGGTTTATAACCTGTATTTTTCGAAACTTCTCCTAGTTCTTTAGAAAAAGAAAAAGTTTCTCCAGGATTGACTACAAATTCATTTACTTTACCAGCAGCAACTTTAATATTATTATTCCTATTAGGTTGATTATCAAATTTTGTAGTAGCTTCTCCTATTACTCCTTTTATAGAGGACAATAAAGTTTTATCTATCTTTTTATATTCTGTAATAGTGGCAGGTATTTGAAAATCAAACTTTACTGGAACTGTTTTAAAATTATCTACTATTTTTTCGTTTTCAACTTTAACTCCAACTTTACCTTCAGTTACAGATATTTTGTCATTAGAAAATGAAAATTTCTCATCTATAGGGTCAGAATTCAGTTTTTCGGATACTTCTGAAACAATTTCATTCAATTTTGATAAGTCACAAGTAGCTTTTATTTCAAATTTTTTCGGATTTTTTAATAAATTTTTTAAAATTTCTATTCTTTCATCTTCAGTACCAAATCTGCCTATATTAAAAGCTTGATAAACTAAATTTTCAAAATTATACGAAAAATCTATATCTTTAGGTAGAAATTTTTTAGTATAATTATCTCGTGTCAACGTAAATTCGTTTTTTACTTCTAAACTTTGCTTAATTTTACTTATTGCCTCTTCTTTTGTTAGACCTTTTAAGTCAATATCATTAATAAAAATTCCTTCATAAAATTTATCATACGCTAAAAGTTCTTCTTTTTTTAAATTTTTTGTTTCTCCGGTAGCATTGCTTAACGGATATCTATTAAGTAAGAAGTAAGCCGTTATTACTCCTATTAGTAATATTCCTGATATTCCAGATACAATACCAAATACTTTTAGATATTTCTTCATATATCCTCCTACAAATTTTTATAATATAAGCATTCAGAATTTATTATACATTTTTCACAATTTGGTTTTCTTGATTTACATACTCTTCTTCCATGAAAAATAAATAAATGATGAGCTTTATTCCATGTATTTTTCTTTAGCTTCTTCATTAATGCAAATTCAGAATCTAAAACATTACCTTCATTTATAATTCCTATTCTATTTGTAACTCTAAAAACATGAGTATCAACTGCAAGTGATGGAATACCAAAGGCACAGGATCTAACTACATTTGCTGTTTTTCTCCCAACGCCTGGCAACGTGGTTAGAGATTCCATATCACTCGGAACTGTAGAGTTGTATTTTTCTACTAAAATTCTACAGGTTTCTAAAATATTCTTACTCTTTGAATTATAAAAACCACAACTGTGTATATATTTTGATAAATCTTCTATATTTAAAGTTAAAAATTCTTCAGGAGTTTTAAAATCTCTAAATAATTTTTCAGTAACCTTATTAACTCTAACATCAGTACATTGAGCAGATAATATAGTTGCTATCAACAGCTCGAAACTATTAGAAAAATTAAGTTCTGGTTTTGCATCAGGATATAATTTTTCTAATTTTTCCATTACAATGTTTATTTTTTCTTTTGATAAACATTTCAAAACATTCACTCCAATATCATATTATAATCTATCAGTTATAGTTTTTTCATAAAGTGTAAAACTATAACTATTATACCATAATTTATATAAAAATACTTTTAAATCACTATAAATTTATATATTTTTTATCATAAAATATATTTAAAACATTAATTAATGCAATCTTCGTTTGATAGAAATTGAGCCCACCTTGATAATAAACGTTATATGGTTCTCTTAATGGTCCATCAGCACTTAATTCAATGCTTGAGCCATCTATAAAGCTTCCTGAAGCCATGATAATTTTATCAGTATATCCGGGCATATCCCATGGATAGGGAACAACGTGGCTATCTACACAACAAAATTCTTGTATAGCTCTGCAAAAATCTATAACTTTATTCTCATCATTTAAAGTAATTACTTGAATAATATCACTTCTTTTTTCATTATATTTAGGAATTGTTTTATATCCTAACTTTTCAAAAATATATGATACTAATATTGCACTTTTTACTGCTTCTAAAACTATATGAGGTGCAAAGTATAATCCTTGAATAATTGCTCTTGTAGTACCAAAACTTACACCTACATGCTTTCCAAGACCTGGAGAAGTAAGTCTATTAGAAATAGATTCTATAATATCATTAGAGTTTGAAACTATGTATCCTCCATTTAAAGTGATTCCTGCACCTAAATTTTTTAATAATGATCCTACAACTATGTCGGCACCAACTTCTAGAGGTTCCTTTTTTTCAACAAATTCACAGTAGCAATTATCAATCATTATAATAATATCTGGAAACTTTGATTTTATTTTATTAATAACTGTTTTTAATTCACTAATTGAAATACATCTTCTACTACTATAACCAGGAGATCTTTGAATAGCTAATAATTTAGTCTTTGAATTGATTTTAGATAATACAGTTTCTACATCAATTTCATTATTTACTAAATCAACTTTATCATACTTTATTCCATAATCAAGTAGTGTTCCCTTTTCATCTCCACTAATACCTATAACCTTTAAAAGTGTGTCATAAGGAGTTCCTGTTATATAAATAAACTCGTCTCCTGGTAATAAATTTCCTTGCAATGCTAAAGATATTGCATGAGTTCCACATGTTATTTCTTGCCTTACTATAGCATCTTTTGCTTTAAAGATGTCGCAATATATTCTTTCTAATTTCTCTCTTCCAAAGTCACCGTATCCATATCCTGTTGTCCAAGAAAAATCAGTAGCAGATAATTTTTGCTTTTTAAATGCATTTAAAACTTTTAATTGATTATATTCTTCTATTTCTTTTAAAGTTTCAAATTCTATTTCTATTTCCTTAGAACATTTGTTTACAAAATTAATAATTTTAGAATCAAAATTAAAATCAGTATCTAAATATTTTTCCAATTTATAATTCTCCTTTAGTTAAAAAATCTTTTACTAATTTTTTAGATTTAAATAGAACTTCATCATATCCATTTTCAACATCAATCCAATGTATATTTTCATTCCTATTAAACCAAGTAAATTGTCTTTTAGCGTATTTTCTTGAATTTTGTTTTATATTATCAATACAAGATTCCAGAGTAATTTCTCTCTTAAAATATGGAATAAACTCTTTGTATCCAATAGCAGTAAATGGTTGTGAATACTCGCCATATTTTTTATATAGACTTGATGCTTCTTCAACAAGTCCATTATTAATCATTATATCGACTCTAGAATTTATTTTATCATATAATATTTTTCTATCTAAAGTTAATCCTATTATTAAGTAATCATACTTACAATTATTATTTTCATAATCTTTGCATTGTTTGGAAAATTCTTTTTTTGTATTTACACAAACTTCTATTGCTCTAATTACTCTTTTTATATTGTTTTTATGAATTTTTTCTCTACTTGAATAGTCTAGATATAATAATAAATCATAAAGCAAATTTGCCCCATTTTTTTCGTAAAATTCTGTAATTTGTTCTCTTAGATTATTCGATTCTTCAGATTCAGTAAATTTAAAATCATATAATATAGAATTTACATAAAGTCCTGTTCCTCCTACAAAAATCGGAATGTTATTATGAGAATAAATTTTTTCAATATATTTCTCTGCCATATTTTTATATTCAAAAACATTAAATTTTTGATTTCCATCTAAAATATCAATCATATAATGATTAATTCCACTAACTTCCTCTTCTGTTATCTTAGCAGTTCCTATATTAAATTCTTTATAAATTTGCATAGAATCACAAGATATAATCTCTCCTGAAAAATCTTTTGCTATATCAACGCTTAATTTTGTTTTTCCAACAGATGTAGGGCCAACAATAAATATTATTTTTTTCTTCATTTTTATTCCTTAAAAAATAATTTATCAAAATCTTCTTTAGATATTTTTCTTAATATTTTTTTGTCATAGAAATTTATATCTAGATTTATTTTAGATAACTGTGACAATAATTCTTCTATCTCAAAATCCGTTAAACTTAAATTTATTCGTTTTTTAGAAACCATTTTGTATAATGAGTCCTCAAACACTCTATTATCTTTAAATAACAGTTCATCAATCATTTCTCTAATATCTTCTTTATCTAAATTATCATTTAATAAATTAGGCATTGTCCTTATTGCTATAGAATTTTCATCAAAAATATCAGCTTCTATACCTAAATTATTCAATTTATCTTTAATAGTATTAAACACACTCAATTTATATTCATTTAATTCCAAAATTATAGGAAATAAAAGTATCTGTTTTGAAATAGTACAATTATTGTAATTATCCAATAAATTTTCATACAACAGTCTATATTTAGCATTTAATATATCTATAATTATAAACTCATCCTTATCGGACAATAAAATATATTTTGAAAAAATTTTACCTATAATTTCATAATCTAAAATATTTTTTG
The DNA here is from genome assembly GCF_035282565.1 of Parvimonas sp. D9. Taxonomy (NCBI): domain Bacteria; kingdom Bacillati; phylum Bacillota; class Tissierellia; order Tissierellales; family Peptoniphilaceae; genus Parvimonas; species Parvimonas sp. D9. The sequence goes on along the minus strand of NZ_JAYKBM010000001.1, from coordinate 235,552 downwards.
AAGTTTCAGTATTATCATCAAGTTTTATTTGTTCCAATACTGGAGTATTTTCTACTTTTTCGTCCTCAACAATATAATTTTCAATATTATCTTCTTCATTTATCGTTTTTATATCATCTTTATTTACTTTAAATAAATCATCATAAGAAAACTTATTTACAATATTTTGTGTATTATAATCATCATCATAAATTATAGTTTCAATAATATCTTCTTCTGAAGATTGTTCGTTATTAATCTTTTCTTCGTTGTATAAGATTTTTTCTTTTTGTTCTTCCTTTACAGATATAAAATCACTTGTAGTATTTTTTAGAACAATGTCAGTAATGTTATTATTAAGTAAATTTAGTAACTTGTCTTCAAAAATAAATTTAATCTTTCTTTTATTTGGATGAACATTTATATCTATTAAGCTGGGATTTACTCCGATAAACATTACAAATGCAGGAAACTTTCCTTTTGGTATTAATGTAGCAATTGATTTTTCTATTATATTTCTAATCTTTTCATCAAAAATATATCTTCCATTAACAAATAAAAATTGTGATGCTCTACTACCTTTATAAAAGTGATTATTTGAAATATATCCATAAATCTTATAATCTGAGTCCTCAATATTTACAGAAATTAAATTCTTATAAAAATCATCTTTAAAAATATATTTTATATTATCTTTTAAAGTATTTTTTTCACTTGTTTCGAATACAACTTTCGAATCTTTTATATATTTAAAAGATATTTTTTGATTAGCCAATGCAAAAGAGTACATCAACGTTGTTATGATTGAGTTTTCATATGCATCTGACTTTAAAAATTTCTTTCTAATAGGAACATTGTAAAATAAATCTCTAATGTAAATTGTTGTTCCTAAATTCATCCCTATCTTATTTTTTCTAATAATCTTATTATTTTCAAGATAACAGTGAATTCCGAATTCACTGTTCTTTGTTCTTGTATTAATGTCAACTTTTGAAATTGCAGATATACTAGCTAATGCCTCTCCTCTAAATCCATAAGAAAGAATAGAATATATATCTTCAAAATTATTTAATTTAGATGTAGCGTGTTTGGTAAATGCCAACTCTATATCATCTTCTTCAATTCCACAGCCGTTATCAGAAATCATAATTTCTTTTTTACCGGCATTTTTAATTTCAACCTTAATAAATGTTGCACCTGAATCTATCGAATTTTCAACCAACTCTTTTATTACAGAATAAGGATTTTCTATAACTTCTCCTGCTGCAATTTTTTGAATTGTATCTTCTGACAATAATTTTATAGACATATAAATCTCCTATCTATTCATTATCACTTTTAGATATATTTATTAAATCATTTAATATACCAAAAGCTTCCATTGGGCTTATTTTTTCAATATTTATACTATTTAAATTAGTAATTATTTTATCATTGACCTTAGTTTTTATTACATTTGAACTATCAATAATATCTTTTTCTATTTCAATTTCCTTATTTTCAATGCTATCTAAAATAATTTTTGAACGATTTATAACTTCCATAGGAAGTCCTGCAAGTTTTGCAACTGCTATCCCATAACTCTTATTAGCTCCGCCATCCATTATTTTTCTTAAAAAGACTATTTCATCATTTTCTTTATCTTCAATAACTTGAATATGTTTATTTTTTATGCAAGCAAAAGTATGTTCTAAGTCAATTAATTCGTGATAATGTGTAGCAAATAATGTTTTCGATTTTATATTTTTTGTAATATACTCAAGAATTGCCCAAGCGAGACTTAATCCATCAAAAGTTGAAGTTCCTCTTCCAACCTCATCAAGTATAAGTAAACTATTTTTAGTAGCATATCTTAAAATATTATTAACTTCTTTCATTTCTACCATAAAGGTACTTTCTCCTTTATATAGATTATCTGAAGCTCCAATACGAGTAAATATCTTATCTACTATCGAAATATTTGCACTATCAGCAGGTACGAATGAACCAATCTGAGCTAATATAACTATGAGAGCTATCTGTCTTATATAAGTTGATTTTCCACTCATATTAGGTCCTGTTATAATCTGAATTAAATTATCACTTTGTCCAATATTTGTATCATTAGGGATAAATTCATTTATTGAACTTAAAAAACTTTCTATAACAGGATGTCTACCATTTTTTATATCTATTATCCCTTCTGAATTTAAAGTTGGTTTACAATAATTATTTTTAAACGCAACTATTGATAAAGAAAATATGGAATCTATGAATGAAATTATATCTGATAATTTTTGCAATATTTTTATATTCATTTTTATTGTATTTCTTATTGAAATAAATAATTCATATTCTTTTTCTATAATATCACTTTCAGATCCGAATATCATATTTTCAATAGTTAGAAGTTCATTTGTTTTATACCTATTTGCATTAGTTAAAGTTTGTTTTAATTCAAAATATTCGGGAACTAAGTTTTGATATGATTTTGTAACTTCAAAAAAATAACCTGTTTTCTTATTAAATATTAATCTTAAATTTTTAATTCCGGTAATATTTCTTTGATCAACTTCATATTTAATTAGCTTTTCTTTTCCAACGATTTTATTATTTCTAATTACATCAAGTTCTTCATCATATCCAATCTTTATCAAATTTCCCTCTTTCAATAAAATTCCTACGTCTTCAAGAATAGCTGAATCTATGAGATTATAGATATACTCGGTATCAGGAATATTTAAAGCTATATTAGAAAATAAAGTATTACTATCTAAGAATAATTTTTTAATCTTTGGAACGGCTGATAAAGAATTTTTTAAATGAATTAAATCTCTTGCATTACAATTTCCAAAAGAAATTTTTGAATTTATTCTTTCTATATCAGAAATACTTGCTAATAGTTCTTCTAATTCATTTCTTAAATTTGAGTTTAAAACTAAATCTTCAACCAACGATTGCCTTCTTTGAATTTTTTCTATTTCTATAAGAGGTTGATCTAACCATTTATTAAGCAATCTAAAACCCATAGGAGTTTTAGTATGATTTATAACTGATAATAAAGAGCCATTTATGTCATTACTAAAATTATTTTTTTTTAGTTCCAAATTAATTCTTGAATTAGCATCAATTCTTAGATAATCGCTTAATTTATATAAATTAACTTTTTTAAAATCATTCAATTTAACATTAAATCTGCAAACATATTTATAAAAGTTATCTATTGAAAAAAGTAATATTTTATTACTAAGATTATTAGAATAAAATTCTTCATTATTCTCTCTTAAAGATTTAAAATCTTGATCTATATCTACTTTTGTATAAATAATTCTTAAATTTTTTAATAATTTAACAACACTTTTTTCTAATGATTTTAATATATTTGAATTTATTATAACTTCTGACGGAGTTGTACGAATTACTTCTTCCTCTAAAGCTGTAATTAAATTATCTCTGTTCATTTCAAAAATACTTGTACAGAATATTTCACTGGTTGAAATATCAGAGTATGTGATACTTAAATTTGTAGAATCCATATAGATACTCATAATATAATTATTTTTATTAGTAGCTAATTCATCAAATTCATCAATAGTTCCCGGAGTTACTAGTTTAATAACTTCCCTCTTTACAATTCCTTTAGCAAGTTTTGGATCTTGAACTTGTTCACAAATAGCAACTTTAAAACCTTCAGAAACTAACTTATATAAATATTGATTTACAACATGATGTGGAATACCACACATTGGTGCAGTTTTACCACTGCCACAATCTCTTTTAGTCAAAGCTAAATCTAAAATTTTTGAAACTATTTTTGCATCTTCAAAAAACATTTCATAAAAATCACCTAGTCTATAAAAAATAATACAATCATTATAATTAGATTTGACTTCTAGATATTGTTTCATCATTGGTGTAAAATCGCTCATAATTACTCCTTACTAAACTATCTCTCCTTCAAGTGCGAATGAATTATGTCCAGTTATTTTAACGTTAACTAACTGTCCAATATTTCTTTTTCCACCTTTAAAATGTACTAATTTATATCCTCTTGTTCTACCTGTAAGAATATCTGGATTATTTTTACTAATTCCTTCAACTAACACTTCAAGAGTTTGTCCTAAACATTCTTTGTTTTTTTCATAAAAAATTTTATACATAGAATCTATTAGTCGCTGAAATCTTTCTTGTTTTACTTCATGTGGTATTTGATTTTGCATTTCAGCAGCTTTTGTACCTTTTCTTATAGAATATAGAAAAGTAAATCCTTGGTCATATCCAACCTTTTCCACCATGCTTAATGTGTCTTCAAAATCCTCTTCAGTTTCTCCTGGAAATCCAACAATTATATCAGTAGAAAGAGTAATATTAGGTACTTTCTCTTTTAATTTTCTGATTAATTCCAAATAATGTTCTCTAGTGTAAACTCTATGCATATCTTTTAATATCTTATTACTACCAGACTGGAATGGTAAATGAATATTTTCACATACTTTATCCAAACTTGCCATAGCATCTATTAATTCATCAGAACAGTCTTTTGGATGACTTGTCAAGAATCTAATTCTTTCAATTCCATCTATCTCATTAACCATTTTTAATAATTCTGGAAATGTAACTTTAGGTCTTAATGTTTTTCCATATGAATTTACATTTTGACCTAATAATGTTATTTCTTTATATCCTTTTTTTGCCAAATCTTTTATTTCATTAATTATACTTTCAGGTGTTCTACTAATTTCTTTTCCTCTAGCATAAGGAACTATACAAAAAGTACAATAATTATTACAACCTGTCATTATATTTACATAAGCAATAAATGGATGTTCTCTATTTATAGGAGTTTCATCATCAATTATATCTTCCTCTTCAATATCTACGATTACTTCTCCGGTACTTCTATGTCTTGCGATAAGAGAAGGCAATCTAGATATATTTTTCGTCCCAAAAATTATATCTACATGTTTATACTTTGAAATTATAGTAGCTCTTGCATCACCTGTTTGCATCATACAACCACAAACAGCTATAATCATTTCCGGTTTCTTTCTTTTTAAATTTTTCAAAGCACCAAGTTGTCCATAAACTTTAAGTTCTGCATTTTCTCTGACTAAGCATGTATTATAAATAATAAAATCTGATTTTTCTAAATCATCTTCTTTTGTATACCCTAAAGTTTCTAATAAATATGATATTTTTTCTGAATCATGATGATTCATTTGACAACCATAAGTTATAATTGTATATTTTTTGCTCAAAAAATTCACCTCTATTTATATTTGTTTTTTAATGCATATTGTATCTTTCTCTCGTGTTCTTTTTCAAGCATACTGTCTCTCTTATCATAATTTTTTTTGCCACGAGCGAGTGCAATATCAAGTTTTATCCATCCATTCTTTATGTGAACATCTAAAGGAATTAATGAATATCCTTTTTCTTTTGTTTGTCCAATTAATTTATTAATTTCTCTTTTATTTAAAAGTAATTTTCTTTCCCTTGTAGGTTCTAAATTATATATATTTCCATGATCGTAAGGCGTTATATTCATTCCGAGAATAAAAACTTCTCCATTCTTAATTGAACAATAACTCTCCTTAATAGAAACTTTTCCTTGTCTAATACTTTTAACTTCAGTACCTGATAAAGAAATTCCAACTTCATAGATATCTTCTATAAAATAATTATGTCTTGCTTTTTTATTGCTCGCTATTGTTTTTATAGTCGTTTTATCTCTCATAATATCACCTATTTAAATAAAAATTTATTTCATTAGTTATTTCATTTACTTTTGCAACAATAACTTCTACTCCCATCCCTATATCAAATACGTTTTTTGTTCTTCTACCAATAGCGGTTAATGTTTGTTCATCAAATTCATAGTAATCATCCATAATGTCCTCATACTTGACAAGTCCTTCAACAGTATTTTCTAATTGTACAAAAAGTCCAAATGAAGTAACTGAAACGATAATTCCTTTAAAAACTTGACCTATTTTATTTTTCATAAATTCGACTTTTTTGATATCTTCCAACTTTCTTTCTGCATCAATAGCTAATACTTCAGTATCATTTATATGATTAGAAGTTATATCTAAGTAACTTATATAATTTTTAGGTATTTCAATATTTGAATGTAAATAATTTTTTAAAGTTCTATGAACTGTTAAATCTGCATATCTTCTTATAGGAGAAGTAAAATGGCAATATAAAAATGTTGCTAATCCAAAATGTATATCAATATTTGGAGAATATTTAGCTTTAGTCATAGATCTTAAAATAGAATAATTTATAAAATCTGATTTATTTGTATCTTTAAATTGATCTATTATTTCACTTAAATACTTTGAAGAAATCATATCTATTGGTTTCATTTTTATATTTAAACGACTTAAATTATTCTTTAAAATTTCCAATTTATCTTCTGGTGGTTTAGAATGTATTCTATATATAATCGGTATATCAAGTTCTCCAAAATGCTTACCTACAACTTCATTAGCACAAATCATAAATGACTCTATTATTCTATTTGCTAGTCCATTTTCTTTTTTGGCAATATTTTCAACTTTACCATCTTTACCAAAGGTAATTGCAATTTCAGGAAAATTAAAATCTATAGTCCCTCTATTTATTCTTTTATTAGTTAAAATCTCATCTAACTCTTTCATAACTAATAAATTTTCTTTTAAAGTTTCATCATCGTAAAAATGCTTTTTACCTTCTAAAAAATTTGTTACATCATCATAAACTAATCTATAATTACTATTTATAACGGATTCATAAAATTTATATTCTTTAACATTACCATTTTTTCCAATAATCATTTTTACAGTAATAGATAATTTATCAGTATTAGGATTTAAAGAACAAAGATTATTAGAAAGCACTTCAGGTAACATGGGAACAACATAATCAATTAAATATACACTATTACCTCTTTTATAGGCTTCTCTGTCCAATTTACTGTCTTTTTTTACATAATGAGATACATCTGCTATATGAACATAAAGTACATAATCATTATCTTTTTTATCAATAGAAATTGCATCATCAAAGTCCTTTGCATCAGCTCCATCAATAGTAACCGTAAATAAATTTCTAAAATCTACTCTATTTTTAATTTCTTTTTTAATATCAGTTTGCGTTAATTCTTCTAACTCTTTATTTATCTTATTTGAAAATTTGTATGGAATTTCCATATCCTTTAACAATGAAATTATTTGGGCATTTTTGTCTTTTTTATTTCCTATTACTTCAATAACTACTCCTTCAGGATTTTTCTTTTTATCCGGAAATTCAACTAATTTACACACAACCTTGTCATCAGTTTTTGCACTATTTTTATCACCTTTTTTAATAAAAATATCATAATTACATTTAATATCATCGGGAACAACAAACCCAAAATTTTTATTTTCAGTAAAAGTACCAACAATTAAGTTGCTATTTCTATTTAAAACCTTTAGTACTCTACCTTCAGCTTTCGAATTCATCCTTTTTTCTTTTATTATTTCTATTTCAACATCATCATTATGATTAGCATGATTTAATTCCTTTTTTGGAATAAAAATATCATCAATGTCTTCTTCAGAAATGAAAAACGCATTACCTTTAGTTGTAAAAGAAATTTTTCCTTTTAAAGTTTCTTTTTTTTGATAAATACTATATTTATAATCATTAAATGAAACTTTTTTACTATTAACAAGAGAATCTAATAATTTAAAAAATTGCTTTAAACTATTAAATGAAATATTTAAAGCTACAGCTAGTTCTTCCTTTGTTAATGGAATATAATCTTTTTTTTTCATAAAATTTAATAATTGTTTTTCTAAATTCATTAAAATCTCCTTATATGTAAAAAGTAAAAAAATATAAGGTAATACCTTATATTTAATTATAAATATTAAGCAAAACTATAAGCCGTGTTCTGTATTAGACAATCATCTATCTAGACAAATTGTTGCCAATTTGTTCAAGCAATCTACCTATGAACGTAGCGAGCAACTACAAAAGTTCAATCTTGATCTTGCACCGAATGGGGTTTACATAGCCATATAGTCTCCTATATGCTGGTAAGCTCTTACCTCACCTTTCCACCCTTACCATTATAAATGGCGGTATATCTCTGTTGCACTAGCCTTAGGGTCGCCCCCACTGGACGTTATCCAGCATTCTACTCTATGGTGCACGGACTTTCCTCGTGATTATCTCACGCGATTGTCTGTTTTACTTAATTAAATTAAAATATATTTCTCTTAAAAATATTATTTTCATAAAGCAATATCTTTAAATCAACATTTTTACTTATCAAAAATTCTTTTAAAGATAACAAGCCAAAAATTTCTGACTCAAAATGACCTAAGTCAACAATATTTAGATTATTTTCTAACGATAATTGAATATCATGATACTTAAAATCTGAACTAATTAATAAATCTACTTTTTTTGAAATTGCATTTTTAATAGAAAATGCACCTGAACCTCCTAATACTGCAATTTTTGAAATACTTTTTTCAATATTCCCAAAATATAGTATTGGATTTTTAAAATTATTTTTTAGTTTTGTAAGATAATTTTTAAATGTTTCATTTTCAATACTTCCAACTATTCCATAAGCATAACCCTCTTTATAATCAACAAAAACTTCTTGATTATTTAACAAACATTTATCTGCCAAATATTTGTTTACTCCATTTGGATGAATATCTAAAGGTGTATGGAGAGAAATCACATTAATTTTATTATTCATCAATAGTTCAAGCTTTTTATAATATTCAGAATTCACATTTAAATATTGAATTTTTTCAAAAAATAAAGGATGATGTGTGATAATGCAATTAATATTATTTGATACCGCATAATTAATTGAATCAATTGTAATATCAAGTGCTAGTAAAATTCCTTTAATTTCAGCTTCAAGATTCCCAATCTGAAATCCTGAATTATCCCAATTTTCTTGTAAGGAAAATGAATATTCGGTATCTAATAATTCTATTATATCACTTACTTTAAAATTCATCTAAAATCCCTCTAATTTTATTGATTAAATTAGTAATTTCTATGATTCTTTTATTATTTTTACTTTCTATACTAATTTTATCTATAATATCCCTATATTTTTTTAATTCATTTTCTAAAAATAACTTTAAATTCTCAGATTTGTTCTTTATAAGCAACTTACCATATAAGTATTCATAATCATTTCTGTAAAAATCTTTACCTCTTTTTACTTTCAAAATTTGATAATATTTTTTATTTTCTATTACATCATCTTCTTTTTCGATAACAAAATTATTTTGTAATAAAAACTTTCTTAAAACATCTAATGAATTATTCGGAGATAGAATTAAATTATTTGCTGATTTTGCTACTGTTAGATTTCTTTCTAAAATTTCTTTGATAAGAATACCACCCATACCAGAAATAATTATCGTATCTACTTCAAATTCATTAAAGCAATCCAAACCGTCAGATACTCTAGTTTCAATATTTACTATGTTACTATTATATATTAGTTTTTGTTCTAACTTTTCTAAAGAATCCTCACTAATATCAGTTGCAATAATTTTTTTTGCTATATGATTTTTTGACAATTCAATAGGAATTATTCCATGATCAGTTCCTATATCTGCAACAATTGAATTTTCATCAACTAAATAACAAATTTTTTTTAATCTTAAACCAGCCATATATCTATTCCAAGAAATCTTTTAATTTTTGGCTTCTGCTTGGATGTTTTAATTTTCTAAGTGCTTTAGCCTCAATCTGTCTTATTCTCTCTCTAGTAACCTCAAATTCCTTACCAACTTCTTCTAAAGTTCTAGGTGTACCATCATTAAGTCCGAATCTAAGTTCCAAAACTTTTTTCTCTCTATCTGAAAGAGTACTTAAAACTTGATTTAATTGCTCTTTTAACATTGAAAAATTAGCTGCCTCATCCGGAGCAATTGCAGTTTCATCTTCGATAAAATCTCCTAAATGGCTATCGTCTTCTTCTCCAATTGGAGTTTCTAGACTAACAGGTTCCTGAGCAATTTTTCTTATTTCATTTACTTTGTCAACTTCAATACCCATATGTTCTGAAATTTCTTCGTTTGTCGGTTCTCTTCCAAGTTCTTGGACTAATTGTCTTTCAATTCTAACTAATTTATTTATAGTTTCAACCATATGAACAGGAATTCTTATAGTTCTAGCTTGATCAGCTATAGATCTTGTAATTGCTTGTCTTATCCACCATGTAGCATAAGTACTAAACTTAAAGCCTCTTCTAAAATCAAACTTTTCAACCGCCTTCATTAGACCCATATTTCCTTCTTGAATTAAGTCTAAAAATTGCATCCCTCTTCCAACATATCTTTTAGCTATACTAACTACAAGCCTTAAATTTGTTTCTGCTAATTTTTTCTTAGCTTCAATGTCTCCTGCTTCCATATTTTCAGCTAAAATTCTTTCTTCATCAGCGCTTAATAAAGGAATTTTACCAATCTCCTTTAAATACATTTTAACAGGATCATCTATATTAAAGCCCTTTAAATCAGAAAAATCTTCTAACTTTATTTCTTCGTCTTCAGCATCCTCTTTTTCATCTTCTAAATCTATTAAATCTTCTACGATTTCAATATCTTCTAAATTTTCACCTTCATCTATAAATTCTACTTGATTTTCGGCTAATTTAGATTTTATCTCTTCAATATCATCAATATCTATCAAATTAAATAAATCTAAAGATTCAAGATACTTGTTATTAACAAACCCACTATGTTCATTAGCATATTTTGTAAGTTCCTCTATTATTAGAATTTTTACTTCATCATATTCAATATCGTTTAACTTATTATTCATGATGAACCCCTTTCTCAATATTTTTTAGATTCCTGTTTAATTCCATTAACTTTTCAACATTAAAATTCAAATTGGAAATTACAGCTTCATTACTTTGATCCATTTGCCTTAATTTTTCAATGTTTATAGTTGTTTTTCTAATTTCAAAATTTAAAATAGTTATATCAAGCAATTTAATATAGTCTAAAGTTGATAACTTAATTTTTTCGTTATAACATTTAACAATATATTCTACTATTTTTAGATTATCTATACTATTTTTAAATTCATCTATCAACACAGATGGAACTGTTATGGTATTATTTTCAGCATTACTCTTAACATAACAAAAAATATCATATAAATTTGAATTTTTTGAAAATTCTTGTAGTTTATTACTTATATTCAATATATTATTGTCACATTTCATCAGTAGTATGATACCCATTATTAAAACTTTTTTGTCAGAATTTAATAATAAATCTTCCGTTTTATAATTTGCTTCAGTTTCTTCATTCTTTTTTTCTATCACTTTTTCATTTTTATCAAAATTAAGAAAATCTTCTTTTAAAGAATTTCTATCTAGTCCAAATTCATTTGAAATTTTACTTATATATAAATCTCTCAATATATTAGTATCTACTTTTGTTAAAAATTCTAAAATATTTTCATAAAAAATTGTATTATCTGTTATTGAATTAGAATTTTTTTTGCTTTTTTTCAAATTTTCATAATTAAAGCCATTAATATCATAAGGTTTATCTAAAAGTTTATTGAATCCATTCAACCCATATTTCTTTATATAATCATCTGGATCTAACTTATCTGGAAGAATTATTATATTAGGTTTAATTGAAATTTCATTAAAAACAGAGTTAGTTTTATTTGTTGCACTAATTCCGGCATTATCGCCATCATAGCACAAATACACATTATTTCTAAAATATCTTTTTATAAGTCTTGCTTGATTCTCTGTAAATGCGGTTCCAAGTCCTGCAACAACATAATTAATCCCATTTTGATACAGAGATATTACATCCATATATCCTTCAACAATTAGGACTTTACCTCTTATATTATTTTCTACAATTTTATCAATAGCATAAACATTGTCTCCTTTTTTAAATACAACACTTTCAGGAGAATTTAGGTATTTTGCACTATCATCTACAATGGTTCTTCCACCAAAACCTATTATTTGTTTATTTATGTTTAGAATAGGAAACATAATCCTATTTCTAAACCTATCAATATAATCTCCTGTTTTAGTTTTTATTATGAGCCCAAGTTCTTCTGCAATCTTAATATCCATATTTTTTGATTTTAGTTCATTATAAAGAGATTTCCAATTCTCGTCAGCATAGCCAATAAAAAAAAGATTAATTGATTTTTGATTAATACCCCTTTTTGATAAATATTGTTTAGGAACTAAATTTTCCATCATCTTTTTGTAGTAAAACTTTGCAACAAATTCATTCATTTCATAATATTTATCAAGACTTTTTTTATTATTAGCATTAAAATAGTTATCATATTCCAGTACAACTCCAAATTTTTCAGCTAATTTTTTTAAAGTACTAACATAATCTAATGACTCCATTTCCATAACAAATGAAATACTGTCTCCATGTTTACCGCATCCGAAGCAATGGAAAGTATCTGTTTCAGGATAAAGAAAAAAAGAAGGAGTTTTTTCACTATGAAAAGGACAATTACCCATAAAATATCTTCCACTTTTTTTTAAGGATACATAATCACTAACAACTGAAACAATATCCGCTTTTTCTTTGATTTCTTCAATTTTTTCTTTCTTTATATAGGACATTTTTCATCACCTTATGTTAAAACTGTTTAATTTATATATGTTAAAATTTAAGCATAATGCATTTATCATTATTCCAAGAATTCTTGAAAAATCCGCCTTAATATTATCCAAATCTAAATTTTCAAAGCTCTTTGAATTATATAATGAATAAATACAATCATATTCACATTTATCTAATACGTAGTTATATTTATAATTAAACTTTGAGTTTGAATTTACAACTAATTCAGATATATCAAAGTTAAAATTCTTCATATTTTTACAATTATCAAATAGTATATGATAACCATTAAAAAGTAAATATTTAATTATAAAATAGGCTAACAATATTTTGTAATCTGATTTTTGAATACTCAACACTTCTTTTATGAGATTATAAATCTCCAGATTTTTAAGTTCTTGCACACTAGTTTTTAAAATTATCTCTGAAAGAATATTCAAAAATAAAATATGTTCTTTGGATCTAAACGGAATAAATTCTTCAAGTTCATATTCATTACAATAAAAAAAATCATTTCTATAATTTAATTTAAAATTATAATTAGAATACAGAGAAAAATAAATTTCAATATTTTTAGTGTAAATTGAAATAAGTCCAAACTCATCAGTATATACTTTGAATATTTTTCCTTTATTTAAATATATATTTTCTGAAACAATATATCCATTTATATTATTATAAATATTATTTTCTAAAATATCCAAACTCTTTCACCTTAATTGATTTATTCCTCCAGTCATCATCTATTTTAACAAATAACTTCAAATTGACTTTTGAATCTAAAAATTTTTCTATATCTAACCTAGCAGATTTTCCTATTTTCAAAATCATATCACCATTTTTTCCGATTACAATGCCTTTATGTGATTTTTTTTCAACACAAATAATTGCATCTATATCTACAATTGGTTTATTTTTTCTAACTGAAAATTTTTCAATTAATACATTAATTCCATGAGGAATTTCATCTCTTAGCAAATTTAAAGTTTTTTCCCTTATTATTTCACTGACAATCTCTCTTTCGGTTTGATCCGTAATCATATCATCTGAATAATACTTAGGTCCATAAGGTAAGAAAGATTTTATACAATCAATCAAATTATATATATTAGTCCCTTCAGATGCGGATATAGGTATAATTTTTTCAAACAATTCCATACCTTCATATTTTGAAACAAGTTTAGAAAGCTCTTCAGAACTCAATGTATCAATTTTATTAATAACACAGATTTTTGGAAGATTTATCTTTCTCAAGATATCAATTATCAAATTATCTAATTCTCCAATTTCAAAATTAACATCGACCATGTATAAAATTAAATCTACATCTCTAAGAGAGCTTCTGGATTCTTTCAGCATAAATTCTCCTAATTTATTTTTAGGGTTTTGTATTCCCGGAGTATCAAGAAATACAATTTGGGAATCCAATGAATTATATATTAATTTTAAATTTGCTCTCGTTGTCTGAGGTTTGCTAGAAATAATTGAAATTTTCTCTCCGATTATTCTATTTAATAAAGTTGACTTTCCAACATTTGATCTTCCAACTATTGTAACAAATCCTGATTTTATATTGTCCATCTTATAAATCCTTTGGACCAAAACTATAAGGTAAAATTTCTGAAAATTTTATTATCTTATATTCTTGCTCGTTTCTTATTATAATTATCTCACAATCGTCAGTGCAAAATTCTCTCATAACTTGTCTACAAACTCCGCAAGGATATGTTAAAGAATTTTCTTTCCCAACAACTGCTATTTTTGTAATCTTTTTTTCTCCATCATATATAGCTTTAAATATAGCTACTCTTTCTGCGCAAACTGTAGGAGTGTACGATGCATTTTCTATATTACAGCCACCATATATTTTACCTGAATCTGTTAATACAGATGCCCCTACATTAAAATTTGAATAAGGTGTATATGCTTTTTTCTGACTTTCTAAAGCACACTTAATCATTTTTTTATAAATATTCATCTAATCACCAACAATAACTAATATTTTAGGAATAAATATCAAAAGCCCAACTATTACAGAAATAAAAGCCGAAACCAAAACAGCACCTGAGGACATATCTTTAATAATTTTTATATTTAAATTATAATCTTTACATAAAAAATCCATAATATTTTCAATAATAGTATTAATAATTTCTAAAACTAAAACAATTACTATCATAATCAATATTATAGATAATTCGATATAAGATAAATTAAAAATTAAAGAACACAACAATACTAACAAAGAAAACATTACATGAAATTTAAAATTCCTCTCTGTTTTAAAAATATATACTATCCCTCTAAAAGCACAACGAAAACTTTCTATAAAACTAAAATTCTTTTTCATTTTTAAAAACTTCCATTAATTTCATAGTTTCTTTTTCCTTATTTCTCATAATTATTCTGTCTGACTCTTCAATATGATCATATCCTAATAAATGAAACACGGAATGACAAACCAAGTATAAAATTTCTCTGTCGATGCTATGTCCAAACTCCTGTGCTTGTTCAATTGATTTTTCTGTAGAAATTATAATATCACCTAAAATAAAAGGCATACCTTCTTCCAAAAATTCAAAATCCATTGGAAAAGAAAGTACATCTGTTTCTTTATCAATATTTCTAAATCTAGAATTTATATTCTTTATTTCTTCATTTGTAACAAAAGAAACTGATACTTCAATATTACTCATTCTCTTATTTTCAACCTTCAGAGCAGTTTCAATACATTTTATGATTTTTCTCTTAAGAGTATCTGAAATAACAAAAATATCTTGTCTATCATCAAAAAAAACATTCACTATTTTTTCACCACTAAACTATCTTCATATTTTGTATAAGCATCTATAATTTTCATTACTATACTATGCCTTACAACATCAGAACTATCAAAATAATTAAAATTAATTCCCTTAATATTATTCAAAATTTTACTTACTGAAACAAGACCCGAACTTTTTCTTCTACCTAAATCAATTTGAGTAATATCTCCAGTTACAACCGCTTTAGACTCAAAACCTATTCTTGTTAAAAACATCTTCATTTGCTCATTAGTCGCATTTTGAGCTTCGTCAAGAATTATAAAGGCATCATCCAGCGTTCTTCCTCTCATATATGCTAAAGGAGCAACCTCAATAATACCTTTTTCTTTTAATCTAAGAAAATTATCATAACCCAATATATTATATAATGAATCATACAATGGTCTCAAATATGGATCAATTTTCTCTTGTAAATCTCCAGGTAGAAATCCCAAATTTTCTCCGGCTTCGACGGCAGGTCTTGTCAATATTATTTTTGATACTGAATTGTTTTTTAAAGCTTTAGCCGCCATTGCAATAGCTAAAAAAGTTTTTCCTGTACCTGCAGGTCCAATACCAAAAGTAATTATATTATCTTCTATTGCAGAGATATATTTTCTTTGTCCTAAAGTTTTTGGCTTTATAGGTTTAAGCTTTGCATTTAAACAAATGACATAATCCAACCAATCATTTAATATCTCTTTATTTTCAGATTTTATTTTTTCAACTATATAAGAAAGTTTTTGTTTATCTAAATTTTCTGATGATTTATCTTTAACTAAAAATTCAATAGCTTTAGAACACAATAAAACCATTTTTTCATCTCCTGTAATAGATAAACCTTGCTCATTATTTTTTATAGATACATCAAATTTTTTAGAAATAAAATCTATATTAGAATCTAAATTTCCAAATAAATTCCGAATATCATCAATATCTAAAATCAAATTTTCAGTAACTTTATTCATTCTTTCTCCAATTATTTTCTTAACTCACTTCTGTTATTATCTAAAACAGTAATTAAATCTCTCAATTTTTCTTGAGTTTTAGATAAAACATCATCGACATAAGTATTAGTTTGCATTTTTATAGTCTTTGCATTTTGTTCAGCTTTCAATATAATTTCATTAGCTTTGCTTTCAGCTGCAACGACAACATCATTTTCATTAATCATTTTTTCATATCTTGATTCAGCATCAGCTTTGATTTGAGAAGCTTCTTTATTGGCTTGTTCTAAAATTTGATTTGCATCTTTAGTAGCATCATTTAAAATTCTATCTTTTTCTTCATGAATCCATTCTGCTTGTTTAATCTCTTCTGGAATATTTTCTCTCATTTCTTTTAATATGAAAAATAAAGCTTCAGAATCTACCATAACTTTTTTTGAAAAAGGTAAACTTGAACTTTCTTCCACTAGGTCTTCAATACGATCAATTAATTCTAAAATTTCCATTACTCATTCCTCCTAAATTTTTCACTTAATATATCTAAAACAATTTTATCCACATATAAATTAATATTGCCACCATTAAAAAATATATCCTTAACAATACTGGAACTTATATAGTCCTCTGAATCATCAGAAAAAAACAAAATTGTTTCTACACCACAAAGTTGTTTATTAACTTTAGCATTTATCTTTTCAGCTTCAAAGTCTAAAGTATTTCTAACTCCTCTTACTAAAACATTGATGTTATTTTTTCTAATATAGTCACTTAATAATCCGCAGTAAACATGAACATCAACATTTTTATATTCTTTAAATATATTTGATATAATTTTTTTTCTCTCTTCAAGAGAAAAAAGTGGATTTTTATTAATATTATTCAAAATCACAATATCTACGGAATCAAAAATATTTAATGCCTTTAAAACAATACTTTTATGTCCATTAGTTAACGGATCAAAGCTTCCAGGAAAAATTACTTTCATAATTATTTTTTCCTTTCTAAAAATACCACTTTGGTTTTAGAGTATTTTTTTTCTTTTATTACTTGAAAATTTTCTACAAAAATATCCTTATTTGTTTCCAAAATAATTATTCCATCTTCTTTTAAAATGTTGTTATTCCAAATATAATCTAGAGTTTTTTCTATATACTCATATTTATAAGGTGGATCTAAAAATATATAATCAAATTTTAAATCATTACTGTAAAAATAATTTAAACAATCCATATAGTTTTTTTTCATAATTATCGATTTTGTTAATAATCCAGCATTCTCAAGATTTCTTTTTGTGATTTTTATACTATCATCAGAAAAATCACAAAAATAAACTTTTTCAGCTCCCCTACTTAAAAATTCGATACCAATCGCTCCACTACCACAAAATAAATCCAAAACAACAGAACTTTCACCTATTTCAAACAAAATATTAAAAATAGATTCCTTAATCTTGTCAGTAGTTGGTCTTACACTATAATCCATAGGGGATAATAATTTCAATCCCCTCTTTTTACCAGATATTATTCTCATTTTTCAACCTTAATCCTAATATTTTTTACTTGTAGTATACACAAAATAAAAAACAAAATCCATTCAAATATATTCATAATAAATTGTATCATAAAAATATTAAATTTTCAACATTTTATTAGAAATTTTTAAGTGTAAATTATATACTATTAAGTATTTTTATAAAATGTAAAATATGATATAATGTATTAAGATATAATTTACCAAAAATATTATAATAGGAGGAGATATATGAACTTAAAAGAAAATTCTTTAGAAAAAAATAAAAGTATTGCTAATGAGTTAAAAATTTCTTTAGAAGAAAAAAATATTTTTCATTTAAGAGATATAATTTATGATACAAATGAAGTAACACTTGCAAATATTTTTGAAGAATATTTTGAAATTAAAGACATTTTGTTTATGTTTAAAGTTATTAAAAAAGAAAAAACTGCCGAAATTTTTGCTTATCTTCCCCAAAATATGAAACAACAAGTAATAAACGGTTTGCAAGATCATGAAATAAAAGTTATGTTGGATTATATGTTTACTGATGATATTAGTGAATTTTTAGAAGAGCTCCCTGCAAATATTGTAAAAAGAGTTTTAAATTCTGCTTCTAATCAAAGACGTAGTGAAATCAATATGATTTTAAACTTTAAAGAAAATAGTGCCGGCTCTGTAATGAGTACTGATTATGTTGAATTAGATCCTGAAATTACAGCTGATGAAGCACTAAAAATGATTAAAGATAAGGAAAGACTTGCTGAAACAATTTCTTATTGTTATATAACAAATGAACAACATATTCTTTTAGGCTTTGTTTCAATGAAAAGTATATTATTAGCGTCTTCGAACACAATGATTTCTGATATCATGGAAACAGATGTTATATCTGTTGAATGTGATGAAGATCAGGAAGAAGTTGCAAAAATATTTACTAAATATGATTTATTAGTATTACCTGTAGTAAATGACCAACATCGTCTTATGGGAATCATAACTATTGACGATGTATATGATATCATTCAAGAAGAAGTTACAGAAGATTTACAAAAAATGGTAGGTATTACACCTATAGAGGGCTCATATATAAATATGTCAATAGTAGAAATGGTCAAAAGTAGGATAACCTGGCTTTTAATTCTTATGATTTCTGCAACAGTTTCAGGATTTATTCTTGCAAAAAATACTGATTTAACTTTAAAATTTCCATCTTTGGTAATTTTCATTCCAATGTTAATGGATACTGCCGGAAATGCTGGAAGTCAATCAAGTGCAATGGTTGTAAGAGGTATTGCCGTTGATAATCTAAATATTAGTGATTTTAAATATGTAATAAGAACCGAATTTCTAAATTCTTTGATTTTGGGAGCAATATTATTTACTGTAAATATATTAAGAATTTTAATATTTATGCCTCAAATTTCCATATCTATTGCAATTTTAATTTCTGCTACAATATATATAATCATAACTATTGCAAATTTAATTGGCGGAATTTTACCATTATTAGCAAGCACCTTAAAACAAGATCCTGCTTCAATGAGTGGTCCAATTCTAACAACAGTTTGTGATGCTATTTCACTTACGGTATACTTTGCTCTTGCATCTTTATTTTTAGGAGGTGGAATTTATGGAATATAATTTTTTAGAATATAGTAAAGAACAATTGTCTTCCCTACTTCCTGAATTAATAAAAGAAAAAAAAGTATTACTAATAAGAGAAATTTTTGACGAATACAATATAGTAGATTTAAGTGAAATATTTAGCGAATTGGAACTAGATGAAGCAATTTTTATTTTTAAAATTTTACCAAAAGACATTTCTGCTGAATTATTTACTTATTTAGATCCATTACACCAAGAAAGATTGATTTCAGCACTATCATCTATGGAAGTAAAAGGCATTTTGGATAATATGTTTAGTGACGATATAATTGATTTTCTTGAAGAAATGCCTGCAAATGTTATTAAATACATTCTAGATAATGTACCTTCAGAACATCGAAAAGAAATAAACACTCTTTTAAGTTATGAAGAAAATACCGCCGGCTCTGTAATGAGTACAGATTTTGTTGAACTATATGAAAAAGACACTGTTGAAGAGGCTATAATAAAAATAAAAGAACAAGCTGAAATTGCAGAGACTGTCAATGTTTGTTTCGTAATCGATCAAAAAAGAGTTCTAGTTGGGATAGTGAACTTAAGAGATATTATTGTTGCAAAAAACAATAAATTAATTTCAGAAATAATGGATAAAAACATCCATTATGTATACACAAATACAGATCAAGAAGAAGTTGCACGCCTATTAAGCAAATATGACTTAACAACTATTTGTGTGTTAAATGACCAAAATTGTTTAATCGGAATTGTTACTGCCGATGATGTTTTGGATATACTAAATGAAGAAGCAACAGAAGATATTCACAAAATGAGTGGTATTGTTCCTACAGATGGATCTTACTTGAAAACAGGAATTAAGGAAATGGTAAAATCAAGAATATCTTGGCTTTTAATTTTGATGATTTCTGCTACTTTTACAGGATATATTTTACAATATTTTGAAGATAAATTAAGTGCATTAGCTATTTTGTCAGCTTCAATTCCTATTATAATGTCAACAGCCGGTAATGCAGGAGCACAAAGTTCAACTATGGTAATAAGAGGAATAGCTGTTGATGATTTAAACATAAAAGATATTTTTATTGTTTTAAAAAAAGAGTTAGCTGTTGGGCTACTTTGCGGTGCAATATTGTTTGTTACGAATTTTATAAGATTATATATTTTTGGATCAAAAAGCACAACATTTTCTATAAGTTTTGTTGTTAGCCTTACAATAACAATTTCTTTGATTTCTGCAAATCTAGCGGGTGGAATACTTCCTTTGATTGCAAAGAAACTCAAAATGGATCCAGCAAGTGCCGCTGCACCTCTTATAACAACTATTGTAGATGCAACCAGTTTGATTATATATTTTATGTTAGCTATAGCTATCTTAAAAATTTAATATTTTACAATAAAAAAGTGTAGATGAATTGAGTCGAACTCACAAATTTTAGTAAAAAATTTATGAATTCGTATAAAATTTATAAAACATCTACACTTTTTATATTATACAGATAGTAGCTTGTGTAATTTAAAAATTATAAATTAACACAATACATAACAACTTTACCTAATATATTAAATTCATCATCTTTTGAAAATTTAAAATCTGTAAATGAATGATAAGTAGAAGACGGTCTAAAAATTATGTCTTCCCCATCTCTAAAAAATAATTTTAAACTATATTCTCCATTCTCAGAAAAAACTACAATATCTTCATCTTCCAAATTATAAATAGGATAATTCAATTTAACTGCAATATAACTTCCATTAGGTATTATCTTATTCATACTCTCTCCGTTAACATGCATTATTAAAATATCATCATCATTTGCGTAAGGTCCCATAACAGAATCGCTAATTTCTATCTTTTCAAAATCAACATCATAATCGGGTCCTTCAGGAAGTCCAGCCGAAACTCCATAAGGCAAGTAATTATATAATGATGCCTTTGTAGAATTAGGTGTATTTGAATAATGTTCCCATCCCAAAATTTCTATTGGACTTGAATTATAAATTTCAGCTAACTTTACTAAACGATCAATTGGAATGTTAGTAATTATATCATTTTCATATTTAAATAAATTTTGTTTACTTGTACCTATTAGTTCACCCGCATCTTGTAATGTAAGATTTGCTTTTTGTCTGAGCTCTTTTAATCTTTCACCTGTAGTCATACTATCACCTCTACTATTCTATAATAATTATACAATAAAATAACTTAAAAAGCAATTTATTTTTTATATTTTTAAAATTTTTCTCAAAAGTATCTTGACAAGTTATTTTTTATAGTATATAATATTAGTAACTTAAAAAGTGATTTTTTGATTGGAGGAAACAATTATGCAAAAGAGAAAAAATAAGAATCAAGATATAAATACTTTAGAAATGGTTAAATTACTATTAACTTTCACAACTTTTACTTTATCCTGTTTTTTCATGATAATGTATGGAGTAACTGGAAAGTTGATTTAATATAAATTTTAATTATTAAGAAATAATTTTTATTTTATTA
Organism: Parvimonas sp. D9; assembly: GCF_035282565.1. NCBI lineage: Bacteria > Bacillati > Bacillota > Tissierellia > Tissierellales > Peptoniphilaceae > Parvimonas > Parvimonas sp. D9. The sequence goes on along the minus strand of NZ_JAYKBM010000001.1, from coordinate 213,564 downwards.
ATTGTTGAGCAATACTGGATTAAAGAAACATTTCAATATTGAAAATATTGAGATGTTTCTTTATTTTTGTTATAATTTTTATAATATATATATTAGGAGGATTTTATGAGAAATTATGATATCATTTTAGCAAGTAACTCACAAAGGAGAAAAGAGCTTTTAAAATTCATATACAATGAATTCAAAGTAATTCCTGCTAATATTGATGAAAGAAAATTAGAACAAAAATTTTTAAGTAAAACATTTAAAGATAATAAATCAAAATTTAGTGAATTATGTGATATGCTATCTTTCGAAAAATGTAAGGACGTAAGTAAAAAACATAGTAATTCTCTAATCATTTCAGCTGATACTATTGTTTATGATGATAAATATTTATTTGGAAAACCTAACAATCTGGATGAAGCCAAATATATGTTAGAGTATTTATCCGGAAAAGAACATATTGTACAAACCTCAGTTACAATATACTTTAATGATACTTTCTCAACATTTTGTGAAAAAAGTTATGTATCATTTTATGACTTAGACGATATTCAAAAAGAAACAATTGAATCTTATATTAAAAATGAAAATCCATATGATAAAGCTGGTGGATATGGAATACAAGATGGTGCTAGTCTTTTAATAAAACACATAAATGGTGATTATTTTAATATTGTTGGACTTCCTATTTCAAAATTAAATAGAAAATTATTAGAAATTTTATAATTAAAGGCAAAAAATCTAATGGCTAAACCATTAGATTTTTTGTCTTTTTTCTTTATTCCAATTTAGTAATTTTATAATAAATCTAGAAGAATATGTTTAAAATAGATATAGTAAAATAAATCCAATCACAAATTAATCATCGCTATCAGATTTATAGAATATATTTATCATCTTCAAAAGCTTTCCACTCTCTTCAGAAAGAAGTTCTCCAATTCCAATAAAAATATTATCGCAGTATATTTTAAATATTCCTTCTTTTTCAATATCGAAAGTTTTTCTAAGCCCATTTGAAATATGTTTAAAATATTTTTTGTCAAAGTCTATTCTTTCATATTCAAACACGTCTTCTATCTTCATTAAAGAATTATATAACTGATTTTCATTAAAATTTTTAAGCCTTTCTAAAGAAAATGCATTTTCAATCTTAAAAATCCCATATTTACTTCTACAAAGAGAACTCATATAAGCAAAATTATCTGTATCTGATGCAATATCGTTAAATAACGATCGGATATATGTTCCTTTTGAGCAATTTACTTCAAAACGTATTTTATTATCATAAAAATTGAGAATTATGAGAGAATAAATTTCAGCCTCTCTTTTTTCTCTTTCTACTTCAATTCCTAATCTTGCATATTCATATAATCTTTTTCCATTTTTCTTTAAAGCAGAATACATTGGCGGTATTTGAGAAATTTTCTTATTATCGTATTCCTTTATAACTTCAAAAAATTGATTTTTATCTAAATAAACTTCTTTAGAATTAAGACTTCCTCCCCAAATATCTAAAGTATCAGTTTCTATTCCTAAAGTCATTTCTCCAACATAACATTTCCCCATACTTTGAATATATTCGACAATCTTTGTAGCATTTCCAATTGCAATGGGTAAAACTCCAGTTGCATTGGGATCAAGAGTTCCTGCATGTCCAATCTTTTTAGTTTTATATATTTTTCTAACAATATTTACTACATCTCTACTTGTAAATCCTTTTGGCTTATAGACATTTAATATACCATTAAAATTCATTTGTATACTCACTTTTTAATCTTTCTAAAAATAAATTAACAACAGATTCAAAATCACCATCTATAATACAACCAGCAGCTCTTGTGTGTCCTCCACCGTTAAAATAACCACATACTTTAGAAACATCAACAAATTCTTTACTTCTTACACTACCTTTAAATACATTTTTTTCCATTTCTTTAAATAGAATAGAAACTTCAAATCCATTAATATCTCTGTAATAATTTACGACATCATCAACCATATCCATTGTTAAATCGGTACCTTCAAAATCAGATTCAAACATTCCTATTACTGCAACTTTATTGTCAAAATATAATTTTGCTCTATTTATTAATTTATTTTTTAGCATTTCAACTTCAAAAATATTATTTTGATAAAGTTTTTTATAAATATAGTCTTTATCTGCACCTAAATCATAAAGATTAGCACATACTCTTAAAGTAGAAGACGTAGATGATTCATATAGAAATCTATATGTATCAGTATTTATTCCTACTAATAAAGCATTCGCTATATCTTTTGAAATTTTAAAATTAAAATCTTTAAACAAATTATAAACTATTTCACAAGTTGAGCTCATATTAGGAAATACATAATTTAAATCTCCAAAATAATCATTAGTCTTATGATGATCTATATTTATAGTTTTTTTGGCTCTTTTTCTAAAAAGTTCTCCAATATCTCCAGGTCTATCTACCTCTCCACAGTCAACATAAATCAATAAGTCTAAATCTTGTTCTTCAGTTTCTCTAATATTATCAATAGTATCAAGAAATAACAAGTTTTGTGGAAAGTTATCTACTTTTATCCCAAATATATTTTTATTCAGATTTTCTCTAACCCCTAGTATTACGGATATTGTAGAGCCAATATTATCTCCATCAGGATTTTTGTGAGAAATAACTCCAATATTATCAGATGATTTTATTAAGTTTAAAATTTCTTCAGTACTATTGTTCTTCTTCATTAGCATTACCATATAATTCTCTCTTTTCTCTGTCCTCTTTAGAAACTTTTATTATTAATTCGTTCATTAAAGCAGCTTTTTCAAATGATTCATCTAATTTAAAAATTAATTTTGGAGTATGCCTCAAGTCTAAAGTCTCAGAAATTCTTTTTTTCATATATCCAGTTGCACTTTCAAGACCTTTCATAGTTTTTTCTTTGGTTTTTGTATCTCCAAAAACACCAATGCTAACGTAACAAATGCCCAAATCATTTGTTACGCTAACTTTTGTTATATTTGTTATTGATGGATCTATTCTGTTATCTTTAATTCCATTATAAATAGCATCTGATAAAACTCTATTAATTTCAGATTCTATTCTTCCAAGTCTTTTTGCATTCATAAAAAACCTCTATCTTTCAACTTCCTTATCAATATAGGCTTCAATTATATCTGTTTCTTTTAAATCATTATAATTTGCTATTCCCAATCCACCTTCATATCCAGTTAAAAGCTCTTTAGCATCATCTTTAAATCTCTTCAATGAACTAATTTCACCTTCATGCAAGATAATTCCATCTCTAAGAAGTCTTACTTTTGCATTTCTAGTAACTTTTCCGTTCAATACATAAACTCCAGCTACAGTACCTATTCCCGGAACTTTAAATGTTGCTCTAACTTCAGCTCTACCAATTACTTCTTCAACAAAAGTAGGTGCTAACATTCCTTTTACAGCTAATTTAATATCTTCAATTGCATCATAAATTACTCTATATGTTCTGATATCAACATTTTCATGTCTTGATAAGTCAATTGCACCTTGTGAAGGTCTAACATTAAATCCAATTATTATTGCATTACTTGCAGCTGCTAACATTACATCAGATTCATTAATTCCTCCCACTGCACCATGAATTATATTAACTTTAACTTCTTCATTACTTAATTTTTCTAAAGAATTTTTAACTGCATCAACTGTTCCTCTAACATCTGTCTTAATAATAATTTTAATTTCTTTTAAATTACCATCTTGAATTTTATCAAATAAATCATCTAAAGAAACCTTATTTCCGGAAGCAATCATATTTTCCTTTTGTACATTTAAAATTCTTTGTGCATATCCTCTTGCAGTTTTTTCATCTTTAACTGCATAAATGAAACTTCCCGCTTCAGGAACTTCTGAAAGTCCTAAAATTACTGCCGGCATTGAAGGAGTTGCCTTTTTTATTTTCTTTCCTTTATCATCAAACATAGCTCTTATTCTACCTGTAGATGTTCCTGAAATAACTATATCTCCTGAATTTAGAGTGCCTTTTTGTACTAAAATAGTTGCAACAGGACCTCTACCTTTATCAAGTTGTGCTTCAATCACCGTTCCAATAGCCATTCTATTAGGATTTGCTTTTAGCTCTTCTACTTCAGCAACCATAAGAACCATTTCTAACAATTCATCAATTCCTTCCCCCGTTTTTGCAGAAACAGGTATTGTAATTACATCTCCACCCCAATCTTCGGGCAATAATCCGTTATCGGCAAGCTCAGTCTTTACTCTTTCAGGATTTGCACCTTCTTTGTCTATTTTGTTAATAGCCACGATAATTGGAACCCCAGCATCTTTTGAATGATTAATAGCTTCAATAGTTTGTGGCATAACACCATCATCAGCTGCAACTACGAGAATAGAAATATCTGTAACTTTTGCTCCTCTTGAACGCATAGCAGTAAACGCTTCATGTCCAGGAGTATCTAAGAACACAATTTTACTATTATTTATATTTACGGTGTACGCTCCTATATGTTGTGTAATTCCACCTGCTTCTTGACTTGTAACCTTAGACTTTCTAATATAGTCTAATAATGAAGTTTTACCATGATCAACATGTCCCATTACAGTTACAACAGGAGGTCTTGTTACCAAATCTTCTTTTTTGTCTTCATAGTCCAATGATAAAATTTCATTTTCTTCTGTAATTTCAGGTGTTTCTAAAATTACAGTTTTTCCAAATTCCTCAGCAATTAAACTTGCACAGTCAAAGTCAATTTCTTGATTTAGTCCTGCCATTATACCAAGCGCAATTAATTTTGAAATTACTTGAGAACTATTTATACCTAAACTTTCAGAAAAATCTTTTACAGTTATACTTTCAGGAATTTTAATTTCTCCAACATTTTCTATCTTGTTTTCAAATTCTAAATCGCTATTACTTTTAGTTTTATGATTAGCTTTATTTTTCTTTTTAGCAGGTTTTAATATAAGATTCGGATTTCTATCCTCTCTCATTTTATGTTCATTTAAAGATTTATTTTTCTTGTTTTTTTCTTGACCTTGTAGATGTGTTTTTCTAGCATCTCTTTTTTCAATTGCCGGATCAACTACTTCTACAACATCATCTAAAAATTCTCTTTTTCTATCATCAAACTTTCTGCCAAAATCTTTTTTATCTTTTCCAAAGTTTCTATTATCTTTATTGAAACCTTCTTTTTTATCTTTATTAAAAGGTTTATTATCTTTATTGAAATTTTGTTTTTTGTCTTTGTTAAAACCTTCTTTTTTATCTTTACCAAAATTTCTGTTATCTTTACTATAATTACCTTTTTTATCTTTATTAAATATCTTATTATCCTTACTGAAATTTTGTTTGTTATCTTTATTATATCCTTCTTTATGTCCTTTATTATCCTTATTGAATGATTTATTATCTTTTTTATAACCTTCTTTTGAATTTTTATTATCTTTATTAAAGTTATCCTTTCTTTCTTTACTTACATTATTTTTCTTTTCGTCAAACTTATTTTCAGTTTTAACTACTTTTTTTTCGTTCTTCTTATTTTTTTCTGCTTCAATTTTTCTAAAATGTCCAATTACAATTTCCAAATCTTTTCCTTCAAGAATAGACATATGACTCTTTACTTCTACTCCCAGTCCGTTTATTATATTAATTAATTCCTTGCTTTGAAGATTTAACCCCTTTGCAAGTTCATGTACTCTAACTTTACTCATACTAGCACCCCTTTGCTATTAAATAGAATCTACATATTTTTTCAATTCTTCATAAAATTCACTACTAATTTCTGATTCTAATGCAATATTTAATCTTTTATTTTTCTTAGCTTTATCAACACATTTATTTGAAATACAGATATAAGCACCCCTACCATTCTTCTTTCCGCTTATGTCCAATAAAACTCCTTCATCTTTATTATTTACAATTCTCAATAACTCTTTTTTTTCTTTCTGCTCTCCGCAAGCAACACATTTTCTCATAGGAATTTTTTTCATTTTCATACAATCACCTATAATTCAAAATCGTTATCTATAAATTCCTGTTCTCCATCAAAGCCAACTTCTATCAACCCATTTTCAATGTCTTCTTTATATTTTTCTAAGCCTTTAATATCTATTCTCCAATTTGTAAGTTTAGCAGCAAGCCTTGCATTCTGTCCTTCCTTACCAATAGCTAATGATAGCTGTGAATCAGGAACAATTATTCTAGCTCTATTTTCACTCTCATTAGTAAAAACAGCTATAACTTCGGATGGACTTAAAGAATTTGATAAATATTCTTTTACATTCTTACTATAAACAATAATATCTATTTTTTCTCCTTTAAGCTCTTTAATAATTGAACTGACTCTTGATCTCTTATAACCAACACAAGCTCCTACAGGATCTACGTCATCATTTTTAGAAAAAACTGCAATTTTTGTTCTACTACCCGGTTCTCTCGCAATAGATTGAATTTCTACTGTTCCATCCAGTATTTCAGGAACTTCCAACTCAAACAATTTTAACACAAAATTTACATCAGATCTAGAAAGTAAAACTTGAGCTCCTTTAGGAGTATTTTTTACTTCCTTAACGTAAAACTTTAATCTTTCTCCAACACGATAAACTTCACTCTTTATTTGTTCCGGAGGAGTTACGATAGCTTCAAGTTTTCCTAAATTTATAAATAAATTATTTCTGTCAATTCTTTGAATTTGTCCTGAAATAAGTTCTCTTTCTTTATCTTGAAAATCATTGTAAATTACTTCTCTCTCAGCATCTTTAATCTTTTGAATAACAATATTTCTTGCGGTTTGAGCAGCAACTCTACCAAAATCCATAGTTTTTAATTTTATAGAAACTTCATCACCAAGAGAATATTTCGTGCTAATGGCTTTTGCATCATCCAAAGAAATTTCAGTTATATTATCTTCTACAACTTCAACTACAGTTTTTATTGCAAACAATTCAACTTTTCCTGTTGTTCTATTAATATTTATCTTTACATTTTCATATTCTCCAAAGTTTTTTTCATAACTTTTTAAAAGTGCTTTTTCCAAAGAATCAAAAATTATCTCTTTTGAAACTCCTTTTTCACGTTCAATTTCATCTAATGCTCTTAAAAAATCTGTTGTTCCTTTCATCATCTTCTCCTTAAATTTCAATTTGTGATTTTATTATTGCAATATCTTTTCTTGAAAAAATAATACTTGATTTACCTATTTCTAAAGTTAATTTTTCTCTGTCAAAAGATTTTAAATACCCAATAAATTCCTTTTCATTGTTTATTTTTTTATAACATTTTACTAAAACTTTTTTACCAATAAAAGTTTTTAATTGTTCATCGCTTTTTATCTCTCTTTCTACTCCAGGAGATGAGACTTCTAAGAAATATGAATCTTCTATGGGATCTACTTCATCTAGCCAATCACTTATAATATTACTTGTCATTTCACAAGAATCCAAATCGACTCCACCGTCTTTATCAATAAAAATCCTTAGTACATTTCCTTTTGGCTCTTTCACATATTCCACGTTCACAAAATAAATTCCTTTCTCCAAAAGAATAGTCTTAAAGTTTTTTTCAATAGTTTTTAACAATTCATTTTCTTTTTTCAAAATTTTCTCCTTTCAACCATTAATTAAACTAAAACGAAAGAGTGGGACAACCCACTCTTAATTTAAAAGAATATCTTCAATTATTATAACATATAATTTTTTTGTTTTCAACTATTTTTATAATAAATTACATATCTCTACTTGCAATAATATTTACGCCAGTATTTAATACATTTTCTAAAATAACATCTCCCACTTTTATTGGAGAAACAACTTCAATTTTATTTAGTTCTCTCATAACATCAAAAATCATATTTTTAGGAATCTCTGAAGAAGTTTTTACAGGTAGTCTATTATGAATGGCATTCTTTATCTTTACAGTAGAAGTTATAGTTCTAGTTGGAAAAGTTAATTCTTTTTTACCATAACTTGCACCCTTTGGACATTTATTTCCAGTTACTTCATAATCGCTATCTTCATCAACTGATATTCTACATCCAACAGGACAAACAATACAAACCATATCTTTCATCATCATTCAACTCCTTTTTTCATAGATATAATCATTTTATCTGTACTTACAGACTCTATTTGCTTTTTAGTTAAAGAAATTTTTTCCATTTCTGCAGGGGCAACGTGAGGTCTTTTAAATTCTTTTATAATATTTCCATTTTCGTTTGTAACAGAAATTACAATATTTTTTTCAACACTCTTAACTCTGAAAAATATTTCCAATCTGTTTTCTATATTTTCAACTCTTATATTCTGAGGAACGGTATAAAAAATTCCTTCTCCATTTAGAATTTCAATTTTTCTAAATTCTGAATTAGAATTTTCTGAAATATATTTTGCTGCAGCTTTCCCAGCTTTTTGACTTTCTCCTGTAACAAAATCAACTAAATCATGAACATGACACACATTTCCACAAGCAAAAACTCCGTCCATACTTGTTTCCATATTTTCAAAAACAAACGCTCCTTTGGTTCTTGCATCAATATTTATTCCAATTTCACGAGTAATTTCATTTTCAGGAATTAACCCTACTGAAAGTAATAGCGTATCACATTCTAATTCTATTTCAGTATCCTTTATAGGTATTCTATTTTCATCAACCTTACTTATAACAACTTTTTCAAGTCTTTTTTTACCAATTATATTTGTAACTGTATGTGATAAAAGTAAAGGAATATTATAATCATTCAAACATTGAACAATATTTCTTGCAAGACCGTTCGAATAGGGCATAAGTTCAACACAAGCGATAACTTCAGCTCCTTCTAAAGAAAGCCTTCTTGCCATAATCAACCCAATGTCGCCTGAACCTAAAATAACAACTTTCTTTCCACACATAAGTCCTTGCATATTAACATACATCTGAGCGGATCCTGCTGTTAAAACTCCTGAAGGTCTATCTCCCGGAATTGAAATTGCACCTCTTGTTCTTTCCCTACATCCCATCGCAAGTATAATTGCTTTAGCTTGTATTATTTGATACCCATAATCTTTACTTATTGCGTGAATAACTTTATTTTCATCAAAATTAAGAACCATTGAATTAAGTCTTATTTCAACATTAGATTCTTTTGCTAAATCTATAAATCTTTGAGCATATTCAGGACCTGTTAATTCTTCTTTAAAATAATGTAATCCAAATCCATTATGAATACATTGATTTAAAATTCCTCCCGCTTCTTTGTCTCTTTCTAAAATTAATACTTTATCTATTCCGTTTTTCTTAGCTTCACAAGCAGCAGCAAGTCCTGCAGGCCCTCCACCAATGACAACTAAATCATATTTTTCAATATTAGGCATATTGATCACCTTCTTTTGTCTTTCCAGTTATAATATAACTACCAAAATTAGTATTATAAACTTCTTCCGGTTTAATATCTAACTCTCTTGAAATAATATCTAATACTTTTGGACCGCAAAACCCACCTAAACAACGTCCCATACCAGCTCCTGTTCTTTTTTTTACAGCTCCAAGTGTTCTAGGTGGTAAAGGCATTTTTAAAGAATCTATAATTTCACCTTCAGAAACAGTAATACATCTACAAATTATATTTCCATAAAGAGGATTTTCTTTGATTTTTTCAGCTCTTTCTTCTGGAGATAAATGTTTTATTCTAATAATTTTTCTACTATCAATATAATTTTCTTTTTCTACAAAATCAACACCAATATTTTTTAAAATATCTAAACACATTAATCCAATAGCTGCGCATGAAGCTAGCCCTGGAGATTTTATTCCTGCCAAGTCAATAAAATTTTTACAACTTTTAGCCTCTCTGATTATAAAATCAGATTCTATACTATTTGCTCTTAACCCAGAAAAATTATTTATGTTTTCCCAATATGGAACGTCAGAAATAGTTTTCGAAATTTTTTCCTTTACTTCATTTAATCCTTCAAATGTAGTAGATTTATCTGAAATTTTTGAATTACTTTCAGCATTAGGACCTATTATAATATTAGTATGTGATGTTGGAGCGATTAAAACTCCTTTTCCAAGCTTTGAGGGACATTGAAATAACACATGTTTAACTAAATCTTTTTGGCTTTTGTCTAATATAAAATATTGTCCTTTAGAAGGCTTTATTTCAAATTCCTTTTCACAAACCATATTATGAACCTTATCTGAATTTATACCGGCTGCATTTACTATATATTTAGATGTATATGTATTATCATCAGTTTTTACTATGAACTTTTCATCTTCTTTAATAATATCTACAACTTCACTGTTCAATTTAATTTCAATACCATTCGAAACTGCAACTTGAGACATTGCAATACACAATTCCCATGGATCAATAACTCCCGCACCTGGTGAATATAATGCTTTGGTAACTGTTTTGTTTATGTTAGGTTCTAATTTTTCAACTTCTTCTTTATCAATTATTCTTAAATTTTCAACACCATTTTTAATTCCATTATCTAATAATTTCTCTAAAGTTTTTTCATCTTCTTTGTTGAATGCCAAAACCAATGAACCGCATTCATTGTATTGAACATCCAATTTTTTAACTAATCCCTTAATTCTCTTTGAACCTTCGACATTTAATTTTGCCATTAATGTTCCTGGTTCAGGATCATATCCCGAATGCAAAATTCCACTATTGGCCTTTGTCGTTCCATCAGCAACATCAATTTCTTTTTCAAGTACTAAAACTTTTAGATTATATTTAGATAATTCATATGCAACGCTGGCGCCAATCACCCCACAACCTATCACTATAATATCATACATTTCTTGTATCTCCTGTTAATTATTCATATTTTTCATAAATGGATTATTTTCCTTTTCAAATCGTAAATTACTCTCTGCACCGTGACCAGGTAATACTCTATAATCTTTTTTTAAATCATATAGTTTCTTTATTGAATTAATTATTTCGTCAAAACTTCCAGTGGGTAAATCGCTTCTTCCTATGCTCATTCTAAATAATGTGTCTCCTGAAAACATAACATTCCCCATAAGAATACATATACTACCGACTGTATGCCCTGGAGTTTCCATTATATAAAGTTTTTCTCCATAAAAATCAATTACCTCTCCATCATAAAGCCATTTATCAGCCACCAATTCAATTCCTCTAAATGGCGGAATTGATTTTGATAAATTTGCAACAGGGTCTTTTAGCAAATCTTTCTCTTTTACACTTACATAAAGTGGTAATTTATATTTTTCTTTTATAATATTTACCGCACCAATATGATCTCCATGTCCATGAGTAAGTAATATAAATTCTAAATTTACATTTTCTTCATCAATAAATTTAATAATATCATCACTATCTCCACCAGGATCTATTATAAATCCCTTTTTGTTATCATTATAAACTATATAGCAATTTACTGCATATACTCCAGCGACTATTCTCTTTATATTCATAATTATCTCCTAGTAATTCTTTTTAGAATCTAACTGAATTGTAACAGGTCCATCATTTTCTAATAATACCTTCATATCAGCTTGAAAAATTCCCGTTTTAACTGTAATATTATTATCGTAAAACAATCTTAAAAATTCTTCATATTTCCTTTTAGCTTCAAAACTGGATAAACTACCATCAAAGCTAGGTCTATTACCTTTTCTACAATCTCCATAAAGTGTAAATTGTGAAACAATCAAAATTTCATATGACATATCCAAAACAGATAAATTCATTTTATAGTTTTGGTCTTCAAAAATTCTAAGATTTAAAATTTTTCTAAAAATATATTTTAAATCTTCGTCTGTATCATCCTTACCAAAGCCAACAAAAAGAAGAAGTCCCTTATTTATTCTGGACACTTCTTTTTTGTTGACTTCTACGCTTGCAAAATTAACTCTTTGTAATATAACTCTCATTAAGCTCTTACCCTATACACATCAAGTATACCCTTTAAAGATTTTATTTTATTTATTAATCTATCAAGTTCATCAATATTTTTTATTTCAACTATAATATTTGTAATAAAAGTTTTATCTTTACCTGTTTTTGCGGTTATTCCTACTAAATTTAATTTTGATTCTGAAATAATATGTGCTACATCTGCCAATGCTCCAACTTGATCCAAAGAAATAATAACAACTTCCACTTTATAAAACAGATTTTTTGAATTAGTCCATTCAACTGCAATAAGCCTGTCACGATTTGTAACATTTTTTATATTAGCACAGTCACAATTATGGACAGAAATCCCTCTACCTTTCGTAATATAACCGATAATTTCATCTCCCGGAAGAGGATTACAACACTTTGCAAAACTAACTTCTATATTGTCAATTCCTTTTACAATAACCCCTTTAGAATTATACTTACTACCAGATTTTTCGCTTTTTACTCTATTTATTATATCATCAGCTGATTCTTGATAATAATCACTATAAAATTCTTTTAATCTAGGAATAATTTGTTTTAAATTAATGCTTCCAAATCCAATTGCAGCGTACATTTCATCAATAGTATTAAAATTTAATTTTTTTGCTATTTGTAAAAGCCAATCTTCTTTTAAAATCTTACTATAAGTAAATCCCAATCTTCTAATTTCCTTTTCAAGCATATCTCTACCTTGAACAATATTTAAAGCTTTATTTTCTTTTTTAAACCATTGTTTTATTTTTGTTCTTGCTTGAGATGACTTAACTATTTTAAGCCAATCTTTACTAGGTCCCGATGAATTAGGATTAGTAAGTATTTCCACAATATTGCCATTTTTTAATTTGTAATTTAGCGGAACAATTCTACCATCAACTTTGGCTCCAACGCAATTATTTCCAACTGCTGTATGAACTTTATATGCAAAATCTATTGGCGTTGCTCCGGCTATCAAATTTATTACATCTCCTTTTGGAGAAAAAACGAAAACCTCATCAGAAACAAAGTCCTCTTTAAAAGATGTAATAAACTCTCTACTATCATTGACCTCTCTTTGCCAATCCATAAGCTGTCTAAGCCATGTTAATTTATCGTCAAAACTTGTACTTCTATCGACGCCTGCTTTATATTTCCAATGAGCAGCTATACCATATTCTGCAGTTCTATGCATTTCAAATGTTCTTATTTGAACTTCAAAAACATCGCCGGAAGTACTAATGAGTGTATTATGCAAAGATTGATATAAATTAGGCTTTGGAACAGCAATGTAGTCTTTAAATCTTGAAGGAATTGGTTTCCATTTAGAATGAACTATCCCTAAAACAGCATAGCAGTCACTAATTGTAGGAACTATAATTCTAATTGCTGTCAAATCAAAAATTTCATCAAAACTTTTGTTTTGTTTATACATTTTCTTATAAATACTATACAAACTCTTTGGTCTTCCGCTTATTTCTCCTTGAATATTATGTTCTTTAAGGCTTATGCTTATTTCTTCAATTATATCATTTATAATCTTTTCTCTTTCACTTCTCTTTTTCTTAACCCTTTCTGCCAAATCATAATATATTTCGGGTTCTAAATATCTTAAAGATAAATCTTCAAGTTCCCATTTTACATTACTCATACCTAATCTATAAGCTAATGGAGCATAAATTTCTAAAGTTTCTTTTGCTTTTTCCAATTGCTTAGCTTTTTTCATATATTCCAAAGTTCTGATATTATGAAGTCTATCTGCAATTTTTATTATTATAACTCTAATATCTGAATTCATAGCCAAAAGCATTTTTCTTAAATTATCTGCTTGAGATTCTTGCTTACTTTGATACTTAATTTTTTTAAGTTTTGTGACTCCATCTACCAGATTTGCAATTTCTTCACCAAACATTCCTGACATCTCTTCAAAGGTAACTTCAGTATCCTCAAGAATATCATGCATAAGACCTGCAATAATTGTAGCATCATCCATATATAAATCAGCTAAAATATTAGCTACTGCAACCGGATGAATAAAATACGGTTCTCCAGAATTTCTAAATTGACCTTCATGACATTCCTTAGTAAAATTATATGCCTTTGTAATTTTTTCAACATCTGTATTTGGATTGTAGCTTTTAATTTTTGATAATAATTCATCTAACATTGCCCTCACCCCCTATCTTATATCTTTTATAAGCAATTGTATAGATTTTGTATTCATATACTCATTAATTACAGGCGTATATAGAATATCTATAAATTTATTTTTAATATTATCCTGTTTCGATATTATATCATTAGTTTTAAATTTTTCATTTAAATATTCGATATATTTATCAAAATTAGTAAAAATAATTCCACTAAATTCTATACTATCCTGACTTAAAACCAATTTAATTACGTTTTTATTTTTTCCTATAATTGATATGCATTTAATTTCTACATTTTTAGTACCAAATAATGGTTCCGGATTTGCCTTTCCATAAGGTTCTAATAATTTTAGTTCATCCACAATATTATAATTTAACAATTTAAAGTCCAAAGAACAATCTATTTTTATTTTTTCTATAAAATTTTCTAAAACTAACTCTGAATTTTTGTTTAGTTCATTTCTCAACGTATCTAAATTTTCTTTTTTTATTGAAAATCCTGCAGCCATAGCATGTCCACCTAATTTTTCAAAAAGATTTGAAAAATCTCTAAGTTTTGAAATTATATCATAACCTTCTATACTTCTAGCACTCCCCTTTAAAATCCCTTCTTCTTTTGCATTAGAAAAAACTAAAGTCGGTTTATAATAATGATCCTTAATTTTTCCAGCAACAATTCCAGCAATTGATTCATGAATTTCATCATCATATACAACAATAATATCGTCATTAAAATATTCATTTTCTTTAATTTTCGAGTTTACTTTAGAATATGCTTCATTCGTTAAATTTTTCCTTTTTTCATTTAATTCAACTAATTTTTTTGCATAATTATCTGCAAGATTCTTGTCTTCTTCTAAAAACAATTCTACACCTATACTTGCAGATTCTAATCTACCAGCAGCATTAATGCAAGGTCCTAATTTAAAACCTAAAGAAGTAGTTGTAATTTTACCTATTTCATTTTCAGTTTTTAATTTATTTATTCCAATATTTTTACTTGAATTTAATATTTCCAATCCTTTTTTTACGAAAAACCTATTTTCATCTACTAAATCAACCACATCACAAACTGTTCCCATAGAAACAAATTGTAATAAATCTATCAAATAATTTTCATCTCCCCCCAACTCATCAAATAATGCCTGCATTAATTTAAATGCTACTCCTGCACCGCATAATTCTTTAAATGGATATTCACAATCAATCCTATGAGGATTTATAACGGCTTTCGCTTTGGGCAGTATTTGATTTCCTTTATCATCAAAACAAACTTGATGATGATCAGTTATAATCATTTGAATATTCATAGAATTACAATATTCTGCAACTTCAAATGCAGATATTCCATTATCACAAGTTATAATCAAATCAACATTATTTTTCTTTGCGTTATCTACAATTCCTTTTGAAATGCCATAGCCATCTTCTATTCTATGAGGAATAGAAAAACTAAGATTATCAGTGAAAAAACCTATTCCTTTCATTAAAACAACAGTTGAAGAATTGCCATCCTGATCATAATCTCCAACAATTTGTATATGTAGGTTATTATCTATAGCATCAACAAGAATTTCAATAGCTGTATCTAAATCTTTCATCAAAAAAGGATTATGAAGGTATTTATAATTAGGATATAAAAAATTTCTTACATTTTTATAATCAATTTTTCTATTTGCCAAAAGTTGACAAGTTATATAAGAAAATTCACTATTGTTTTTAAAATTTTCTTTAGTCAATCCATTATCTGACTTAATAAACCATTTTTTCATAAATACCTCCTTACAACATTATCTATAAAGAAAAAATAGACGAAATCCGTCTATTTAAGTAAAATTAATTTTCTTCACTATCTTCATCTGCATTATCTTCTTCATCACATTCTTCAGAAGATTCTTCAGATTTGCTAACGATAGAATGAATAGCAGATTTAGTAAATTCTATTTTTGTTTCATCATCAGATGTTTCAATTACAACGTCAGTATCATTAAGTTCAACAATCTTACCTTTGACTCCTCCGATTGTAATTATAATATCTCCTATCTTTAAATTATTTCTCATATCCATTATAGCTTTTTGTCTTTTCTTTTGAGGTTTTATCAAAAGAAAATATGCAATAGCCATAAATCCACCTAGCATAACTAACTGCATAGTCACCTGATCCATAACATTCCTCCTAAACTTAAATATACGACTATATTTTAACACAAAATCTATTATTTTTCAAATATTTATAATGTTTTATAACAAAAAAATTATTATATTAAACTATTAAAATTAGAAAATAAATTAATTGCCCAAGAACTTTAATAAAACAGCTTTACAAATATTACTATTTTAAAGTAATCTATGAAAATATATTTTTTAGTTCATAATTAAGGTTGAGGATTTTTTCTCTCCAACCTTAGTTACTGAACAACAAAAAACGCAGACAAAATTCATAATCTGTCTGCGCCAATAAGAAAGTAAAAACTCTCTTTAATTTATTTTATACCTAAGAAATATATCCTTCTTTTGACAAGATTTCTTTTGATTTCTCAAGATTTGCATCATTAACCATTACTACAGGTCCAGTACAACCCATTCCAGTTTTTGCAAATATATTATTTTTCCACAAAGCAACCTTAGCATCTTCAAGTTCAAGAATATCAATTCCACCAATAGTGGCAGTAGCTTGTTCTTCGGCAGGACATTTAACGTCTTCTTCTGGTTCAGCTTTTTTAGCTCCGGCTGAAGTTATTTTTTCTAAAATTGATTTTAATCCTGCTTTATTAGCTTTTTCAAATTCTTTCTTTGAAACTTCTTTGATATTTCCTTTAACTAATTGTCCAGCATAAGTCATGGCATTAGCAATTACAGGGAATCCAGAAGCTCTTGATACTATTAATACTAATCTATCATATCCTTCGCCAATTCCCGGACCATATCCATAACCCATGGCTTCAAAACCGCCACCAGTAGTGTATGATGAGAATACTTTCATTAGAAGATTTCCTGTCAATGTATCATTTACCATAACATCAGGAACTCCTTGTAATAAGTCATTTCCTCTCATTAATACTCCGCCATCAGCTCTATTTGATTCAGCAAAGTTCATATCG
This sequence comes from Parvimonas sp. D9, assembly GCF_035282565.1. Taxonomy (NCBI): domain Bacteria; kingdom Bacillati; phylum Bacillota; class Tissierellia; order Tissierellales; family Peptoniphilaceae; genus Parvimonas; species Parvimonas sp. D9. The sequence continues at coordinate 196,456 of NZ_JAYKBM010000001.1, read as the reverse complement.
TACCCATTTTCTTTTAATTCTTTAAATGCTCTTTCAACTGAAACTGCATTATCAACATTCAAAATACCAACTGTTGGATTTTCAATTCCTAATGCCTTTGCAACTATAATTCCATAAATACCATTTTTAATCATACCTTCTACTCTATGTGCAGAAGAAGTCCCAGTAGTAGTTGCAATAATCATTTCTTTAGCAGCAGCCGGAGTAACAACTCTACCTACAGTAGAAACTCCTATTGGAAAACTATAATGCATTGTTACACAACCATCAATTTCTCCACTATCTAAAAGTGATTCCATTTTTTTGTAACCTTCATCTTCATTTGCAACAACATATTGTTTTAAAGAAGTTTTCACTTCCGGTCCAATTATACAATATTCAACACTTTTATCTCTTGATTGAGCAAGTTCAGCTCCTTTAACCACATTATCTAATCCATGTTCACTGCCTAAAGTTGTAACAGCAATTCTTGGTCTCGTTCCAAAAGCTCCTGTTTCTAAACCAGTAGCAATTTCTTCAAAGACATTACCTATTACCTTTTTTATATCAGACATGAAATCACCTCTATTCTTCAATCAAAGAAGACGCAAAATTTCTCATTGCTTCAGCAACTAATTTTTTAACTTCTTCCTTAGAAACTCCAGAGTTATCTTCTACTTTACCTGAATTTCTTTCTAAAACAATTGATACACCATCGAATAAATTAGTCATTCTTCCTAAGAATAAAGAACCTTTACCAATAATCATAGCTCTATTTAATTCACCTGATGTTAAATCTTCACGACAGAATCCTAAATAAGGTACTCCTGAAGGAATATGTCCTTGAGTTGGAGCCCAACCTTCCATACCATGATTTTCAATAAAACTTGCAATTTCAGCTTTTTCTAATTGTTTTTTCATTACTCCTAATGCACCAATCATCTTAAAGTTTGCATTTGGAACATCTCCTGCTCCTGCTGGTTTTGTAATATCAGGATTTTGCATTTCAGCTGAATATTTATCAACATCTTTAACTGTTAAATTAGCCTTTTCTAATGGTGCAGTAACCAATGCTGACATTACAGCTTGTGGTGAAGAACCAGTTCCAACAGTATGTCTACCAACTATATCAGTTCTTAATACCGGGTTAACTCCATCATTTTCAGAGATTAATGCAGCAAATCCACCAATACAATCTTCTAATATAGGTAAGCCTTTTTTAAGGTGATCTTTTCCGTTCATACCTAATTTAGCAGTACAACCACCTGCAACTATAACAACATTTTTGAAAGTTCCAGAATGAACATGGGAAGATGCAGCAATTAAAGTATGAGTTGGAGCAGCACAGAATCCTCTTAAATCAGAACCTGAAGCACTATTAAATCCAGCTAACTCAGCTATAGATTTTGCAAAGTTACCACCACCTCTTTGGTTCATATCTCCGCATGCTTCTTCTGAACATTCAATAATATATTCAACATCATTAGGATCTAAATCATTTTTATCTACTAAATGTAAAGCAGCTAATAATCCAGATGCTTTAGTAACTAAATTTTCTAACATAACATGTGCTGACAAGTTAACATCAACATCATGTGCTCTAGTAACAACACCTACCAACTTATCTTCAAAATATAAACCTTCAGCGTGGTTATCCATATGTCCTTCAAGAACAGATTGTTCCACACCCTCTTTTAATCTAGCAATTAATGACTCATTAATTAATGGATGTTTTTCCAAATCAGCTTTTACAGATTCAGTGAATTCTTTATTAAGATAAACTAAATCAAAAGCATCACAAATCTTCATAAGGCCAATGAATTCATTTTCAGGCATTATTTCACCATATTTACCAACTCTTGGAGAATCAGTCAAATATTTTTCTTTATCTGACCAAGGTTGTGGTACAGCCTTTAAATCTTCAGGTCTTTTATTTCCAATATAAACTTGATTTGGTAAATAATTTAATACTTCTTCATATTTTCTAATATGTTTTGGTATTTCTTTTAGATATTCTGAATTAGGATTTAAAGCCTTTTCAGTAGTTTGAGTTGTTCCATTTTGAATTATCATGTCTGGTGCATGAACTAATACATAAGAAGTTCCTTTTAATACAGGAAAATTCATCTTAATTACCTCCTTTAATATAAAAAACAGATAGCATAGTATGTATTATATAAGCCAACTACCCTTACATAATAGAATACCACTAAATTAAAAAGGTGTCAATACCTGACACCTTTTTTTACTTAAAAATTATTCAAATATTGTTTGTCCATCAACTTCAGTTGATAAAGCTTTTAATGCTTTTTTAACAATATTCATTCTTAAAGAATATTCTTCCTCAGCAGTTAATTTAGGGTTACCTAATGGGTGAGGAATTGCAATAGCAGGAACAATTCTATTAGCTCCTACTGTCATTGAAATTGGAGTTACAGTACATACATGTACTACTGGGATTCCAGCTCTCTCAATTTCTTTAACCATCGTTGCACCGCAACGAGTACAAGTACCTCAAGTAGATGTTAATATAACTGCATCTACTCCATCAGCAACTAATTCTTTACTAAATTTTTCTGCAAATGCTTTAGCAGAAGCTACCGCAGTACCATTACCTACTGTAGTATAGAAATATCTATGAAGACTTCCTATTTCACCCTTCTTTTCAAGTTCTCTTAAAACGTCAACAGGTAAAACTCTATCTGCATCTTGGTTAGCATATACAGGGTCATAACCACCATGTGCTGTTTCCCATTCGCCTTCTTTAAGATCCATTACACCTTCAATATCATACTTACCATACTTTGAAGCTGATGAAGATTCAATATGATCAGGGTTTCCATGAGGAACTATACCACCTGATGTTACAAGAGCGATTTTAGCTTTTGTAATATCTTTAACAGCTGGGTTTGGATCTACTCTGTCAAAGTTTGGCATTGGAAATTCAGTTTCGAATTCTTCTCCCTTTAACTTTTTAATCATCATTGTTACAGCTCTTTTACCACCAAAATCTTCTCTAAATATATTCTTTCTAATTCCTCTTTCAATGTAACCTTCTTCAGCAGGAGAACCAATTTCTTCTCCCTTAACAAGCTTCATTGCAAGTGGAACCATTTTGCTTACAGCATCTTTCATACCTGCAGCACTATTTTTAGTTGAAACTATATATATGCTCTTTTTGAACATATCTGCACCTGGGTTTTCAATATACATACCAGTTAAAGCTGGAATTCCTAATTCATTTTGAACAGCTTCAGTAATTGTTCCAGCAGCAACTCCATAACGACCAGCATTAAATGCAGGACCAGCTATGAATAAATCTGGATTGTACTTTTTAACCATTTCTAAAACTTCTGCTTTAGCTTGGTCCATATTTTCACCAAAATAGCTATCACCACAAATAACAGTAGCAACTATTTCAGCTTCACCCTTAAAACCAGCATTTAATGCTAAACCAGGTCCGATTTTTTCTTCTCTAACTTCTGGTTTATAATCTGCCTTTTCTTCTCCACCTATACCAGCAAAGAATTGGTTTATATAGTGAACTACTCTTAATTTTTCCACACTAATCACCTCTCTATCATATATTTATATATGATTTTTTTCTTAATTACAAATTATAATGAGTTTCTAATTTCACTTACAGCTTCAATGATAGCATCACAGTCAAGAACCATTTCCATCATACCAATTTGGTCATCGTAAACTGATTCATCAACTTCTGCTTTAAATTCAGGTTCAACTGCGTGATATACTTTAAGTCCTAACTGAACTCCTGCTAATGGACCTGCATAAGTAGGGTCTCCTGATGTAACAGTTTCAGCTGCTAAAGCTGCTGATTCTGCTTCAGATGCTCCTAAAAGAACTAAACAGTTTTCAACTCCATATTTTTCTGCTAATTCTTTTACCCTTCTTTGATTTTCTAAGTCCATTGCTCCTGCTGCAGTTCAGACAAAACATTCAGTTGCTGAAAACACTATTTCTGCAGGAGTTGTAGCGACACATTCTTCCATAGCTGGTCCTGGTATACCATCTCTATCGCCGATTATGATTACTTTTGTATTTTCTGTAAAAAGTGCCATATCGCTTACACATCCTTTCTTAATTTTTATTTTCGTTTAATTTTATATAATATTCCGTTTTATTTAATAAATTTTAATAGCCTGTAGCTGATAATCTATTAAATCCTAATTCATTAGTTGCTCCAGTAATTGCTTGTAATTCAACCATAATTGAACCATCTTCTCTTAATGATCCATCAAATCCACCAGCAATAATGTCAACATAATCTAAAGTTCCGATAACTTTGTCCATCTTAGGTAATACGATAGTTTCGTTAGCATTACCTCCTGTTACTACTGCATTTGCAGCTACATCAGCATCAGCTAAAGATTGACTCGCACCATCTCTACCTGCGTATTCATCAGTAATGATAACTGTTTTTACGCCTTTACCTTCTATTTTCTTACAGTTCATAATTAAGTCTGTATCTGGGTTACCGAATCCTTCTTGTGATACGATAGCTCCATCAAGATTTAAAAATTCACATAACTTAGCAGTCCAGTTTGATGATCTTTCTTTATCTGCTAAATATACATTTTCGTTAGTGATAATAACACCAACAAAGTTGATTTCTTTTCCATGCTTTTCATACATTGCTCTAACAACTGGGTTGTTTAAGTGATGATAAGTTGTATTCTTATCGCATGAAGAAACGCAGTTACCACTCAATATAGCTCCATCCATTAATTCAGTTGGATATAATAGTGTTGGAACTATTTGTTTTGCATCTACACCGTAAACATATGTATCATGTAATAATCCTTGAGATTGTAACATTTGAACATAAGCAACTTTTGGTAAATGTTTTAATTCTTCAGCTTGTTCAAATAATGGTTTAGTTTCAAATACTTCTACTTCATCAGGTTCAACTTCTTTACCAGCTAATCCTAAATAAGTAGCAGCTTTTAATCCAGCCATTCTAACAGCTTTTTCATAAGCATGAGTTGCAACTCCTTCAGCTGGTTCCACAATCAAAACAATATTGTTAGTTTTTGAGAATGGTGTATATTCAGCTCCAGGTCCTTGCATATCAACAATACCTTCTTGGAAGCCTACTATTTTACCAACTGTCATTACTGCGGCTCCTTTAAGAACATGAGTTCTTCCTGAACCAACTACATCAACTTTTGAAATCATTCCAGGGAATACTCCGCCTGCTCCGTTAACCTTTACTCTTGGTTCTACAACATCCTTAATTGGAGTAATTCTTACACTTTCACCTGGTTTTGCAAGATCTACGTCTACTGATTTTAAGTGTTCATCATCCATTAAATGAGCAATTAATTCCTCTTTATTAATGTACAAAACACCCTTGTCAACTTTTGTTTCTGAACAAAACTTAACATCGTTAATTAAGATTTTTCCTAATTCTAGACGCATATACTCACCTCCTTAAAATTTATATATTTAATCCTTTCGGAATTAAATTCAATTATTTTAAACTTTCAACATATTTTCTAGCGTTAATTGCAGCAATAGCCCCATCATTAACTGCTGTAACAACTTGTCTAAGTTCTTTTACTCTAACATCGCCGGCTACAAACACACCTTCGACACTAGTTTTCATAGTTTCATCTGATACTATGTAATTTCTATCAGTTGTAACTTTTCGATCAAAAACAGTACTTTCCGGAATATATCCTACAAAAATAAACACTCCAAACATCATATCGCCTTCTTTTGGAACAATTTTTGTTTTTTCTCTGGTTTTATTATTTACTATATTCATAGCTCCCAATATTCCAGATCCTTCAAAACTTTCAACTTCAACATTCCACATAATACTCAGTTTCTCACATTTTAATGCTTTTTCTTCTATTGATTTAGCCACTGATAATTTATCTTTTCTTACCAATAATGTAACACTTCTACCAAACTTAGTAAGATACATCGCTTCTTCAACTGCAGCTTCTCCTGAACCAACAACATAAATATCTAAATCTTGGAAAAATGGTGCATCACAAGTTGCACAATATGCAATACCTTTCCCTGTAAATTCCTTTTCTCCTGGAACATTTAATAATCTCGGATTAGATCCGGTAGCAATAATTACAGACTTTCCTTCATAAGTATCATTTTCTCCATAAACTACTTTGGTAGTTCCGGATAAATCAACATTAATAACTGTATCAGTAATAAATTCAGCACCAAAAGACTTTGCCTGCTTAATCATTCTTTCAATTAATTCCGAACCCGTAGGTACGTCTTCTACTCCGGGATAATTTGCTATTTCATCAGTTTTAGCAATCAGACCTCCCGGTGTTCCTTTTTCAATTATTATAGTTTTCATACTAGCTCTAGCAGCATATATACCTGCACTTATTCCTGCAGGACCTGCTCCGATTATTATACAATCGTACATAATTTACCTCCAATTACAGTATCAAAATAATAAACTGTAATGAAACCATACCCGTCTATTATTATATATTATGTTTACCCAATTGTAAAGTATTTTTTGACAAAATCGTAATAAAACTTTTTTATAACTTTAAGTATTTGTATATAAAATTCACAAACTTTTACAATTCTTTTCCTAATGTGTAATTTGCAATATTTACACTATGATCTGCAATCCTTTCAAAATTAGACAGTATATCTAAAAACTTCACTCCGGCATTTGTATCACAGATTCCTCTATTAATTCTATCCATGTGATTTCTTCTGTAAGTTTCTTCCAATATATCTACTTCTTCTTCTATATTAATACAATTTTTTGCTAATTCAAGATTGTTATCTTTATATGCATTAGTTGTGTCAGTGACAATTTTCATAACATCAGATGAGATTTTATCATATTCATCAAAAGCAGTCTTACTAAATACTGAATTTTCATCTTTTATTTCTTGAATCAATTCAATAATATTTTCACAGTGATCTCCTATTCTTTCATAATCATTTATAGAATACATCATAACAAAGACTTTATGTTTTTCTTCATCTGATAAATTTTTATCGGCTAATGGAACCAAATAATCAATAATTTCCTTTTCTAATCCATTAATCATTTTTTCTCTATTAAGAACAAATTCTATATTTTTACTACTCTTAGTTCTAAATGCTTCTATAGTTTTTTCAAGAGACTCAATTACAACTTCTCCCATTCTTGAGACCTCTTTTTGTGCTTGTATAATCGCAATACTCGGTGTTTCAAAAAATCTCTTGTCTAAATGTTCAGAATAGCGTTCTTCAACTACATCATCGCCTTTAATAACTAATTGAGAAATTTTAACTAAAAAATTAGAAAATGGTAACTGGATTAAAACATTAATTATATTAAAAAAAGTATGTGCATTCGCAATCTGTCTTTGAACATTACCTGGAGATATGTATTCTACTAAATATTGAACAGGAATCCTCAATATAGTCATAAATATTATAGTGCCTATTAAATTGAATAAAAAATGGATAAATGCAGCTCTTTTTGCATTTTTACTGGCTCCTATACTTGAAATCATTGCTGTTGTAGTTGTTCCTATATTATCTCCAAAAAGTATTCCAAATGCCTGATTTATATTTATTGCACCTTGCATTCCCAGTGCTTCCAGTAAACCTATTGAAGCTGATGATGATTGTAAAACTGTAGTTAATAAAAGTCCGGCTAATACTCCGATGAACGGATTATTTAATTTTACAAGTATTTCTTTAAACCATTCTTCTTTTGCAAGTGGTGCTAAACCATTACTCATAATTGACATACCTAAAAATAAAATACCAAATCCAATTAAAATTTCGGATATATCTTTTTTCCTATCACTTTTAGCTCTCATCCACATAAAAACACCAACAGCTATAACTAATGGTGCATACTTAGAGATATCAAATGCAATAATTTGTGCAGTTATAGTAGTCCCAACATTTGCACCTATTATTATTCCAACAGATTGAGCTAAAGTCATAAATCCTGCATTTACAAAACCAATTGTCATTATTGTAGTTGCCGAACTTGATTGAATAATCATTGTAACAAAAATACCAACAAGAACAGCATAAATTTTATTTTTTGTAATTGCAGCAATTATTCCTTTTAATCTTTCACCACAAGACTTTTGCAGCCCTGCTCCCATTAGATTCATTCCATACAAAAATAAACCTAAACCTCCTAAAACAGAAATAAAAATAGACATACTTCCTCCAAAATTATTAAAAATAGTCAAAAGATTAGCTCATATATTTTATACAAACTTATCAATAATAGTATACCATAAAATCAATTAAATGTTTTATTTATTTAAAATAATTTTATAAAAATACTTTCTTAATATTTATATAAATAATGAGCTAAATAAAGTTTATTATTTTCTATCAATATTGTAGAATGCAGACAATCCTAAAAATTTAGAATTTTCTCCCAATCTATCTTCAATTCTCAATAATTGATTATACTTACATATTCTATCTGTTCTTGATGCTGAACCTGTTTTTATTTGTCCTGCATTTACTGCAACAGCTAAATCAGCAATAGTTGTATCTTCAGTTTCTCCAGATCTATGTGAAATTACACAAGTATAACCATGAGTCTTAGCAAGTTCTATTGCATCAAGTGTTTCAGTTATTGTTCCTATTTGATTTAATTTTATCAAAATTGAATTAGCAATTCCTTTTTCAATTCCCATATTTAATCTTGAATAATTAGTAACAAATAAATCATCACCAACTAATTGAACTTTATTTCCAATCTTTTCAGTTAAAAGTTTCCATCCATCCCAATCATCTTCAGATAATCCGTCTTCAATAGAAATAATAGGATATTTTTCAACTAAATCACAATAATAATTTACTAATTCTTCTGAAGAATAAATTTTTCCTTCTCCTTTAAAATTATATTTTCCATTTTCATACATTTCACTTGATGCTACATCCAAAGCTAAAAATATATCTTTTCCTGCAACATATCCTGCCTTTTCAATAGCTTCCATAATTGTTTTTAAAGCTTCTTCATTAGAATTTAAATTAGGAGCAAATCCACCTTCATCACCAACAGCTGTATTATATCCTTTTGATTTCAAAACAGATTTTAGATTATGAAAAACTTCAGTTCCCATTCTTAGAGCTTCTTTAAATGAACAAGCTCCTGCAGGCATAACCATAAATTCTTGAATATCTACATTATTATCAGCATGTTCTCCACCATTTAAAATATTCATCATTGGAACAGGTAAAGTTTTTGCATTAACTCCACCTATATATTCGTAAAGAGGAGTATCTGATTCAATAGCTGCAGCTCTTGCAACTGCCATAGAAACTCCTAAAATAGCATTTGCGCCTAGCTTTGATTTATTATCAGTTCCATCAATTTGGATCAAAGCTCTATCAATTCCAACTTGATCAAAAACATCAAATCCAATCAATTCTTCAGCTATGATTTCATTAACATTGTTAACTGCATTTAAAGTTCCCTTTCCTAAATATCTTGTTTTGTCACCATCTCTAAGTTCAACAGCTTCATGTACTCCTGTTGAGGCTCCAGAAGGAACAATTGCACTTCCAACTGTACCATTTTCAGTTGTAACCTCAACTTCAACAGTAGGATTTCCTCTTGAATCTAAAACTTCTCTTGCATAAATTTCTACTATTAAGCTCATAATATTCTCCTTATAAATTATAATTTATTAGTGCACAAAAACTTGCACTTTCTAAACAAGCTCCACCAACTAAAGCTCCATCTACATTCTCTTTTTGCATTAAATCTTTTATATTATTTGGTTTAACACTGCCTCCATATTGAATTCTTATATTTTCAGATAAATTTCCGTAAATATCAGCTAGAATATCTCTTATAAATTTAATCATATTTTCAGCATCATCAGAAGATGCAGTTAATCCAGTTCCAATTGCCCATATAGGTTCGTAAGCAATTATTACTTTTTCAATGTCAGTTTTACTAATTCCATCTAAAGCATTTCTTATTTGTTTTTCAACAATTTCTTTTTCTAATCTTGAATTTCTTTCTTCAAGCGTTTCTCCACAACATAATATTGAAATTAAGTCGTTTTGCAACGCAGATTTTACTTTCTTATTTATCATCTCATCAGTTTCATTGAAAATAGTTCTTCTTTCGGAATGTCCTAATATCACATATGATACTCCACAGCTTTTCAACATTATAGGAGAAATTTCACCAGTAAATGCACCTCTATTTTCAAAATACATATTTTGAACTCCTAAACCTACATCAGAACCTTCTAACAATTTATTAACTTCTGTAACATAAACAAAAGGAACACATATTACTTTCTCCACACCATTATCTAACTTCTCTGATACAATTTCTTTTACTAATTTCTTGGCTTCATCCAAATCTTTATTCATTTTCCAGTTTCCAATAATAACAGGTTTTCTCATACTACCTCCAATTATTTATTATCTATTGACTCAATTCCTGGTAAAATCTTACCTTCTAAGAATTCTAAAGATGCACCTCCACCCGTTGAAATATGTGTTATTTTATCTTTATAACCTGATTTTTCAGCAGCAGATGCACTATCTCCTCCACCAATAATACTAATCGCTTCACTTTCTGCAATAGCCTTTGCAATTTCAAATGTACCCTTTGCAAAATTTGACATTTCAAAAACTCCCATTGGACCATTCCAAACAACAGTTTTTGCATTATTAATTTCATCTGAAAATAGTTTAACTGTTTTTTCTCCAATATCAAGACCCATATAATCATCTCCTATTGAATCTATATTAACTATTTTAAATTCAGAATCATTAGAAAATTCTTTACTAACAACAACATCTATTGGTAATAATATCTTAACATTTTTACTTTTTGCTTTTTCAATCAGCTCTTTTGCAAAATCAACTTTATCATCTTCCAATAAACTTTTACCAACTGAATATCCTAAAGATTTTAAGAATGTAAATGCCATTCCTCCTCCGATTATTATACTGTCTACTTTTTCAATCAAATTTTCAATAACAGTAATTTTATCAGATACTTTTGCTCCTCCTAAAATTGCTACAAAAGGTCTTTCAGGATTAGAAAGAGCTTTTCCCATTATAGAAATTTCCTTTTCTACTAAAAATCCCACAGCTGATGGTAAAAACTTACAAAGTCCAACATTTGAACAATGTGCTCTATGACTTGTGCCAAAAGCGTCATTTATATATAATTCACCTAGTTCAGCCAATTCTTTAGAAAAATCATCGATATTTTTTGTTTCTTCATTTCTAAATCTTGTATTTTCTAATAAAGCAACTTCTCCATCTTTTAATTTTAAAACTTCATCTTTTACATTATCATCCACTACTAAATTACTTTGCAAAAATTTAACATCTTTATTTAAAAGCTTTGATAATTCTTTAGCTACAGGTGCTAATGAAAATTCTTTCTTAGCTTCTCCCTTTGGCCTGCCTAGATGAGATAATAAAATTATTCTTGCATTATTTTCAATTAGATATTTAATTGTAGGCAATGCTGCTACTATTCTGGCATTATCAGTAATTTTACCTTCTTCTGTTTTTGACATAGGAACGTTAAAATCAACTCTTACAATAACTCTTTTTGATCTCACTTCTAAATCAGTAATAACTTTTTTATTCATAATTACTCCTTACTATACAATATGAGGTGAAAATCTCCACCTCATATTATTATTAAATAATAAAATTCCAAAGCATCATTAAATGCAAGTATAAATAAATTTTGGAAATTCTTATTTATAAACTATTTTGAAAGATTAACTAAATATTGGAAAGTACGAATTAGGTTTGCAGTATATGACATTTCATTGTCATACCATGCAACTGTTTTAACTAATTGTTTACCATCAACTTCAACTATTCTAGTTTGAGTAGCATCAAATAAAGAACCATATTTTATTCCGATTACATCTGTAGAAACTATAGGATCTTCAGTATATCCAAATGATTCACTTGATGCTTCTTTCATTGCATTGTTAATTTCTTCAACTGTAACAGTTTTTTCTAAAACAGTTACCAATTCTGTCAATGATCCTGTAGCAACAGGTACTCTTTGGGCAGAACCGTCTAGTTTTCCTTTTAATTCAGGAATAACAAGTCCAATAGCTTTAGCTGCCCCTGTTGTATTAGGAACTATATTTATTGCGGCAGATCTAGCTCTTCTCATATCTCCTTTTCTATGTGGAGCATCTAAAGTATTTTGATCTCCTGTATAAGCATGAATAGTAGTCATAATACCTTGAACAATACCAAATTTATCTTGTAAAACCTTAGCCATTGGAGCTAAACAGTTAGTTGTACAAGATGCGCCTGATAAAATTTGTTCAGTTCCATCCAAAATCTCATGATTTACACCATAAACTACAGTTTTCATATCTCCTTTACCTGGAGCTGATATAATAACTCTCTTAGCACCGGCATCAATATGAAATTGTGCTTTTTCTTTTGCAACAAAGAAACCTGTACATTCCAATACTACATCTATATCCAATTCTTTCCATGGTAAATTTTTAGGATCCGCATCTGAGAAAACTTTAATTTCTTTTCCATCAATAGAAAAGCTTCCTTCTTTTACAATGACTTCCTTTCCAAACCTTCCTTGAGTTGAATCATATTTTAATAAGTGAGCTAACATATTTGCATCTGTTAAATCATTTATAGCTACAACTTCAACTCCTTCTAAATCATACATTAGTCTAAATGCCAATCTACCTATTCTTCCAAAACCGTTAATCGCAACTTTCATTTCGATTCCTCCTTAAAATTTTATAAAAAGCTTTCGCTTATAATATATTTAAAATCTTTTTAGCTGATTCTTTATCTGTAACTAAAGTCATGTCTTTTCTAATGTTACAAATAGAAATAATCGCCTTATACTTTTCTCCATAACCTGCTATTGCAATTACTTCTTTGATTTTTAAATATTGTTCCATATCTAATCCAATCGTATTTGAACTATATACTGCATTTCCATCAATATCAAAGTAATTACCAAATGCCTCACTTACCGCATTTTTTTCATTTAATATATTTATTTCATCTTCAGTTAAAGAACGTCGTTTTGCCATAGCATCAGCTCTTCCTATCCCAAAAACTAATATATTTATTTTATTTAAATACTCAATTAATGTTTTTACTTCTTCTAAATCCTTTAATCTATCAAATGTTAAATCATCTAAATAATCTGGTAAAAAAGTTCCAAAAAAATTCGCACCAAGCTTTTTTGATAAATTATTAGCCACAACATTTGACTGATATTCCAATCCATTACCTAGACTTCCTCTAGCTGGAATAACAGAAATATTTTTAAAGAATTTTTTTACATTCATTATATCGACAAAAGATTTAACTGTAGTTCCTCCTGATATTCCAATAACATCATTTTCAGAAATGATATTTAAGAAATATTCAGATGCAACTTTAGCAATTTGTTCTTTTCCAAGAAATTCGTCCTCATAGGAATCACAAATTATAACTTTCTTTATTTCTAATTTTTTTCTTAAATCATCTGCAATAGCTTGATTTTCATTAAAAATATTAATTATTTCTCTAAGTTCTTCTAGCATAGATAATCCAAGATTAGTTATAAATGTTCCTGATTTTATTACTTCAACAATTTTTTCATCAGTAAAAAAATACAGTTCATTTCTAACTATACGTTCTCCAACTCCTAAATAGGCTGATATATTTCTTCTCCCGACAGGGGCGTTTAGTGAAATATATTCTAAAATTTTATATCTAAAAATAAATTTATCTACTAAGTCAGGAGCAAACTTTTTTATATAATCTATATCTTTTTGTCCCATCATTTATTTTTTGTCCCTATATTATATTTTTCATTAATTTTACAATATCTATAGTATGATTATACTCTTATTTAATAAAAAATGCAATAAAATAAGTAATAAAATTTTATATAACTATTAAATATTATACTATTCATACAATGATTGATCTGTTAAAATCAGTGGTCCGTCTTTTGTAATGGCAAATGTATGTTCATATTGACAAGAAAGTCCACCATCAATCGTTCTGGCAGTCCAACCATCATCATCAATAGTACATCTCCAATCTCCTGTATTTATCATAGGTTCAACAGTTATTACCATTCCTTCAACAAGTCTAACGCCTCTTGTAGCAGTAATATAATGCGGAACTTGAGGATCTTCATGCATTTCTACTCCAATTCCATGTCCACAAAAATCTCTAACTATAGAATATCCTTTAGGTTCAACAAAATTTTGTATTGCTTTCCCTATATCAACAATCCTATTACCAATAACAGCAGCCTCTATTCCTCTATACATTGCCTCTTTTGTTACTTCCATAAGATTTTTAACCTTGTCAGAAACATCTCCAACAGCATAACTCCAAGCACTATCTGATAAGTATCCATCTAAATCTACAACCATATCAACAGTAATTAAATCTCCAGATTTTAATTTTTGTTTGCTAGGAAATCCATGGCAAATCACATCATTAACTGAAGTACAAGTTGCATAAGGATACCCATGATATCCTATTTGTTTAGGCTTGGCTCCATGTTTTAACATAAAATCATGGCAAAATTTATTTATTTCTAAAGTTGTAATACCAGGTTTTATTATATCTCTTAGACCAATATGAATTTTTGACAAAATTTCACCTGATTTTTTCATACCTTCTATTTCATGTTTACTTTTTATTGTTATCATAATTATCTCCTTGTTTTTATAAACTATATATAATTTTTATTAAATACAAATTTTATATAAATATAAACATTTATATTTCACAACAAAAAGACATACCAAAAAGTATGCCTTTATTTATTAATCTTCTAATTTTATATATGGAACACCTGCTGAAGATGGTCCCTTTGATTTTCCTACAAAGAAAATGAGTACTAATAATGTACTAATATATGGTACCATTGGTAAAATTGATTCAGGAATATTAATATTCAAACTTGGTAATAAAATTGCTAATTCTTGAGCTGCTCCAAAGAATAAACATGCTCCCAAAACACCATATGGTTTCCATTTTCCAAAAATAACTGCTACTAATGCTATAAAACCATGTCCAGAAACTAAAGATTGTGAAAAATTTGATACAGTGGCTAAACTCATAGTTGCGCCACCAAAACCAGCTAACAATCCAGATATTATTACAGCAAAATATCTATATAAATAAACATTTACATTTAGAGTTTCTGCAGCTTTAGGATGTTCGCCTACTGCGATTAATCTTAACCCAAATTTAGTTTTATATAAGTAAATTGATATCAATATGACCAATCCTAAGGCTACATATGTTGTAACATATTGTCCTAATATTTTATCTATAAAATCAATACCAGTTAAGTTATCAAATATTTTTATCATTTTTCCTTCACCTTCTGCTACAGGGATAGTTTGCTTTGCTCCGTCAAACAATAATGAACAAATGAATAGTGACACTCCTGGACCTATAAAGTTTATAGCAATACCTGAAACAACTTGATCAGCACCAAATGTTATACTAACGATAGCGTGAATAAGAGCAACCAAGGATGCTGCCACACCTCCTGCTAAAAATCCCAACAATGCACTTTTTGTAAAATATCCAACAGCAGCACCGGCAAAAGCTCCTATTGTCATCATTCCTTCTAAACCGATATTTGTAACACCCGCTTTTTCTGTAAACATTCCACCCAAAGCAGTAAATAATAATGGAGTTGCAAATAATAATGTATCAGATATAAATAAAGCTATTTTTAATAAACTCATTACTTTTTACCTCCAACTTTTTTAAATTTACTTGAAATAATTTTTATAACTAAAGGCATTGAAATAAATAAAACTATAATACCTATAATAATTTGAACAATTTCATAAGGAACGCCTAATAATTGCTGAACTCTAAATCCTCCTCTTTTCAAAACACTAAAAAAGAAACCGGAGAAAATTGATCCTATTGGATGACTATTAGCCAAAAGAGCGACAGACATTGCATCAAAACCATTACCTTCAGCAACAGTAAGTCTTGCAACATTTCCTGCAAATCCAAGAACTTTTACAGCTCCGGCGACAGCACACAGTGCTCCTGATAATCCCATAGATAAAACTAGATTACTTCCAACATTTATACCACCAAATTCTGCAGCATTCGGATTTAAACCAACAGCTTTTAATTCATAACCTTTTGAAGTTTTATTTAGTAAGTAATAAACAACAAAAGCTAAAATAATGGCTAATATAATTCCAAAATTTATATCTGCTGAAAAAAAATCTTTTACAAACGGAATAGAAGAATTTCTTAATCCTTGAAACATTTTTATACTTGCGGTTGATTGAATATCATTTGAAGTTTGTCCTGTTTCATTATAAAACTTTCCGAAAGTTACAACTAAATTAGAAAAATATAAAGCTATCCAATTCAACATAATTGTAGTAATTACTTCATGAACTCCAAATTTTGATTTAACCCAACCGGCAAATCCGCCCCAAGCCATTCCAACTAAAGCTGCAAGTATAATACATACTATAGGATGAATGATTGGTGGCAACTTTAAAAAATATCCAAAGAACGCAGCTGCTAAAGATCCCATTATAAATTGACCTTCTGCGCCAATATTGAAAGCTCCTGTTTTAAATGCCAAAGAGACTCCAATACTTCCTATGATTAAGGGAACTGCATCCACTAATGTTCTAGCAAAAAATTTCGGCCTTGAAAAAGTCGTTTCTATCATTATTTTATAGTAATTAATTGGATTAAAACCAGCTATCATAATAACAATAGATCCTACAACAAAACCAATCAATACAGAAAATAAAAGCATTAATATCTTTTTTCTATTATTCATTATTAATAACACCTCCTGCCATCATAAGTCCTAATTCATTTTCGTTGGCATCTTTTGCTGATTTTTCGCCAACTATCTTTCCTTTGTAGATAACAGCAATCCTATCTGATAAGTCCATGACTTCATCTAGTTCAAACGAAATCAAAAGAACAGCCTTACCTTTATCTCTTTGTTCTACAATATATTTATGAATTATTTCAATAGCTCCGACATCAAGACCTCTTGTAGGCTGAGCAGCTATTAATAAATCAGGATTGTTATCAATTTCTCTTGCCAAAATAACTTTTTGTTGATTACCGCCAGAAAGACCTCTTGCAGTAGCATGAATATCATTTGGTCTTATATCAAATTTATCAATCATTTTTTGAGTATATGATTCAATTTCTTTAAAGTTTAAAATTCCATTTTTAGAAAAAGGAGCCTTTCCTCTTTTTTCTAAAATCATATTTTCAGAAACAGAAAAATCCAATACTAAACCATGTTTATGTCTATCTTCAGGAATTGTACTAATTCCACTTTCAATTATATCATAAACTGATTTATTCGTAATATCTTTTCCAAGTATAGAAATGCTTCCGGATTCTACTTTTCTAAGTCCAGTTATAGCTTCAATAAGTTCTGATTGTCCATTTCCATCGACTCCTGCAATTCCTAAAATTTCTCCTTTTCTTACATTTAAACTCAATCCACTCAAAGCAGGTAAATTTCTGTTGTTAAGAACGTTGATATCTTTAATATCCAAAACAACATCTCCAACTTCAGTTTCTTTTTTATTTACACTGAAATTAACTTCTCTACCAACCATCTTTTCTGCAAGTTCTTTTTGTGATGATTCAGAAACGGTAACTTTATCAATGAACTTTCCACGACGAATAATTGTACAATAATCTGCCATTTTTTTAATTTCATCCAATTTATGTGTAATTATAATGATAGATTTTCCTTCATTTCTTAAATTATTACAGATATTTATAAACTCAACAATTTCTTGTGGTGTAAGAACAGCAGTAGGCTCATCGAAAATAATAATTTCAGCACCCTTATAAAGTGCTTTTAAAATTTCAACCTTTTGTTGAGAACCAACTGTAATATCTTGAATTTTTTCATCTAAATCTATGTTAAATCCATATTTTTCAATTATTGAAATAACTTTTTTTCGTGACTTTTCAAGGTCAATAAATAAACCTTTAGTATCTTCCGTTCCCAAAACTATATTTTGGATAACACTAAAAGGCTCTATAAGCATAAAATGCTGATGAACCATTCCAATTCCATTTTCAACTGCTATCTTCGGAGTCATGTTTGTGTATTTATTAGAATTAATATAAATTTCTCCAGAATTTGGCGAATATAAACCATAAAGAATATTCATTAAAGTAGTTTTTCCGGCACCGTTTTCTCCTAAAAGAGCATGAATTTCTCCCTTTTTTAATTCAAAGTCAACTTCATCTAAAACTTTATTCTTTCCAAAAATTTTAGTAATACCTTTCATAACTACAATATTATCATTTGTTTTGTTATCAGACAAGTTAAAACCCTCCTCTAAATAATATACAATTTTTATATCATTAATAGATATTATACAATAAAAATTATTTTAATACAAGGAAAAAAAGTAATAAAAATGTAAATTTCATAAAAAAATAGAACGCAATTAAACAATAGTTTAATATATGCATAAAAACGTTTATAAACTATTCAATAAATACTGAACCATAATTTTCTTCATTAATCTTAATGATGCAATTATCTGATGTTTCATTAATCATAATATTTTTTAACCTTTCAAATTTGTCTTTTCTTACTGACAAATTTATTTTGACTTTTTCGAGATATTCAATATTTAAAATTTTTAAGTCAAAATTTTTTAGAATATTCTCAATTTTCCCTAAAAAAATATAATCTAAAACTATATCCAGATTGTAAAAAAGCTCTTTTCTTACAATTTTGGACTTTTCCAGCACTCCGACTATAGATTTAGTATATGCCCTAACAAGTCCTCCCGCTCCTAGTAAGATTCCACCGAAATATCTAGTGGAAATCACCAAGCAATTAGTTAAGTCCTTTTTTCTTAAAACTTCAAGCATTGGAATTCCGGCAGTTCCTGAAGGCTCTCCGTCATCAGAATACTTTTGTATTAACTTATCCACTCCAATTATATATGCAAAACAATTATGAGTTGCGTCTTTATATTTCTCTCTTATTTCAGAAATATATTTTTCTGCCTCATCAACACTTTCAACATAAAAAGCATGCCCAATAAATTCCGACTTATTTATTGTTAAACTATATGATTGATTACTATAAATACTTAAAAAATTTTCTTTATTTTTCATTTACTTCATATCCTTTGTAAATTTCATAATCTTCCTTTTTTAAAGAGACTTTTAAAAAACTTCCGGTTTCAATGTGTTCTACAAACTCAGGCATATAATTATTTAAAATATTACTCACAATTTTTTGTTTGTCATAAGGAATTAAAAGTTCGGTTTTTACTAATGACGAAAATAAAACTTTTTCAATTTCTTTCAATAACAAAATTATATCTTCATCATTTTTTGCACTTATAAATACCTTATTTTCAATATTTGCATATTGAAATTTAATGTTTTCATCTGCTAATTTATCAACTTTATTGAAAACATAAATTACATTTTTATCTTCACATTCAAGTTTTTTTATCATATCATTGGTTATTTTAATTTGTTCATCTACATTGACATTTGAAATATCGACTACATGCAAAATTAAATCTGAATATTTTATCTCTTCAAGTGTGCCTTTAAAACTTTCAACTAAATTATGTGGAATATCAGAAACAAATCCTACAGTATCTACATACATTACTTTTGAGCCATTTAAAAGCAATCCCTCTCTAACATAAGTATCTAATGTAGCAAATAACATATCTTTAACAAACACTTCTTTAATTTCAGAATTTTCATCTTTCCCATATGAAATCAACTTATTTATCAAAGTTGACTTCCCTGTGTTTGTATATCCGACAAGAGAAATAATTAGCTCTTTTGAATTAATTCTCTTTTTTCTAATTTCATTTCTATTCTTTTCAATCTCTTTAAGCTGTGAAGTAATACTTGAAATTTCTCTATTTATAGTTCTTCTATCCAATTCTATTTGCTGTTCACCTATACCCTTACCACCAATTCCACCCTGCTGTCTAGAAAAACCACTTCTAAGTGCAGATAATCTAGGTAAAGTATATTTTAATTTTGCAAGTTTAACTTGAAGTTTAGCCTCTTTTGTCCTTGCTCTTTCACTAAAAATATCTAAAATTAAATTAGTTCTATCAATAACCCTAATCCCTATAATTTCTTCAAGATTTTTTACTTGAGAACCTGTTAATTCATTATTAAAAACTACAAATTCAGCATCTAATTTTTCGCAATAATCTTTAATTTCATTTACTTTTCCTTTTCCAATATAAAAAGCCTTATCTACATAAGATTTATTTTGAGTCAAACTTAAAACTACTTCTCCGTCCAAAGCCTCAACTAATTTTTCCAGTTCGATAACCTTATCTTCTAAAGTCTTTTCATCCATATCTATATTTACTGTAACAGTAATAACTCTCTGATTCATAAAAACTCCTTTATTAATATTAACTTAATTGTATCACAAATTAATATATAAAAACAAATAAAAAGATATGCTATTAAATCATATCTTTTAAAAATAAAATAATTCTTCAAATTTTTTATCTAAGGCTACACACAAAATCAAAGCCAGTTTTGCAGTTGGATTAAATTGTCCCGTTTCAATAGAACTTATAGTATTTCTTGAAACTCCTATTAAATCAGCAAGTTTTTGCTGAGACATCCCTTTTTCAACCCTAACTTTTTTTAAATTATTCTTTAATTTTAAATCTTCATCCATAAAAACCTCTTATTTTTAATAAATAAAACATAACCAAGCTGATAATATAACTAAAAAAATAAAAAATAAAATTAAAATCAGGTCTTTTGTTTTTTTATAATAATGGTATCTTGTTAAAAGTTGTGAAGTAATTCCAGCAAATAGTAAAAATGAAAATAAATATGGACTTACAAAAAAATTACCATAATATTCTACTTTAATAGATGAAATTATAAATAAAATAATCAATATGGATTTTAAAAATAAATATGCATTTTCACTTTCTGTACGATTAACATATATTTTCATTTCATCAGCAATACAATTTTCTTTCTTACTTTTTTTAAGTATTTCATCTTTAGTCATATTTATCTCCTATATAATATTAACTTTCTTAAGTTCACTAACAATATATAATATTAAATAACTTAAACATATTAATAAATATACTCCACAGAAATATAAATACATTTTCTTGGAATAGTACTTATATAGACTAAAATTTAAAACTACATGAATTGATAATAATATAGCAAATAACTCAAAATATCCCTTACCAATACTCAAATTAAATAATACTAACATTATACACAAACAAGAAATAATTATAGATTGAGTACGTAAATATTTATTTACAATACTATCAAAATGTTCATTATTTTTCAAATTTCTGCTCTTTTTAAGTATTTCTTCTTTATTCATATTTACCACTCCTTTTGCAAAGTTTTATTGTCAACTACATTATAGCATCACCAAGTATACTTGTCAATAATATGTAAAAAAATACACTCGTAAAGAGTGTACTTTGATTAAAATATTTTACAACCAGCATTGAAGAAAAAAACCTCTCCAAATTTTTTATTTAACTCAGTGGATATTGTAAGAGCAAGTCTTATGTCTGGAATGAAACTTCCATTTTCTATTGAAACAACTGTTTCGGTTGAAACACCAATCAGATTGGCTAATTCTCTTTGTGAAAGTTCCTTTTCAACTCTAAATTTTTCAACATTATTCTTTTCGGATAATTTATTATTCATAAGCTCACCTCTCTTATAAAAAACCATATAATAAAATTAAAAATATATTACACAATCATTTTATCATTAAAAATTTTAAAAGTCAATTAATTTTAAATACTAAAAATAACAAGAGTTTTCTCAACAATTTACATTTAGCAAATAGTCAAAATTATTGTAATTATATAAATAAAAAAGGGAGATTACTCTCCCGTTAATTACAAATTATTCCGCACTATATGGTAATAATGCAACTTGTCTAGCTTTTTTTATCGCTGCTGTAATTTCTCTTTGTTGTTTAGCAGTAGCACCTGTTACTCTTCTTGGTAAAATTTTACCTCTTTCACTAATAAATTTTTTTAGAGTATTTACATCTTTATAATCAAGTGGTTTACTGTTATCTGAGAAATATGCAACAACTTTTTTTCTTGGTCTAAATTTTCTTTGCATATTTTTATCTCCTTTAAAAATTAAAATGGAATTTCTTCATCTGATGCATCTTGAAAAGGTAAATCAAATCCGTCATCCATTCCTGTATCAAATGAACCAAATCCTTGTGTTGCAGCAGGTTTTTGAGCTCTATCTCCCCAATCAATAAACTGAACTCTTTCAGCCCAAACTTCTGTAACAAATCTCCTAGTTCCATCTTGAGCAGTATAGCTTCCTGATTGAAGTCTTCCTTGAATTGCTACATTTCTACCTTTTTGCAAATATTTTTGGCAATTTTCAGCTTGTTTACCCCAAACAACAATATTTATAAAATCAGCTGTTTGTTGACCTTTAACTTCCAATTCCTGTTTCTTTTCTTTAGACATTCCTTTATCTACTGCAATAGTAAATCTAGCATAACTGCTACCGGATGCTTGAGTATATCTTAATTCCGGATCCTTAATTAATCTACCTATTAAAATTACACTATTCATAAAGTTCCTCCACTAAGCTTCTTGCTTAACAACCATATATCTAATGATAGCATCAGATATTCTTGATCTTCTTTCTACTTCTGCAACTACTTCAGCAGCAGCTTCAAAATTAACTATAATATAATATCCTTCTTTAATGTAGTTAATTTCATAAGCAAGTTTTCTATTTCCCCATTCATTAATTTCAGTAATAGTCCCATTAGATTCAATAGCTGCTTTGATTCTATCAAATGCTTGGTTTCTCACATCATCTTCTAAATTCGGTTTAAAAATAAAAACTCCTTCATATTTTCTCATTACATTCACCTCCTTATGGTCTCCGGCTCTTTTTATCGAGCAAGGATTTACTGGTATATTATATCATACAAAAAAATATATGTAAAGTTTTTAGGTAAAAAATTACATACACTTCACTTAGATTTATAGAATATTACATTTTTCCAATATCTTTTCTATATTGTTTTGTTTCAAATGATATTTTTTCAATATTTCTATAAACTTTTTCTCTAATTTCATCATAGCTATTACCAAGTGCTGTAATAGATAAAACTCTACCTCCATCTGTCAATATTTTATTTCCATTAACCTTAGTATTATTATGATAAACATAAATATCTTTGTCAACTGAATCTATTCCAGATATCTCTTTTCCTTTTTCATAATTTTTAGGATAACCTCTAGAAGTTAAAATAACTGTTAAGCATTTTTCTTTTTTCCATTTTAAATCTTCTCTTTCTAAACTGCCATCTAAAGATTTTTCTATAGCTAAGAGTAAATCACTTTCCATTCTAGGTAAAACTACTTCCGTTTCAGGATCTCCAAATCTTACATTAAATTCTAATACTTTAGCATCTTCATCTATCATAAATCCAATAAAAAGTACGCCAGAATATTCTAAATTCTCTTTTTTTAATCCATTTGAAATTTTTTCTAAAATTTTTTCAATTTTTAATTTTAATTCTTCATTAAATAACTCACTCGGCGAATAACAGCCTACACCTCCTGTATTTTCACCTTCATCATTATCAAAAATTCTCTTATAGTCTCTTGCACTTTCCATAGGAATTAAATTTCCTTTAGATACAAAACAAAGTAAAGAAGCTTCTTTTCCTCTCAAAAATTCTTCAATAACAACTGTGCTCCCTTCTTTTCCAAAAATTTTATCTTCAAAAAGTTCTTTGAAATAATCTAAAACGTCTTCTTTGGTATTGCAAATTCTAACACCTTTTCCTGCACAAAGTCCATCAGCCTTTATAACTATTGGATATGAAAAATTTTCAATAGCTTTTTTTCCTTCTTCTATTGATTTTATAGTTTCATATCTTGCAGTTGGAACATCATATTTTTTCATAAATTTTTTTGCAAAGTCTTTACTACCTTCAAGTCTTGCACTTTTTTTATCTGCCCCAAAAACTTTTATATTACTATCTTTAAACAAATCAACAATACCTTCACAAAGTGGAGCTTCCGGCCCTACAACTACTAAATCAATATTATTATTCTTTGAAAACTCAAAAATTTCTTCGTTACTATTCAATTCGACATTTTTAGCATATCTAAGAGTTCCTGCATTACCTTTTGAACAAAAAAGTTCAGTACATCTATTACTTTCAGATATTTTTTTACAAATAGCATCTTCTCTTCCACCATTACCAATAACTAAAATTTTCATGAATTCCTCCTAATGTCTAAAATGCCTTGTAGATGTAAATACCATCGCTATGCCATATTCATCACATAATTTTATTACGTTCTCGTCCTTTATAGAACCTCCCGGTTGAATTACTGCTTTAATTCCATTTTCTTTTAATAATTCGACAGTATCTTCGAAGAAAAACGCATCTGATGCTAAAACTGCATCTTTCAGATTTTCTTTTGCTCTTTCTAATCCTTCTTCAACTGCCCACGAGCGTCTAACTTCTCCTTGTCCTATTCCAATAGTAGCATTATTTTTTACGATTACAATTCCATTTGAACAAACTGTTTTACAAGCTTTAAAACCGAAAATTAAATTTTTTAACTCTTCTTCAGTTGGTTTTCTCTTTGTAACAACTTTTAAATCTTCTTTGAATAAAACTTTATCATAATCTTGAACAACTATACCATTTAAAACTTCTTTTATTGTTGTTTTTGGAAGTTTAAAATCTGAAATATTTGCTACTTCAATTAATCTAATATTTTTCTTTTGAGTTAAAATTTCAATGGCTTCTTTAGAAAATTTATTTGCAATTACAATTTCTACAAAAAAACTATTTATCTTTTCTGCTATATATTTTGTCACTTCTCTATTTAGAGCTATAATTCCCCCAAAAATTGAAACTGAATCACAAGCATAAGCCTTATCATAAGCATCATCAATATAATCTGAAATTGCAAGTCCACAAGGATTGTTATGTTTAACTGCAACTACACAAGGTTCATCAAATTCTTTCACAATTTTAATAGCTGAGTACATATCAGTTAAATTATTATATGACAATTCTTTTCCGTGTAATTGCTTAAAATCCGTTTTTTCATCATCCTTAATATAAACTTTTTCATAAAAAGAAGCATTTTGATGAGGATTTTCTCCATATCTTAAATTATTAACTTTTTTATAAGTCATTGTTAGTTTTTCAGGAAAATCAATATTTAATAAATCATTGAAATAAGATGAAATCAATGCATCATAATATGCAGTATAATTAAAAGCCTTACAAGATAGATACAATCTAAAATCTTTATCCAATTTACCTTCCTTCAATCTTTCAATAATCTCAGAATAATCTTTAGGATCAACAACAATAGATACATCATTATAGTTTTTAGCCGCAGCTCTAATCATTGAAGGACCACCTATATCAATATTCTCAATTAAATCTTCATGTGTTTTATTTTCACTATTTAAAACTTTTTCAAAAGGATATAAATTGTTTACAACCATATCTATTGAAGAAATACCAAGATTATCAACCGTTTCAACATGACTTTGTTCATTACGTTTATATAAAATTCCAGCATGTATAAAAGGATGTAATGTCTTAACACGACCATTTAAAATTTCCTCAAAATTAGTTACTTCATCAACTTCAATAACATTAAGTCCACTTTCTTTTAAAATTTTATAAGTTCCTCCAGTTGAAATAATTTCCCATCCTAATTTTACAAGTTCACTTGCAAATTCAACAATATTATCTTTTTCAAAAACACTTATTAACACTCTTTTTGACATCTTATTCCTCCACTATGAATGCTCTATTATCTTTAAAAACAATCTTATTATCACAAAATGCCTTTACTGTCTTCACCAATATTTTATGTTCTATTTCTAAAACTCTTTTAGCAACAGTTTCAAAGTCATCATTTATAAAAATTGGAACAACATCTTGTAATATTATAGCTCCGGTATCTACATTTTCATCAACAAAATGTGTTGTAGCTCCGGTAAATTTGACACCTGATTTTATAACTGCTTTATGAACATTTTCTCCATAAAACCCGTCTCCACAAAAAGAAGGAATTAAAGATGGATGAATATTAATAATTCTATTTGAATAATTTGAAACCAACTTTGAAGATAAAATATTCAAATAACCTGCAAGTATAATTAAATCAATGTTTTTTCTTTCTAGCTCTTCAAGTATTCTTTCATCATATTCTTCATCACTAAAAAATTTCTTTCTATTCAAATAAAATGTATCAATACTTTCATTTTGTGCTCTTATAAGCCCATAAGCATTTTTTCTGTTTGAAAAAACCAATTTAATCTTTCCATTAATTTTATTTTCCTTAATAGCGTCAATAATGGCTTGTAAATTTGTTCCTCCACCTGAAATAAATACAGCAACATTCATCATAATTTACCTTTCCTAAAATTACTTATTTATTTTTCTTTCTAAAATTCTTCTTTGAATATCAGTTAAAGAATTATTAAAATCCTCTTCATAATCGTACAATCCTGCTGGATAGTCTCCATTAAAACAATCCATACATAATCCGTTATATGGAGCATCAAACTTAAGACCTATTGAATCTACAAGTCCCTGTTCACTCAAATATCCTAATGAATCTGCTCCTATTATTTCTTTTATTTCTTCCAATGTCTTATTAGCAGCAATAAGTTCTCCTGAAGTAGAAATATCTATTCCATAAAAACTTGGAAAGACAAAAGGCGGAGAGGCTATTCTAACATGAACTTCTAAAGCTCCTGCATCTTTTAGAAGTTTAACGATTCTTTTACATGTTGTTCCTCTAACAATTGAATCGTCAACCATAACAACTCTTTTTCCTTTAACAACCCCTTTTACCGCAGATAATTTCATTCTTACACCTTGCTCTCTAAGCTCCTGAGTAGGTTGAATAAAAGTTCTTGCAATATATTGATTTTTAATCAATCCCATTTCATAAGGTAGACCACTTTCTTCTGCAAATCCGCTTGCTGCAGAAAGTGAAGAATTAGGTACACCAACTACTATATCTGCATCTGCAGGGCATTCTCTTGCAAGAGTTCTGCCTGTGTTTTTTCTTGCAGTATGAACATTTACTCCTGCAATATTCGAATCCGGTCTTGCAAAATAAACATATTCCATAGCAGCAATAGAAATCCTATCAGGAGTAGTATAATTTTCAATTTTAAGACCGTCTTTATCGATTATAGCTAGTTGACCAGCTTTTACATTGCAAAGAAATTCAACTCCTATATTATCTATAGCACAAGTTTCACTTGCCATAACATAGGTATCATTTTCAGTTTTTCCAATAACTAGCGGTCTCAGAGAATTAGGATCAACTGCTCCATATAAAGTATTTTTAGTTAAAATCAAATAAGTAAATCCTCCTTTAATTTTACCTAAACTCTCTTTTAATTTTTCTTCAAAAGTTTCTTTTTTACTTCTTCTGATTAAGTGAATTAATACTTCAGTATCTGATGAAGAATGAAAAATAGCACCATTTTTTTCTAATTCCAATCTTAAAGTTTTAGCATTCACTAAATTCCCATTATGACAAATACCAATACTCATATCATAAAAGTCAAATAAAAATGGTTGAACATTTCTAACACTATTATCTCCTGCAGTTGCATACCTTACATGTCCTATTGCAGAACTTCCAACTAAATTATAGAGAATTTCTTTATCTTTAAAAACTTCAGAAACTAATCCTAAATTTCTATAACTATATAAAGTTTCTCCATCGGAACTTATAATACCTGCACCTTCTTGACCTCGATGTTGTAAACTATGAAGCCCAAAATATGTTAACTTTGAAGCTTCCTTATGATTCCAGACACCAAAAACTCCACATTCTTCATTAATTCCACGCACTTGTTATTCTCCTTAAAACTTCTTCATATGCATCCATAACTGAACCTAAATTTCTACGAAAACGATCTTTGTCAAGTTTATTTCTCGTTTTTACGTCCCATAATCTGCAAGTATCAGGAGAAATTTCATCTGACAAAATTATTTTACCGTCACTTGTTTTTCCAAACTCAATTTTGAAATCAACTAAAATCAATCCCGCTTTCAAAAAAAATTTTTTCAAAAGTTCATTAATTTTTTCAGTTTCTTTTTTTATAAAAGAAAGTTCTTCTTCTGAAACAATTCCTAAAGCTATTGCATGGTCATCATTTATTAGAGGATCATTGAGTTCATCATTTTTATAGCTCAGTTCAAAAATTGGCTTTTTTAATTTCATACCTTCTTCTAAACCATATCTTTTAGCCATAGAACCCGCTACTATATTTCTAGTAATAACTTCTAAAGGAATAATTTTAACATGTTTACAGATTTGATCGGTATCATTCACTTTTTTAATAAAATGAGTTTCTATTCCATTTTTTTCTAAATACTCAAAAATAAATGAGGTGATTGTATTATTTAAAATGCCTTTTTTATCAAATTCCTCCTTTTTTTCTCCATTAAATGCAGTTGCACTATTTTTATAATGAATATATATTTCTTCATTATTTTCACATTGAAATAATTGTTTTGTCTTGCCTTCATATAAAAGTTTCATATTATTTTTCTCCTTTAAAATAATTTACACCATTTCTAAATATATTTTGAATTCCTTTTATAGTTTTATTTTTATATAAACCGGTTCCATAACGCTCACTATGTCCCATTTTTCCTAAAACCAATCCGTCTTCACTTATCATACCTTCAATGGCATATAATGAACCATTAGGATTAAATTTTCCATTGCTATTTGCATTACCTTCAAAATCACAGTATTGGAAGGCACATAAATCCTTAAATTTCTCAATATTGTTTCCAACAAGTTTTCCTTCACCATGACTAAACATAATTTCATGCAATTGTCCAATTTCAAAATCTTGAGTCCAAGGAGAATTTAAATTTGCAACACGAGTTATAGCACTTGTTGAAATATGATGATAGCTGTCATTCCTATATAATGTTAAGTCATCTTCAGTTAAAGACTTTATTCTTCCGTAAGGTATAAGTCCTGACTTAATTAATGCTTGAAATCCGTTACAAATACCCAAAATTAATTTTTTATCATCTAAATGTTTATGAATTGCATCTTTAACTTTTTCATTTTTTAAAACATTTACTATGAACTTTGCACTTCCATCAGGCTCATCTCCACTTGAAAATCCGCCTGGCATCATAATAATGTGTGCATCTTTTATTCCATTTACCAATTCATCAATTGACTTTTCAATATCATCTTCCTTTTTGTTTCTAAATATAACAGTTTTTGTTGTAGCACCTACGTCAATAAATGCTTTTTCTACGTCATATTCACAATTAGTTCCAGGAAATACAGGAATTAAGACATTTACATTTTCAATATATTCTTTAAAATATTTTTTTTCAATTTTATAATTAGATAAATTTTCACAATTTCCACAGTCTAAATTTTGATATAAAGGATAGATTTTATCTAATGTTTTTGTATATGCATTATATATTTCATCATAATCAAATTTAATTCCATTTATAGATATTTCTTCACTAACCATTCCAATTTTTTCAAAAGGTAATTCACAATTTGATTCTACAACAATTGATGCAGGATCAAAATTTAAAATATTTTCCTTATTAACTGTAAAACCTAAACCATTTCCAACTGCCATTTTTACTAGAGAACTTACTACACTACCTTCTTCCTGAACATATGCTGATAAAATTTTACCTGATTTTATAAGTTCATTTATTAGTTCATAGCTTTTTAATGTTTCCTTAATTTCAGGATATCCTTTCGAATTTTTTACAATAGGAACATAATATATATAATTTCCAATTGTTTTTAATTCCGGAGAAATTACATTCTTAATTTTAACAGGAGTACATGCAAAAGATATCAATGTTTCAACGACATTTAATTCGTTAAATGTTCCAGACATACTATCTTTTCCTCCGATACTTGGACATCCTATCTCATTTTGAGCATAGATAGTTCCGAGTAAGCTTTGAGTAACTTTTCCCCATTTTTTACTGTCTTTTCCAAGTTTTTCAAAATATTCTTGGAAAGAAAAATATAAATTACTTTTATCTCCACCAACAGCATAAACTTTGGCAACAGATTCTAAAACAGCATAAATAGCTGATAAGAATGGTGAGTAATGAGATATCTTTGGAATAAATCCATAACTCAAAATTGTAGCTGTATCACTTGTTGAATGAATTGTAGGTAATGCCTGAATACCAGCTTGAACAGGAGTTAATTGATTTTTACCTGAGAAGGGCATTAATACGGTTGTTGCACCTATTGAAGCATCAAACCTTTGAGCAATTCCTTTTTGACAAGCTACATTTAATGATGATAATTCATTTAATACATTTTCTTTAGAAATAAGCTTATTTTCAAAAGGATTGCTTCCATTATTATCGCATAATAATGCTTTTGAGTGTTGTCTTACTCCACTTGTTGCCAAAAAGTCTGCGCTTAAATCCATAACCTTATCATCATAATAATACATCTCTAGTCTTCTTCTATCAGTTATAGTTGCTACTTTAGAATATTCTATATTTTCTTTTTCACATTCTTTTATAAAAATTTCATAATCATTTGGTGATATTACAATTGCCATACGTTCTTGTGACTCACTTGTGGCAATTTCTGTCGGATTTAACCCTTCATATTTCAATAAAACTTTATCTAAATGAATTTCAATTCCATCAGATAATTCTCCGATTGCAACACAAACACCACCCGCACCAAAATCATTACATTTTTTAATCAATTTTGTAACTTTAGGTTTTCTAAATAATCTTTGAATTTTTCTCTCTTCAATGGCATTTCCTTTTTGCACTTGACTTGATGCTGTTTCAAGAGAATCATTTGTATGAATTAAACTTGAACCGCTTGCTCCTTGAATACCGTCTCTACCTGTTCTTCCTCCAATTAAGATTACAATATCATCTTTAACAGGAGTTTCTCTTTTGAAATCTCCGTATTTGACTGCTCCAACAACCGCTCCAACTTCCATATGTTTAGCAACATAAGAGTCATCATAGAGTTCCTTTACATAAGTTGTTGCAAGTCCAATTTGATTACCATAAGATGAGTAGCCGCTTGTAGCTTTTGTAGAAATATCAACTTGAGGTAATTTATGCTTCAAAGTTTCTTCTCTTTTTTGTAAAATATTTCCACAACCTGTTACTCTCATTGCTTGATAAACATAACTTCTTCCGGACAATGGATCTCTAATTGCTCCACCAACACAAGTACTCGCCCCACCAAAAGGTTCAATCTCTGTAGGGTGATTATGTGTTTCGTTTTTAAATTGAATTAACCATTTTTCTATTTTTCCATTATTTTCAATATCAGTAAAAAATGAACAAGCATTAATTTCTTCACTAACCTCTATATTCTTATCATTTAATACTCTTTTGTGATATTTCCCAAATATACTTGCCATATCCATTAGAGTTATAGGCTTAGTAATATTTAATTCTTTTCTAACATTTAAATAAATATCAAAAGCACTTTGCATTTCTTTTTGGAAAAGCTCAGATTCAATTTTAATATCGTCTAAAACAGTTTCAAAAGTTGTATGTCTACAATGATCACTCCAATAACAGTCTAAAACGTAGATTTCAGTTTCAGTAGGTGTTCTTCCTTCATTTTTGAAATAATCTTGAATGAAAATTAAATCTTCAATATTCATAGCTAGAGACATTTCATTTTTTAAATCAATTAATTCATCTTTTGAAAAAGAATAAAAGCCTTTTAAGTCTTTCATTTTTTTCATTTCTGAACTCATTGAAAAACTCAAAATATTCATATCTTTAATTCTTGATTCAATAGGATTAACCAAATATTTTTTTACTTTATCCATTTCATCTTGATTTAAAACTCTATCAAAAATTATAAGTTTTCCGCTTCTTACAGTAATTTTTGAATTATTATCTAAAAGAGATACACATTGAACAGCACTATCAGCTCTTTGATCATACTGTGCTGGTAATGTTTCATAAGCAAAATATCTTCCATCTTGAAGTATTATGTCTTCAACTACTTCATCAATCATTATTTCTGAGAAAACTGAATTTTTAGCTAATTCATATGTTTTTTCATTGATATTGTAAATGTCATATATAATATAAAGTTCTAAATCTTTTATTTCTAAATTATATTCTATATTTAAATTGTTTTTAAGATCTAAAGCTTCTTTATTATATCCATCCCTCTTCTTAACAAAAATTCTCTTATCCATAATTCCTCCAAAATTTACTAACATAAAATTACTTTAGAATTTCCTTCTACAACTTCTCCAACTTCGTAAATTTCCTCATTCATTTCTTTAAATAAGCCTTTTATTCCTTCAACATCTTCTCTTTCTACAAAGATTAACATACCTATCCCCATATTAAAAGTTCCATACATTTCTTCTTTTGAAATTTCTCCCCATCTTTGAAGAAGTGAAAAAATTTCTTTTTGAGGAATATTTTTTTCTATAATTTTAGCATCAACATCATCACCTAAAACTCTTGGTACATTTTCATAAATTCCTCCACCTGTTATATGACAAAGACCATTTACCTTAAATTTTTCTAACAAATTAACTATTGATTTCGCATAAATTTTAGTTGGAGTCAAAAGTTCTTCCCCTAAAGTTTTTCCTGTTTCTATCATATCGTTTAATGAAAAGTTTTTACAATCAAAAATTATCTTTCTGACTAAAGAAAAACCGTTACTATGAACCCCTGAAGATGGTAATGCTAAAATAACATTTCCTTTTTTTACATTTTTCTTACCATCAATTATTTTATCTTTTTCGACAACACCTACACAGAAACCTGCAATATCATAATCTTCTTCTTTATATATTCCTGGCATCTCAGCAGTTTCTCCGCCAATTAAAGCACTTCCTGATTGAATACATCCTTCTGCAACACCTTCAACAATACTTGCCATTTTTTCTGCAACAAGTTTTCCGGTAGCAATATAATCTAAGAAGAATAAAGGTTTAGCACCTTGACATAAAATATCATTAACACACATTGCAACACAATCTATTCCAACTGTATTATGAACATCCATCATTTGAGCTAATTTTACTTTCGTTCCAACTCCGTCAGTTCCGGAAACCAAAACAGGATTTTTCAAATCTTTTCCAAGTTCAAAAAGTCCTGAAAAGCCGCCTAAATCAGAAAGAACACCTTCTGTATAAGTATTTTTTATAAATTTTTTTATTAAATTTACTTCATTATATCCTTCATGTTTATTTACTCCTGCAGATTTATATGTTAATGCCATTAAAATATCCTCCATTTATATATCTAAATCATTATCCATTTTTTTTACTTGTTCTTTCATTTCAAGCTTATATTCTTTAAGTTTAACTTTTAATTCATCATATTTTATTGAAAGAATTTGCGTTGCTAAAATACCAGCATTCTCTGCTCCATCAATAGCAACAGTTGCAACAGGCACCCCTTTAGGCATTTGAACAGTTGAAAGTAATGCGTCCAATCCGTCAAGAGTTGAAGCTTTAACAGGTACTCCTATTACAGGAGCTGTTGAAATGCCAGCTAAAACACCTGCTAGGTGAGCTGCTTTACCTGCAAATGCTATAATTAGTTCAATCTTATTTTCTTCCATTTTGTTAACAAAGTCTATTGCAAATTCTAATGAACGATGTGCAGATATAACTCTTGCATCATATTCTATTCCAAATTTTTTTAAAATATCACAAGTTTTTTTAGCAATATCTTTATCAGAAATACTGCCCATAATTAATGCTACTTTCATATTTACCTCCAAAAATAATTTAAATATTAACCCCACATAATCTATAATTAAAATTGAGTGAGTAATAAAAAACTTCATTTATCACAATATAAAAAGCCGGAAATATTCTCCGGCTATGATTATTTAAGCAAAAAAGAATATAAATCAGTTGGTGCAACAATTTTATCTCCATTATAGACTCTCATATTTCCACCAGATATTTCGTCAATTAATACAACTTCTCCATCAACTTTACCAAATTCCAACTTAATATCGTATAAAGTAAGTCCCTTTTCTTTTAAAACATCTCTAATAATAGTACAAATTTCTTTAGTAAGTGCTACTAAGTCTTCATATTCCTTTTCTGTTAATATATTTAACATAACAAGTGCATCCTTAGTAATTAAAGGATCACATCTTTCATCATCTTTTAATGTAATTTCAACATAAGTATCTAAATCATCATTAGGTTTTGCATATAAACCATATCTTCTTATAAAACTACCTACAGCTTTAAATCTACAAATTACTTCTATACCTTTACCAAAAACTTCGCAAGGTTTTACAGTCATAGTATTCTCGTTTAAATTGCAATCTATATAATGAGTTCTAATTCCCTTTTCCTTTAAAATTTCGAAGAAATATTTAGTAATCTTTAAACCTTCATGTCCTACACCTTCAATTGATAAACCTACAGTATTAGCACCCGGATCAAAAACTCCATTTTCTCCTGTAACATCATCCTTAAACTTTAAAACGTAATTTCCATCTTCGCTCTTGTAAATATCTTTTGTCTTTCCAGTGTAAATTTTTTCCATAAAATACCTCCTAAAATTAAACATAAGAAATAAATAAGCCCAGCAAGTAGGCTTCAAGCGAAACCTACCTCCTGGGCTTTTCTCCCTTAGGTGTAATACTTAAAAAGTATTCGTATCGCTCGGACCAGCAACAAAATTCGGAACCCTAGATACTCTTTCTCTCATAGATTTTATTTCATTTTAGTAATCGTAATTAACTTACAACTAAATGATAGCAAGAAAATTGTATTTTGTCAATATGACTTTAAAAAATATTTTTATTAAAAATCAAATGAGTTTTTTTATCTATAAAGTAATTTAAATTTTGATTAAATTAATGACAAACTTAAAATTTAAAGCTATAATTCTTTATATTTTTTCTAATTTATGTTATCATTATCTATATATTTTTTAGAAAGGAAATAATATGTTTAAACTGTTAAGAAAAAAAAGCTTTAAAAATTTATTAATTTTTGACTTATTATATCAACTGGCTTTTATTGTTATTTTATTGCCTTTTGCAAAAGAATTTTTTTCATATATTTTAAAATTAACTAAATTTGGCTTTTTCTATATAGAAAGTCCTAGTATTTTCGCAAAATCTCCAGCAAAAATATGGTCTATTTTAATAATTATTTTTTCATTTTCCATAGTTAAATTATTTGAAGTAAGTGGGTTTATATTTACTACAAATCAAATAAGACTTGGAAATGAAGTTTCTATTTTAGAGATTTTCAATAATTCATATAAACTAGTTAAATCTAAAATAAAAAAAATACAAAATTACTTAATTTTGATATTAGTATCCATAAACATACCAATATCAACATCAATTCATAAAGGAATTAAAATTCCCAATTTTATTACTGAATATATTTTAAATTCGACTACAGGCATAGTTTTATTTACTATCATAATTATTTTAGCAATAATTTTTTCAATAATTTTATTGTTTGTTTACCATATATTTTTTTTAGAAAATAAAAATTTTATAGAAAGCATAAAAATAAGTTTTAAGAGAATTAAACAAAATATCTTCAAAAGTATAAAAGTACTATTAATAATAGGAATAAAAAATTTACTAATTCAAATAGTAAAATTTATCTTCTTATTTGTTATAATATTAATATTTTATATGCAAACAAGTAATAAAACATTAAGTAATATTGGAATAATAGCTTATTTATCTATAGCAACAATTTTAAAAATTTTCACAAATGTTTTATCAAATACCGTTACCTTTTATGATTTATCAAAATTTTATTTTAAAACTTCAACCAATGTTGAATTTAGTAACATAGTCTATCCTACAAATAAAATTAAACTAAAGATGTCTCTTGTAATAATATTTCTAATTTTTGCCGGAATTTTTAGTAAATACAGAAACTCAAATGAAGAAATTAAATTTTATCATACTTTTAGAAATTTAAAACCGGATATTATGGCTCATAGAGGAAGCACAAAAAATTCTGCTGAAAACACATTGGAATCTATAAATGAAGCTATACAAAACGAAGCAGAATTTGCAGAAATTGATGTTGTATTAACCAAAGACAATGTAGTTGTTTTATCGCATGACCATAACTTGAAAAGACTTACTGGAAAAAAAGTTAATATTGAAGATTTAACTTTTGAAGAATTAAAAAAATATAAAATAATTGATAAAAAAAATTCTAAAGAATATAATTTTGTTAATTTACAAACTGTTCTTGAAAAAACTTCAGGAAAGATAAAATTAAATATAGAATTAAAACCTTTTAAGAATAATGAAAAGAATTTAGCTAAAGAAGTTACAAAATTAATCAAAGATAAACCTTATGATGTAATTGTTTCTTCATTATCTCCTAAAGCATTAAAAGAAGTCAAGGATATAGAGCCAAATATTCCAACGGGACTAATTTTAGCTTTTAGTTATGGCAATTTTTACAACATGAAATTTGTAGATTTTTTCTGCATAGAAAAAGAAATAGTAACGAACGAAATGATAAGAAAAATTCAAAAAAATGGAAAAAGAGTATATATCTGGACTGCGAATACTCATGAAGATATCACAAAGGCATACTCTAGTGGTGCAGACGGAATAATAACAGATGAAGTTACTCTTTCAAAAGAAATTTTAGAATTGGAAAAAAATAATTTTAATTTCGAACAATTAATAATTAATAAGATAATATCATTAATTCCATAAAAAGACGTCAGTAAAATGTGCTGACGTCTTTTTTTTATAAATATTAAATAATACTATTTTAAAGGAATTTTCTTAGTTAATTCTTCAACTATTTTCAATGCTTTTTCTTTACCTTCTTCTCCATTCTTTATAACTTCGGCAATTGCTTCAGCTATTAAATCCATTTCTTCTTCTTTAAATCCTCTAGTAGTAATTGCTGGAGTTCCAAGTCTTATACCACTTGTAACAAATGGTGATCTTGGATCATTTGGAATAGTATTTTTATTACAAGTAATACGAACGGAATCTAATGCCTTTTCAAGTTCTTTACCACTCATATCATAATCTCTCAAATCAACTAGCATTAAATGATTATCTGTACCATTAGATACAAGTTTAATTCCTCTATTCATTAATCCTTTTGCTAATGCTTGAGCATTTTTCAAAACTTGTTTTTGATATTCTTTAAACTCAGGCTCTAACGCTTGTTTAAAAGCTATAGCCTTTGCAGCTATTATGTGTAGTAATGGTCCACCTTGTGATCCAGGAAATACTGCTCTATTAAAATTAAATTTTTCATTTGCAGCAGCATTGGACAAAATAAGTCCGCCTCTTGGTCCCCTTAATGTCTTATGAGTCGTAGATGTAACTACATCAGCATAAGGAATTGGTGACTCATGTAATCCTGCAGCAACAAGACCTGCAATATGAGCCATATCTACCATTAATACTGCACCTACTTCATCACAAATTTCTCTAAATTTTTTAAAATCTATCTTTCTTGCATAAGCAGATGCACCTGCTAAAATTAATTTAGGTTTACATTCTTTTGCAATTTTTAAAACTTCATCATAATCTATGAATCCATTTTCATCTACTCCATATGGAACTGGATGATATATACTACCTGAATAGTTAATAGGGTTTCCATGTGTTAAATGTCCACCATGATTTAAGTTCATACCCATATAAGTATCGCCAGGCTTTAAGATAGCGAAAAATGCAGCAAAGTTAGCTTGAGAACCTGAATGAGGTTGAACGTTTGCATATTCGCAACCATAAAGTTCTTTAACTCTTTCAATAGCTAATCTTTCCGCTTCATCTACAACTTCACAACCACCATAATATCTCTTCCCAGGATATCCTTCAGCATATTTATTAGTTAATATACTTCCTGCTGCTTCTAAAATCGCATCATTTACCCAGTTTTCAGAAGCTATCAATTCAATATGGCTATTTTGTCTTTCTAATTCTTTATCCAACACTTCAGCTATAGCTGGATCAACTTTTTTTATATTCTCATTTGAAAACATTTTTAATACCCCCTAACAATGATATATTATCACATTTTAATTATTAAGTCAACACGTTTCCTAAAAAAGTTAAAATATAAAGTATAAACGTTGAATTTATAATGATTTTCAATAAAACTCTATGATTTATATTATTTAATTAATATTTACTTTTTGTTAAAAAAATGTTATAATATAAAAAAATATATAAAATTTACATCTAAGGAGGATTTTATGGACTTTAAACAATTAGAAACTTTTATTACCATTGTAAAAACAAAATCTTTTACAAAAACCGCTGATGTTTTATACATAACTCAGCCGTCTGTAACAAATCATATACAAGCACTTGAATCAGAGCTAAATACTTCGCTTTTTGTAAGAACAAGAAGAAGTGTTACTCTTACACAAGCTGGAAGTATAGTATATAAACATGCTCTTAATATACTTGCTTCTTATGATGAAATTATAAGAGATTTGGACATATATTCTCAAAATTTAAAAGGAACTTTGAATATCTGTGTTTCTTCAGTTCCCAGAAAGATTATCTTGCCAAATTTGATTGAAAAATTTTCAAAGTTATTTCCAGATATATCATTCAATATCAGTAATGACGATTCAAGAACTGTAATTGATAGTATTTTAGTAGGAGAGACAGACTTTGGAATTGTAGGATTAAAAATCTCTAATCCAAAATTGATTTACACTCAAATTATGGATGATCATATTGTGTATGTAGTTAATAAAGATGCTTATCCTGATTTAAAAAATTATTCAGTCATTAATATAGAAGATTTGAGTAACGATAAAATTATATTGAGAGAAATAGGCTCTGGAACTAGACAGATAGTAGAAGATGAATTAAAAAGAAATAATTCTTTAAATGTCATCTCTAATAGCGTTGCTACTATTCATGATACCAATACTATTTTAGACCTTATAACTAAAGGTGTTGGTAGTGGATTTATATCTCAAAGAATGTTAAATCTATCCGATTTTAAGGATAAGGTTAAGATTTTAAATATAAAGAATCTTTATTTAAACAGAAAATTTTATTTTGTTTACAATAAAAATTTACAATTTTCCAATATTAATAAAATATTTAAAGATTTTATGATAGATGAAATTAACGAGTTAAAAAAAGGACTAGACATAAATTCAATATAATGAAAAAATCTCTATGTATTACATGGAGATTTTTTACATTGATCAATTAATTTGTTTTATTTTTAAGAATTCTGTATATGTCAGCTCACTGCTGATTGAATTTATCCATTGAAAAGTAACGACCTCTCTTCTATTTTTTAAACTAGTTGTAAAAATAGGTAGTGTCCCTATTTCTTGATTTTTTATTTCATACATTGAGATATCATCAGCAGTTAAAATCACAATCATACTCTCATCCGGAGAGACGAAATAATCAAGTACATTTTGTACTTTTTCCTTAACTTTCAATTTTGAAATTTTACTGGATTTATTAGAGAAAATGTCAACATTTGGAATCAAATCTAAATCAATCTCACTTGAAACAAAATTATCACGAGAATAATTACTTAATATTCCTTTAAAAATCCAATTAAAATTATTTCTCTTAACTCCAAAATTTTTCATATCATATATATTGATATTTTCACTTGAATATCCAAGTTTTCTTATATTATTGAAATATGCTTTTTCCCCTTTATCTCCTGCAATATCTTTAATAGACATTTGGTTCTCATCTGATAATTCTCCAATTTTATAAATAGAATAATTTTTTTTGTTAGTTTCTGCATTATAAGACTCAAGACTAATATAATTTTTACTCAAAAAATTTATAGTGGAATTCTTTACATCAAAATTAACTTTATTTGAATTATTTATATAATCATTAGTCATATAAATATTGTCTCCAATTGAATTAACAAGGAAAAATTTATTTTTATTATTTACTAAAAGCCCCTCTATTTTATTTACTGTCGGCTTTTCATCACCATTTTTTCTAATTAAAAATGTTTCATAATCAATATCTTTTGTTCCTACACTTTTTACTCCTATTAAAAATGATGTATCTTTTGAGTTTTTAAAGTTCTCATTCAAATTTAATTCTCCAATTAAATTTTCATCAACATTATCAGAAATTTTTTCAAAAATATAATATTTTTTATTATGAATTGTAGCTATTTTATTTTTATCTAAAACTATAAATTCCTTATAAAAATTCCTCTCATCTCTTATAGAAACTACAATAACTTCATCAGAATCAATACTAATCTTATCAGTTATAACTCCATTATATAACAAATAGTTTTTAAAATTAACCTGTCTAAATTTGAATTTAGGATTGGATGTCCCAGTCTTTTCAAAATAAACAAATTTTTCACTAATATACAATTTATCATCTGAACTTTTTGCCTCACTACCATCACTTAATGAAGTTACAGAAGTTAATTTCCATGTTCCAGAAACTAGCAGAGAATTCGTTTTAGGTTCTGAAATCATAGAATTTATATCTGTATATCTAAAAAAATTACCTCTTAAAACAAAAAACAGCAAAATTATTAAACCTATCAAACTTATCCCAATACTACTAAATATTAATTTTTTATGCCTCATTTTGAATGTCTCCCTTTTCAAGTGGTAACTCTACTCTAACTACTGTTCCTTTTTCTAAAACACTTCTTATAATTAGATTACCATTATGAGCTTTCACAATTTCTTCACAAATAGACAATCCAAGACCTGTATGTGAATTACTGTTATTTCCCTTATAAAATTTACCAGTAACCAAAGAAATTTCATCTTCAGAAATTCCA
This sequence comes from Parvimonas sp. D9, assembly GCF_035282565.1. Taxonomy (NCBI): domain Bacteria; kingdom Bacillati; phylum Bacillota; class Tissierellia; order Tissierellales; family Peptoniphilaceae; genus Parvimonas; species Parvimonas sp. D9. The sequence continues at coordinate 155,614 of NZ_JAYKBM010000001.1, read as the reverse complement.
CAACCATTATCTATAACTTCAATAATAGCTTTATCCTCTTCAATTTTTATATCAGTTAAAACAACTCCACCTTCGTCCGTGAATTTTAAAGCATTGTCCAAAATATTGATGAAAACTTGTTTAATCCTGTCTCTATCTGCCATTACCATAACTCTTTTAGTTTCATCATAATTTAAAATCATATCTATTTTTTTAGAACTTGATTTTGGCATTAATTGTTTATTTATAAAAATTCCAAGTTCATTAAGATCAAATAGTTCCTTATTCATTATGAGTCTTCCACTGCTAATTTCTGAAAAATCTAAAAGTTCAGTAACCATATTCCCCAATCTGTCACTTTCTTTTTCAATAATACTTAACCCATCCTCTAAAAGCTTATTACTTTTAGCTTCCGGTTGTAAAGTAAAAGCCCATCCTTTTATTACAGTAAGTGGTGTCCTTAATTCATGAGAAACACTGGAAATAAAATCCTTCTTTAATTGTTCTTTTTTTACCAAATTTTCACTCATCAAATTCATTGTACTACCAAGCTTAGAAATTTCGTAATCTCCGACTTCATCAGCTTTTTCGTTTAACTGCCCATCAGCCAATTTTAAAGCAACATTTGTAAGCTTTTCTATAGGATTAACAATCTTAGTACTCATAAAAATACTTATACTCACTCCTATAATTATTACAAAAAAGCCAAAAAGGAAAAATACAAGATATCTTTGTGCAATCATACTATCTATATTTTCCATAGATATAATAAATCTTGCAATTCCAACTTGTTCATTACCATTATTAAGAGGAATTGATACAGCTAGTTCATTTTTATTTGAAATAGAATTTTTATATATATTTGATCCATTACTTCCATTTTTAGCTGAAATAACATCACTTGTAGATAAAATGCTTCCTACTTGATTTCCATTTACGGTATCTAATAATACTTTTCCTGAATTATTTAAAATTTGTACTTGTGCATTTACTTCACTATAAAATTCTTCAATATCGTCTAAAACAAGTTCTGATAAACTTGAATTGGCTAAATGAATTTCATAAAGTTTTGCACTATACTTAGCCTGACTTTGAATTATTCCGGTAACTCCTGAATAGTAATAATTTTTTATTGTAAATATCAAAAAAATTTCAAAGAAAATAACTATTAAAACAATAACCATAAAAAACTGTGTCATTATTCTAGTTCTTAAAGACTTTTTCAACATGAAATCTTTGATATTATTAAAATTTTCAACTAATTTGTCATATTTTAGTTTGAATTCCATCTATATCCGGTCCCCCAAACTGTTTCAATATACTTTGGTTTACTTGAATTATCCTCAATTTTTGCTCTAAGTCGTCTTATATTGACATCTACTATTTTTATATCTCCTTCAAATTCTTCACCCCATGTCATATTCAAAAGTTCGTTTCTGGAAAATGCTTTTCCAGGATTAGACATAAAAATAGTGATAATAGTAAGCTCAGTCGGTGTAAGTTCAATTTCTTTTCCATCTTTATAAAAACTTTTAGAGTATAAATCCAACCTAAAAGGATATATATTTATCAAATCACTACTATTTTGAATTGAATCAAGACGTCTAATTAAAGATTTTATTCTTAAAATAAGTTCTACCGGATTAAACGGTTTACTTAAATAATCATCCGTTCCGCTTTCAAGACCGTTAATTCTATCAACATCTTGAGTTTTTGCAGTTAGCATTATTATTCCAATCTTGGGAAGTTTTTCTCTAAGAATTTTACAAACTTCAAAACCATCTATTCCCGGCAACATAACATCCAAAATAACAACTTGTGGATTATATTTTAAAGCAAGCTCTACACCAATTTCTCCACTTTCTGCTTCTAAAACTTCAAAACCTTCTCTTTCAAGATTTATTTTTGTAAACAATCTTATATTTTCTTCATCTTCAACCAGTAATATTTTACTCATTATTTCCTCCTTAAAACTAAATAAATAGACTACTAATAGTATATATTAAATTACAACAAGTTTCAATAATAAACTTTATAATAAATATAAAAAAATTGGGAAGTATTATACTCCCCAATTTATATTATCAATTAATTTTTCTTTTGACTATTTAACTAAACTATTTCATCAACCAATTCATTTAAGTTGATAAATTTTTCGCTTTCCAAACCCTTATCAAGTTTATTAACTTTCTTAATATTTACAGCTGTTACTTTATATTCAGCTGTTTTTGTTATTGGATCATAATGTGCACTTGTCAATTGATTTACGGGTGTTTCAGCAAAGTGGAATGTCATATAAATTAATCCCGGTTTTACTTTTTCAGTAATCTTAGCTCTACCAACTACACTACCTCTTCTAGAAGTAACTCTCATAAAGTCTCCATCTTCTATGCCATATTTTTGAGCATCTTCTTCACAAATTTCTATTAATTCGTGTGGAAGAATTCCATCAAGAGCATCTGAATATCTTGTCATTACATTATAATGATACAAAGTTCTTCCCGTTGATAAAATTATTGGATATTCTTCATTTTCTAATTCCTTTGGTCCCTCATACTCAACAGGTACCATAAGAGCTTTATCGCCTCTTGTAAATTTACCTTCATGAAGATATTTTGTTCCCGGATGTTCTGCTGTAGGACATGGCCACTGAACTCCATTTAATTTATCAATCTTATCATAAGTAATTCCTCTATAAGTTGGCATACATTTTCTTATTTCATCGAAAACATCTTCTGATGTTTCCCAATCAAAGCCTTTACCGCCAAGTCTTTTAGAAACATCTGCCAATATAGCCCAATCCAATCTTGCTTGTCCAGGCGCTTCGACAGCTTTTCTAACTCTTTGAACTCTTCTTTCAGATGCCGTAAATGTACCATCTTTTTCTGCATAACAAGTAGCAGGTAAAACAACATCTGCAAGTTTTGCAGTTTCAGTTAAATTAATATCTTGAACTACTAAGAAATCTAAATTACTTAAAGCATGTTTAACATGATTTGCATCTGGGTCTGAAAGTACGGGATCTTCTCCCATAATATACATAGCTTTTACTGAACCTTCTGCAGCTCCATCAAGCATTTCCGGAATTCTAAGTCCCATTTTTCTATTTAGTTTACAATCCCAATGTTGTTCAAAAAGTTTAACATTTTCTTCTTCCAATACTTTATGATAACCAGGGAAATAATTTGGTAATGCAGCCATATCACAAGCTCCTTGAACGTTATTTTGTCCACGAAGCGGATTAATACCGCCACCTTCAATACCTATATTTCCACATAGCAAAGCTAAATTAGAAAGATTCATTACATTTGAAGTACCTGTTGTATGCTCAGTAATACCTAAAGTATAGAATATACCTGCTCTTTCAGCTGAAGCATACATTCTCGCAGCTTTGTAAATTTTTTCAACAGGGACTGTAGTAATTTTACTAACAAGTTCTGGAGTATATTTTGATACAAGCTCCTTAACATCTTCAAATCTTTCCACTTTATTTTCAACATATTCTTTATCATACAATCCTTCTGTAATTATTATATTCATAATACCGTCTATCAGGGCGGCATCAGTTCCAGATTTTAATGAAAGATGTAAATCGGCTTCTCTTGCAATTTCAGTTTTTCTAGGATCCACTACTATTAATTTTTTCCCTTGTCTATGAGCTTGTTGCATTTTATTACCAATTATTGGATGTGCTTCTGTTGTATTTGAACCTATTACAAACATTAAATCTGTTTTAAAAACTTCATTAACAGAGTTTGTCATAGCTCCTGAACCTAATGTTGTTGCAAGACCTGCAACTGTAGGAGCATGTCAGGTTCTAGCACAGTGGTCAACATTGTTTGTACCAATAGCAACACGCATCATTTTTTGAAAAGCAAAGTTATCTTCATTACAAGTTCTTGCTGAACTTAAACCTGCAATTGAATCTGGTCCAAAATTTTCTTTAGTTTCTTTTAATTTAGAAACAACCAAATCTAATACTTCTTCCCAAGTAGCTTTTTCAAATACACCATTTTTCTTAATCAATGGCTCTGTAAGTCTACCCGGACTGTTAATTAAATCAGCATGGAAACGTCCTTTTACACAAAGTTGAGTTCCATTAATTGGAGAATCTTCATTTGGTGTAACACCAATAACTTTTCCCGTTTTAACATTTACATTTAAATCAAAATTACAACCTGTACCACAGAAAGGACAAGTTGTTCTAACTTTTTTAACTTCCCAAGGTCTAGTTCCCATTAATTGTTTATTGAGTAAGGCACCTGTTGGACATACGCTTATACATTGTCCGCAGAATCTACAATTATCAGTACTTAAATCTAAATTCTTATGAGTACCGATATGAGCTTCAAAACCTCTATCTACAAAGTCAATAGCCCCTGTAACTTGAACATCTTGACAAACTCTAACACATTTACCACATAAGATACATTTATTTTGATCTCTAATCATAACCGGATTGTTATCATCAATTTTATGATTTTGAACTTCACCAATCCAAGTACCTTTTTTCATTCCATATCTATAACAATATTCTTGTAATTTACAGTTACCAACCATATCACAAGTTAAACAATCACTTGGGTGATTAGAGAACAATAAATCTAAAATATTTCTTCTTATTTTTGTTAATTTGTCACTTTCAGTATTTACAACCATACCTTCTTTTACAAGTGTGGAGCATGCAGTTTCTAACTTTCTACTTCCTTCTATTTCAACAACACACATTCTACATCCAGCAAAGGCGGTAAGGCTTTTTTCATAACATAAGTTTGGAATATCAATTCCAACTTTCTTAGCGGCTTCAATGATAGTAGTTCCCTTTTCAACACTAACATTTTTGCCATTTATAGTTAAATTAATCATATTAGCCATAATAAACCTCCGGAACCTATCTTCTAATTATAGCATTAACTGGACATGCAGCTTCACAAGATCCACATTTAATACATTTAGATGGGTCAATAACATGTAATTCCTTTTGAACTCCGGTAATACAATCAACCGGACAAGCTTTAGCACATTTAGTACATCCAACGCACTTATCTGTAATAAAGAACTCAAGAAGTGATTGACAAACACCTGCCGGACACTTCTTATCATAAATATGAGCTTCATATTCATTTCTGAAATAATGAAGTGTACTAACAACAGGATTTGCTGCAGTTTGTCCAAGACCACAAAGAGATGCAACAGTAATAGTTTCTGAAAGATCTTCCAATCTTTCAATATCACCATCTTCACCTTTACCGGCAGTTATTTTTTCCAATAGTTCCAACATTCTCTTTGTACCCTCTCTACAAGGAACACATTTACCACAAGATTCTTCAACAGTAAAGTCTAAGAAAAATCTTGCAATATCAACCATACAGTCAGTCTCATCCATAACAACCATACCACCTGAACCCATAATAGATCCAATTCTAGCAAGAGAACCAAAATCTACAGGAGTATCAAAATAATCAGTAGGAATACATCCACCTGATGGGCCACCTGTTTGAACGGCTTTTACTTTTTTATCATTGCCGGTACCACCACCAATATCATATACTATTTCATTAATAGTAGTACCCATTGGAACTTCAACAAGTCCAGCATTTGCAACCTTTCCTACAAGAGCAAATACTTTAGTTCCAGAACTATCTTCAGTACCAATAGATCTATACCAATCTGATCCTTTATACATAATTTGAGGAACATTTGCAAAAGTTTCAACATTATTTAAAACTGTAGGCTTTTGAAAAAGTCCTTTAACAGTTGTTCTATAAACTTTAGTTCTTGGCATACCACGCTTACCTTCAATAGATTCTATAAGAGCAGTACCTTCTCCACAAACAAATGCTCCTGCACCAAGTCTTAATTCAACATGAAAACTAAAATCTGTTCCCATAATATTATCACCTAAAAGATTTTCATCTTCTGCTTTTTTAATTGCTTCTCTTAGGTTTATGACAGCCTTAGGATATTCAGCTCTAACATAAATAAATCCTCTATCAGCACCTATTGCATATCCACAGATTGCCATTCCTTCCAACACAGAATGTGGATCTCCTTCAAGTATAGATCTATCCATAAACGCACCTGGGTCTCCCTCATCTGCATTACATACAACATACTTTTGTCCGGGTGGTTGTTGCATAGCACCTTCCCATTTTCTACCTGTTGGAAATCCGGCACCTCCACGCCCTCTAAGTCCTGAATTTTTCATTTCATTAACTACTTCTTCAGGAGTGTAACTACTAATAACTTTAGCTAAGGCATAGTAACCTCCTAAAGCTACGTATTCCTTAACACTATGTTCATCAACAATACCAAAATTTTTCAATGCAATTCTGGTTTGTTTTTCAAAAAACTCTCCTTTTAGACGAATACCATTTTCGTCAATTATGTACTTATCAGGTTCTTGCTTTAACCTTTCAATTAATAGAGGATAGTTTTCTTCTTTGATAGAATCCAGTATTCTAATATCAACTTCAGTCTTTATCATAAAATCACCCCTATTTATATTTTCTCATTATTCTTCTGATATCCGCTTTTTTTATATGAGCATAGACATCCTCATTTATTGTAACAACAGGTGCCAAATTACATTCGCCTATACAACGAGTTTGAGCAACCGAAAATTTTAAATCTTCACTGGTTCCTCCAACTTCTACACCTATTCTATCACAAAACTCATTCAAAATCTCTTGAGCTCCTTTTACATAGCAAGCAGTTCCCATACAAACGGAAACTTGATACTTACCCTTAGGAATAAATGAAAATTGTGAATAAAAAGTCGCAACACCAAAGACTTTAGCAGGAAATATTTTCATTCTTTTAGCTATCAAATCCATTATTTCTTCCGGCAGATATCCAAAAATACTTTGTGCTTCTTGTAAAACCGGCATCAAAGCTCCTGGAATGTCTTTTTTCTTATCAATAAATTCACAAAGCTCATCTATTTTGTCTTGATTTTCTTCAACATTAAAAACAAAAGCCATAATTTGCCTCCTTTTATAAAGTTTTAGAAAAACCTCATACAATTATATAGCAAAAAATAAATAGTATATATTTTAAAACACTAATATTAAATTGTACCCTATAAAAAATATCAATATGTACTCATTTTAGTATATAACTAGTATGCAGTTGTTCTATCTAAAATATAGCGAAAAACTCTGCTATACTATACTTAAAGTATAGCAAAAACCACAAAATTTTTCAAGCATTTTAGCTTTTAAGCGTTAAAAATTTTGATATATTTTTCAAAAAAATATTTTATCCAATACCTAATTTTGCCAAATAAATTAACAATGTTATTTATCATTTTTGTTCGATTTTAGTTTGCTTACTAAATTAATTGTAAGAATATTTATCCTAAAAAAATCTCTTAAAAGAGATTTTTCAAAAAATAGCTTTATTTCCATTAAATTGTATAAAATTCTCTTAAATCTTGCTTAAAAAATAAAGTTAAACATTCCATAGCTTGTTTTTCATCATCTCCAGTTATTTCTATTTCCATTTCTTCGCCATTTGCCACTTGCATTGATAAAATACTCAAAATACTCTTTCCGTTATATCTGTTATTATCCTTAATCAATATTATATCAGAATCAAATTTTACTGAATTCCTCAAAAACATAGAAGCTACTCTGGCATTAAGTCCAATTTCAGACTTAACTACAACCTTTTCCTTTAACATAATTACCTCCTTTATTTTCACTGCTTTTCCTAAATTATATCAAAAAAATACATAAAAGTCCATATAAAAAATAACATCTTAAATTATTTTAATGATATTATACCAATATATTAAATAATGTTTTCATTATTATAGATAAAAAGGTTCAGTAACTAAAGTTGGAGAGTAAAAAATCCTCAGCCTTTTAATTTGTAAAAAAAAACCGATTAATTAAAAAATCAATCAGTTTTTATATTTAAACTATATATTTTTCCCTTCTTCAATTTTCCCGGATACCATAGTATAAATTTTATCTGCATATTCAAGACATGCAAGATCATGAGTAACAAGTATAATTGTTGTATTATTTTTTTTATTTATTTCTTTTAAAATTTCCAGAACTTCTTTTGTATTTTCTACGTCTAAATCTGAAGTTGGTTCATCTGCAAGAATTATTTTAGGATAATTCATCAAAGCTCTTGCAATTGTAACTCTTCTTAATTCTCCTCCTGATAACTCTCTAGGATATGAACTTTCCAAATGTTCTATTCCCAGTTCTTTTAAAAGATATTTTCCCCGTCCAACTGCATCTCCTTCTCTTTTACTTAAAAAGAAAGGTAAACAAACATTGTCAAGAACATTTAAAGTAGATAATACTACAGTAGATTGTGGAATAAATCCCATTGAATCGTTTCTTATAAAAGATTTTTCATCATCTGAAAGAGCACTGATTTCTTCATTATCAAGAAATATTTTTCCACTTGTAGGACTTAATATTCCTGAAATTATATTTAAAAGAGTTGATTTTCCACTTCCAGATTTCCCAATTATAGCTATAAACTCTCCATCTTCCACTTCTAAATTAACATTGTCTACCGCATTAAATTCTTTTGCCCTAACATATGTTTTAAATAATTGTTCAATTTTTAACATCCTAATCATTCTCCCTCATTGTTAAATAAGCATCTGTTTTACTAATCTTTCTAGTAGCATTTAGAGACGATAAACATCCTACCATAGTTCCAACGAATAAACTAAATATAGACACTAAAACCAAATTCAGCATTGAAGGGGTCAAAAATGGTAAATTTAGCCTTTTTTGAATAATTGGTATTATCGAAAACACGGATATAATTCCAACAATTATTCCAAGAATTGAACCATAAAATCCTATATACAAAGACTCATACATAATTATTTTTGATAATTTTTTCTTAGAAGCACCTAAAACTCTAAGAATACTGAGCTCTTTCTTTCTTTCATTAACTATAACAGAAAATACAACCGCCAAAAGAATCATTGACATTAACCAAATAACTGCTATTGAAATATAAATATAACTTGAAATGACTTTTAAATTTGAAGATACTTCATTCACGAATTTTTTACTGAACATAGCAAAAATTCCATCTTTAGCATATTCTTTCATAATCTTATTCGATACTTCTGAAGCACTATAGTTCGGCTTTAATTTCAATAAAATTGTAGAAATTTTTTCTCCTTCTGATGCAGGATTTTTTTGTATCCTTTCACTAGCTCTTGCAAGTCTCCTAGCAGTTTTCATGTTAACAAAAACAGTGGCATCAAACCCCATTCCTGTTTGTTCAAGTTTTCCAACTATATCAAGTTCTTCTTCAAAAAATTTAACCTTTGAATTTTTTTCTCCTACAATATGGTTACCAACAATAACCTCACCATCTTTTAACTCTCTTTTAAGAGTTTTTTGCAACCAAGGTTTAATCAAAAAATCTGAATCATAATCTATCCCTATAATTTGCACCGGATATGAACAACAAGATGCAGAAAGAGTTGCTACATAAAGCTGTGGTGTTGCCGACTCTATTCCCTCAATCTTTTTAATTTTTTCTAATGTATCATTTGGAAGATAAAATTCACTTGGCTCCCCTTTTAATAAAACACTTTCAATGTTTGCCTTATAGCCTTCGGGAACAATTATAATATCTGCACCAAGTCTATTGGAAAGATTATTCACCCCTCCTGAGATACTTGATGATAAAATGGTTCCGCAGAATAAAAATAAAACAAAAATAGCAATTATACTAATTAATGAAATACTTCTAAGTGGTTTTTTTCTAATATTTTCTTTTGCTAAGAACTTAATGTCGATTTTTCTATTACTCATTTTTTAACTCTCTTTTACCTATATTAATTTTCTCTTTTTATAAAAATATAAATCAAATACATAATTGAAATAATAGATACTGCAATTCCTAAAATGGAAACTATTGTAAATGTATGATGTTTTATACACTCCATAGTATCTTTCATACAATATCCCATAAATCTTGGTGCTCCATCTTTCCCCATTCCGACGGAAATTTTTATAATTTTATTTGGTATTAAATGAACACAAACTCCTGCAATTATATTAATAACACTTAAAACAATATTAACAATTTTATTGTTTACGAAGATAGAAATTAATGAGGTTATAACAATCCCAATTCCAACATAAGTAGCAAACAGTCCACTATAATAACAACTCATTCTCATTCCATTTGCCATTGCAGGACAAACCGGAGCGATTATAAAAGGAGTTAAAGCTAAAACCACTCCTAATAATAAAACTATAAAATTTATAAACTTTTTCTTTAAAATTTCCATAAAAATCCTCCTTAAATTTTTTTACTTATTCAAGGCATCTTTTACTGCACTTTTAAATCTCTTATATGAAATAGTGGCTCCGCTGACTGAATCAACTTTATCGATATCTTGAACCTCAACTAACTTTTTTGCATATCCTTCACTATTTTTTACAGCTTTTTGAGCTTGTTTATAGTTAAAATCAGCATCATCTTTGCCATAGTTTTCATCTTTTATCTTATTATTTTTATTATCTCTTTCTTCTCTTACACAATCTACAATCTTTTTATCTTTTATAGTTATTACAACTTTAACAGTCGCACTTTCATCTTTATAGTATCCTTCAAATACTCCATCTTTTAGTTCTTTTTTAGAACTACAAGCTGTAACAAACATGGTAGATAAAATTAAAATAACAAAAAATTTAAATTTTTTTCTTTTCATAAACACCACCGAATACATTTTAACATCAATAATCTATATTGTCAATAATTTATCATCTATAATTTTGCCATAATCTAAAGTTATTTTTCTCATTGCTTCATCTCCAACTTCTGGATCATGAGTAACAACAATTATAGTAGCGCCTTCTTTATGAAGTTGCTTTAAAATCTCTATAACCATAATTTCATTAGCTTCATCTAAGTTTCCCGTTGGCTCATCAGCTAATATAATCTCCGGATTATTTATCAGTGCTCTTGCTATACAAACTCTTTGTTGTTCTCCACCCGATAATTGACTTGGCAAATGCTTAGCTCTGTCTCCAAGACCTACTTTTTTAAGTGCTTCCAGTGCTTCCTTTTCATCAATCATACTGTGATAATATTGAGCAACCATGACATTTTCAAGAGCGGTTAAGTAACTTATCAAATGAAATTGTTGAAAAATAAGTCCAATTTTTTCTCTTCTTATATTTGTAAGATTTTTTTGACTTTCTTTAGAAATATCAACACCGTCAATTAAAACTTGTCCATTAGATGGTCTATCCATACAACCTATAATATTCATCATAGTTGTTTTTCCCGATCCGGATGAGCCCATTATAGCAATCCAATCACCTTTTTTCACTTTTAAATTTATATTGCTAAGTGCATTAACTGATTCATAAATCTTAGAGACATCCCTAAGTTCTAATATTACTTTATCATTATCCATAGTCTATTCTCCTTTTAATACTAAAGCAGGATCAATTTCAACAGCTTTTCTAACAGGTAATATACAACCTGCAGTAGTTACTAATACTGAAATAATAGCAATTACAGGAATCAATAAATATTGGAAGGTAATTGTCCTACCGAAAACACTAAGGCTTACTCTTTGAGCAAATACAAATCCAAACCCAACTCCAATAAGTCCTCCTATCAATCCAAGCAATACACTCTCTCCGATAAAATCCATTATAATTTCTTTATTATGAGCTCCAAGTGCTTTCTTCAATCCTATCTCTTTTCTTCTTTCAGCAATTATTGCCATCATAGTTGTAGAAACGGATATGGTTGTTAAAACTAAAATTACAATGTTTACTAACAATATAAGTGCTGTCAATTTATTTAAAACAGTATCCTGAGATTGAGTAACTCTCTTTACAGGTGAGCCAATAACATTTGGTAATTTAGCATTTAGATCTTTTGCCAAGCTATCTAATTCATTGTGATTTGCTTCTATACTACATTCAATAGAATCAATTTTCGTAGTATCTTCTACAATCTCATTGAGTTTATCCAAACTTAAAAATATAAAAGATTCTTCTTTACCGCCTGTAGTTACAATACCTTTTACAGTCAAAGTTACGTCATAAAAATCATCACCTGTATCTTTATTTTTACTTTTTTCCGCAGAATCATTTACATCTGATGCAACAGCACTTTTTCCGTGTTTCACTCCTCCAACTTTAAATTTATCTCCTACAGAAAGTCCTAAAGTATTGGCTATTTCTTTCCCAACCATAACTTCATTTGAATCAGTATTAGTAGCCCATTCTCCTTCAATATACCAAAAAGGACTATTTTTTTTAGCCCCTTCCATATCAGTTCCTGCAAGAATATACGGCTTTTGATTTATTTTTGTTGTTTCATATCTATATGGAGCTATTCCCACAACATTTTTATTCTTTATAAGTTCTTTAAATTTATTATATTCCTCTTCACTAATCTTCCCTTCATTAGGAAGGCATATAAAGTTGGCACCATAAGATCTAAATTCCTTTCCCAACTGTCTGGGAATATCAAAATATATGGTAATAAGCCCGGACATAATTGTAGCTCCAATTATAACTGCCAAAAGAGCTACTACCATTCTAGACTTTCTTCTAATGAAAGAACTTAAAATCATTTTTAAATACATTTTTCTTTTAGTCATTTCAATCCTACCTTCCATGAAGAACTTCTGTCGGCTTAAGTTTGAATAAATAATGTATAGCTGGAATACTTCCTATTAAAGAAACTCCTATTACCAAAGCAATATCTATCGGAATAACCATAACAGCAGGTTCTATATATGAACCAAATACAGTAATACCAATAATTTGAGTAAATCCAAGTCCTATAAAGTACCCAATTATACCACCAAAAATTCCAGTTATGACTATTTCGGTCAATATAAGTAACATTATTCTTAAATTGGAACCTCCAATTGCTTTTATAAGTCCAATTTCTTGACTTTTTTCCATTACTGTTGCCGTAACAAGATTAGAAATTCCAAGTGCTGATCCTACTGAACCTAATGCCGTAATTAAAATCATAAGTAATTTTGTCTTATCTAAAATCCTTCCTTCTGATTCAGCAACTTGCCTTATAGGTTTTGCAACACTATCTTCAACAACCTCTTGAATTTGATAACAAATAGAACTTACATAAGCTGTACAATACCAAGTTTCATACTCTGTTGGTGTTAAACTGTTTGGATCCCTAGTTGCTTTTTTTGCCAATTCATTATCAGGAGTTGTAAGTGCAGAAACTTCAATATTTGAAATTTTACCTTCAACTTCATATAATTCCTGAGCAGTTTTTAAAGTAGAAAAAATATTTAAATCCTCATTCCCACCGGATTCGAATATCCCTTTGACATTATAGACTTTAGTATTTTTACCACTATTAACTTCTATTTTATCCCCAACTTTAATTCCGTTTTTTCCTGCAAATAAACTTCCGACCATAACACTATCATTATCGTCTTCATTTAACCATTCTCCATTAATCTTCCACCAATTTTTCAAATTTTTCATTCCGGTATCAATTTGTTCACCAGTTGATAAATCCATATGTTTAGCAAACCACGTACCAATAAATTTTGTCTTTTGATTATTAACTTTTGCAGTCTTTTCAAGATAAGGAGTAAAATCTACAATTGAAAATCCCCAAAATATTTGTTTAATTTTAGGCAAATCTTCTTCTTTCAAATACTTATCATTTGTTGCAGTTTCAGAATTTTCCAATTCATATAAATCAGAAATAAGTGAAGCATCCTTAGAAACCACATTTATATTTGCTCCATAAGTTTTAAGCTCTTTATTTACTTTATCTCCAACTCCAAGCATTACATTTAACATTCCTGTTGCAAGTGAAACACCAAGTGCAACAGTAAATGCTATCATAAACATCTTTTTTCGTTGTCTGATTAAAGTCCCAAAAACCATTCTCCAAAACATATCATTCACCTATTGGAAATCTTTCTTTTTCTTTATCTAAAACACTTTTATCAATTATTATCTTTGAGTTTTCAATTTTGTACTCAAAAGGTATAGGATTACATCCACCTTTAAATCCTATAGTTGCTTTGTTCATAACAACATCGCACCTTTTGCATACTATATCATTTTTTCTTTCAAAATATCCTGCTACACCACATATCTGACAAGCATCAAGTCCAACTCCATAAGATGTACTATTTGGCTTTTTAACTACTATAAATCTAATATTATGCCCATCTTTTTTATAAGAAAATCTATGTAAATGTCCATCATCAACATCAGATAAAGGAATTACAATATTATTTCCTTCTTCTTGATAAGGTTGAGCAGCTGTTAATTCAACAGGTTTTGTAAGTAAATAATTTAAGTAAGTTGTGGAAAATAACGTAACAAAAGATAAAAAAACTGCAAAATATGCCCATCTTCTATTTACGATTAGCCTCCATTTTTCTTTTCTTAAACTGGCCTTATTTTCAAATTTTCCCTTGACTTTTAAATTATTATAAACGAAGAATATTACTCCTATCAGTATTATTATAAAAGCAGCTCCTATAAAATACACTTCACTTTTGTCTTCAAAAATCATTAAATTAAAAACTTTTATTCCAAAAATATTACTTTTTTCAGTCAAAATAGGAGATATATTAAAATCTTTTTTCAAATATTCTTTAAGTCTAACAGTAGCAGTAATTCCTTTTAATCCATATTCCAAAAAAGTATTAACAAATATTGCAATAAACATTACAATGTATTGTTTTTTACTACATCTTATTAAAAACTTATAAAGAGCTAATATAAGCAAAACTCCAGTTAAAATTCCAAGAATATAGCCACTAACTCTAAATAAAGTAACTGTACTTACAGAATCTTCTCCAAATGCGATAAATTCCATTGCTTGAGTTAAAAGCTTTGGTATTATTAGATAAATCATACAGGAAATAGATATAAACATAAATAATAAATTCAAAGAAGTAAGTATTTTAGAAATTTTCTTATGATTTTTTACAAAAATACTCAAAAATAAAAAAATACTCATTAAAATAAAAATAAATAAACATAATGCAAATACATATCTATTCAATTTTGTAACTGTGTGTATCATTTCTTTTTTATTCTTCACTCTAAGTATATGTATGTATAAACCTAGAACTATTCCTATCAAAAGAACCGAAAATGAAATTATTTTATTTGTCAAAGACACATTTTCTTTTAAAAAAGACAATGCTAATGCAAAAAAGAAAGAAAATGTACATATAGCAAAAATTACATCAACATAAAATTTTCCCAAAATAAAAACCTCACTTCTAAAATATGGCAAAACCTCTCTTAAGATTTTAAGAGAGGATTTGTCCGTTTGTCATATATTAATACTAATATTATTCATATATTAATATTATTTATTTTGTAATTGTTGTCCTGTATAGTTCCATTCAAATTCAACAGTTTGTTTTTCATAATATTTTGAAGCAGCAGCTTTTCCACCATCTTTAATTGCAGGAACACCTGTTTCTTCATCAGTGTGTAATAAGTAATCAGCTGAAGGTTGAATTTCGATAACTAATTTATACTTACCAACTTTAAGAACATTCTTTTTGATATTTGTTCCATAATGAGCACCATCATCAGCGTTCATTGGCATCATTGATCCTGAAGTAACTTCTTTTCCATCAGTTGATAATACTTTATAATTTACTGTTAAATATGCAGGCCAAATATCTTTTCCACTACCGAAACCATATTTTTTACCGGCTTCTTTAGTCAAATGAATGTCAGCTTCCAAGTGCATATCTGATTCTGCAGCACTAGGTTGTCTTCCTTCAGGAATCATATCAACTCCTTGAAAATAAACTGTAGCAACTTGGAAAGGACCTACAATTTTTTCTTCTCCGATTTTTATTTCTTCAAATCCTGATTCACCTGGTTTTTCAGCATCTTCAGCTTTTTCATCTTCGGCTCCAGCTTCTTTTAATTTGTCATTTAACTCAGCAATCTTTTTATCTTTTTCTTCAATTGATTTTTGTAATTCATTTATTTTTGCTGTGTCATTTTTTTGACAGCCAACTAAACCTACTGACGCTAATAATGCTAATGTTACAACCATTTTTGATTTTTTCATAAAATAAATCCTCCTAATTTTTTAACTTTAATAAAATAGAAATTTAACTTTCCTTTTTTATTTTTCTTAATTTTAAATAGTGACCTAACAATATCCAAACAGTAATTATTACCAACATAACTTGTGGAATTAAAGTTTCGGCTCTATCATAAATATTCAAAATTGGAATACTCCAACCTTGCATTGCAGGTATAACTGTTGAACCAGAAATAACTCCGGCTTCAGTTAACTCAATAACTCCTTTTCCCATAAACGAGATACACATTAGATATAATAATATACTTGTAAACAAGAAAAATGGTTTAAGCGGTAATTTAACTGATGTGAATCTAAAAAGTAAAAATATTATAACCAAAACAACAGAGGCTGCAACAAGTCCTCCCATTGGATACAAAATCTTACCTCCACCCGAAAATGAGGCCTTATAAAATAAAATAAGCTCTGCTCCTTCTCTTAGTACAGCTAAAAAAGCAGCAAAAACCAAAGTCCACTTACTTCTGTTATCTATTGATTTTTGAACTTTAGATTGAATATAATTTTCCCATGCTTCTTCTTCAGATTTAGATAAAATCCAGTTACTAACATAGAATAAAACAATAACCGCTAAAAACATAGTCCAGCCTTCAAGTAGTTCCTGTCCAACTCCTCCTAATAAATAGTTTATTATTATGGCTAAACCAAAACTACATACAACGGCAGCACCCATTCCCAAATAAACTGACTTACAAAGATGCTTATTCCCTGTTTTAACAAGATAAGCAATAATTGCAACACAAACAAGAATTGCTTCCAATCCCTCTCTAAGCATCAATCCGAATGATGTTAAAAAATCTTGGATATTTTTAGCTTTCTCATCTCCCTGTTTAATTTCAGTATCTCCAAATACAGCTTTACCTTCCGAATCTGGTGCATTTTTTGAAATTACTTTATCCAAAACAAGTGCATCTCTATAAACTTTCATATCAAGTTCATCTATTGATGCCTTAATTTTTTCAACAGAATCACTTGTATTTCCTAAAAAAGTATGCTTAATTTCTCTAAATGCCGCCTCAATTTCATTTACTCTACTATTAGAAATTGCAACCATAACATTTTTTTCAAAACCTTGAACTTCATAATAATCAAAATATGCAGAATCCATTGCCTTGTAAGCACTTTTGAAATCTTTTTTATCAGCATACTCCTTCGCTTCTGTAAATTTTTTGTGCATATCTTTAGCAACTTCTTGCCAATTAGAATACTTTTTCTTTTCTACTTTGGCATCAACATTACCAACGTTGCATACAAATAAAACACTACAAAATATTAGAAAAAAAGAAAATAATTTTTTTATAACTTAGCACCTCCCTAAAAACAATAATATATGATAAAGATAATACATATCACATAGTGAACAAAAAAGTTAAGCACCAATTATACATAATCAATGCTTTAAATTAAATATTAAATTTATCAAATATATATTAACATATTTGTAAAAAAATTTCAATGAATTAATAAAATTTTTTATTGTTAATTTTAAAAATTTTTTAACTGATTTTAACATACAAACATAGTATATAATTGAACATACAGAACTTGAGATTATAATTTTAATAAGAAAATCTCCCTCATACAATGCTTTATATCGAGTATAGATATTGAGATGTTTTACAACAAAAAAAGACTATTGTAATTTAACTTTACAATAGTCTAAATTTTTATCTTTGTCTTTTTTTGGTTATTAAACATTTTCTAATTCTAAGAACCGTATATAACATATAAATAACAGTATATAACACTATTGACAGCATATGTTTTTCAGGTTTATGCATAAACAAAACCATCAAGTGAACATATATCAAGTAAAAAAACGGATATGCTAATTTTTGTAAATTTTTCCAATTTTTAGCTTTCATTTTCTTTCTTACACACTTGAATGAAGTTATCATAAGCGGAATCATCATAGCTATAAGAATTAAACTTATTATTGTTGCCGTTTTAGTATATACATTCATTTTTGATGCATTTGTAAAAAATTCTACAAAGTATCTTATCCCAAAAGCCACATTATGACAAAGTGCAGCAAAACAACCGATAATCGACATTTCACCTCTTATACTCATAAGTTTTCGTGTATATTTGTTATGAGTTGTAATAACTCCTAGAAACATTACTATCATAAATGTTACTGTTGAAAATATACCTCTTTGAAAAATATCCATGACATATCTTGTAAACCAAATCGGCATATTTTTATAAAACTTTGTTTGATAATACAATACGACCGGAATTATTAATACATAAGTTGCCATATAAAACAACACTGGATATTTTTTTATAATATCTGCAAATAAAATGTAAAATAATGTTATTGCAATTAATCCTACTATTAAATTCATCTAATCTTCCTTTTCATTGGTTTTTAAATTTTGTTTTTCTGATGAGTCATAAGATAATTTTCCTCCACTATCCGAATCTTTTCTTTGCACTTTATCTTTAGTTGTATTTTCAGATTCAATAGTTTTATTTTTTTCAGAAGTATTATTTAGGTTATCAACATTTTTAATTTCTTTTTTTGAGTCCATAACTTTTTCTGTTTTATTAGAGTCATCTGCTTTTTTAGAATTTTTCTCATCTTTAATTTCTACAATATTTTTTTTAGATTCTTTCCATTCATCAATATTTGTTATTTTTATATTGAAAATTTCTACCAATTTCTTTCCGCTTTCATAATTATTTTTTTGAATTAGATTTTCGCAATATGCTCCAACTGATAATTTTTTATTCTTAATCAGTGAACTTATAATACTGTCATTTTCTATTTCTTTCTTTGAATCTAATTCTACAACTTTAATTCCAAACAAATGAAAATCTGAATAAGGTATATTTAAAATAGGTGTTCCGGTAGTTGCCCAATCAGATTCATTTTCCAGTTTGTTGGAAATAAATAATGTTACTTTTAAATCATTTAAATTAAACTTATCTTCTAATTTATACTGCGTCTTATTTGATGTTAATTTAAATATTTTATACACAGGATACGGAACAATTTTTACTGATATTTCAAGTTCAAGTTTAGAACCGTCATTAAAGCTTAATTTTATCTTGCCTTTTTGATCTCCAAGCTTTGATCTATCCGGTTCTTTTAACACTTCGATACGTGAAATATTAGCAGAACGAGATTTCAATTTTAAATCTCTATTTATAGCAAAGTCTGAAAATGCACCCCATTTAACGGTTTCTGCAAAATTTTTCATATTTCCATATTTAGGGTCTTTTACAACTACATTTACTATTTCATTTTTTATTTCAGGATACAAAATCTTAAATTCTTCTGCTTTGTTTGGAGCAGTATCTTTTACTATAACATTAATTGAAATATCCTTTGTACTCTTATCAGTAAATTCAAGCCTTACTTTCATTAAAGTACCTGCCTCATTTACTTCACTTACATTTGCCTTTTCAATAATTTCAATTTTAGTACCTTCCGGTAAGTCATTAAGGTGATTTTTTAAATGACTTAATTCTACTTCTTTACCTTTAATTGTAATCAAATCTTTTGGCTTGTAAACATATTTATCTGCCATAGAAATAACTTTTTCTTTTACAATAACATCTATTTCTATCTCTTTTTCACTACCATCATCAAATTTAAGTTTAATTAAAAGCTTTTGCGGTACTGTTTCATTTACTTTATTTACATCTACCGGTCTTAAAACTGAAATTTCAGTTCCATCTGGTAAATCTTTAAGAACACCTCTTATTTTACTTTCTGTTATTTCTGTTCCTTTTGATATAGTCAAAGTTTCAGGTGTTTCCTTGTATAAAAATGCTTTAGGAATCTTTCCTTCAACTTTTGTTTTGATACGGAAAGTATTATTGAATAACACACCTTTATACTTTTCAATAACGTCTAATGTATATTCTCCACTAACAAAATCCGCGATTAAAGTCTTATTTTGTGCTTGTCTTAATGGAATTTCAATTTCTTCAGAAGACTTTTTGTCTTTAGCAATTATTTTAAACTCAATTTCTTTGTTATTAAGTTTTTCGGCAACCTCTTTTGAAACAGTTAGATTTTGAATAAAGTCTGTTGTATTATAGCCTTTAGTATCATACCACTCAGAACCATCTTTAGCTTTTATCTTAATTCCGAAAATTTCAAAATTCTTAGTCGTGCTTTTAGATATAAGAATAGTGTTTAAAAATTTAAAACTTCTACTTTCTTCATGAACTACTTTGAGCCTCAATCCGTCCGTCACACTATAGCCTAAGTTTTCTTTATTCAAAACTAATCCATCTTTAAGCTCTTTATTATACTCATCAACTACTTTTAACCCATATTTGCCAAAATCAGGATATGAAACTGTAATTTTCTGATTATTTTTTTTATATATAGTAACTTTTAAATCTTTTAAATCAAGCTTATCGCCTTCTTTATAAGAAGTTTTAAAGTTACTATCATCAACTCTCATATCATAAAAATCAAAGTTTTTAGCTTTTAATAATGCATTTTTAATAGATGTAGCGGTTCCGGTTGCAGTGAAAGTAGCACCACTTACTGCATCATAATCACTACTGTCATAACCCAGTTCTTCACTAACATATATTTTTAGCAATAAAAATATTCTGTCATGAATATTTCTTTCTCCTTTTAAATGTGACTCATCTATACTAAGCCCCCATTTACCAAAATTATGTTTTCCAATTACTTTATCCAATGCCGCTCTATAGACTTCCAGCGTCTGTTCTTTTCCACGTGCTTCTTCCATAACCTTGCTAGTTGCGTCTCTTAAAACTTCAAATTTATATATCAAGGATTCAAATTTTTGCATGTTTTTAATTCTATCAATTATAGTATAAAATTTTTCTTGGAATATTCCGCCATCATCTACATTTCCGGGTGATGTTACGCCCTTTAATCTGTTCAATTCTTCTTTAACAAGCTCTACATTTTCAATTTTATTGTTCTTGATAGTGACTTTTACAGGTATAGGTTTATTAGAAACAAATCCATAACTGTCGCCATAATAAACTCCGTCAGGATAATTTACATTTTTATCAAGATTTTTAACTTCTTCTGCTGATAAAAATTTATAACTTCCATCCACTTTAGAATTTACCAATACAGGAATTTCCACAATCTTTTTACTGTTATCCTTGAATACAAGTTCAACTACAATTTTCGTTTTGCCTTCAGAACTTGTATCTGCATTATTTTTTATATTAATTTGTACATCTTCGGGTAACTTTTCTAATGCATCTCGTATCTTTTGTAATCCAATAGTTTCCCCCACATTTGCAATTATAGTCTTAGGAGAATAAATATATTTATCAGCATCACTTCCATTAGAATCAACCGCTTTTTCTAAAGCATTAACAACAGCATTTATAAAACCTTTTGATGATGTTGTAGCTCCTGAAATTGTATCTATATTTGTAGATTGATTTGAAATAATCCTTTCTCCTAATATACCTGCTTTTTTATTATCAAAATATGATTCATCATCATCATTTTTGGTTAATTCTATTTTTGCTATTTTACCATCTTTAACCGTTACTTTAACTTCAATTGAATTTGTATAATATCCATTTGACTTTCCAAAATAAACACCATCCTTTAAACCTTTAAAATATTTCTTTATCTGTTCAATTTCACGTCTATTTTGTCTTGGAATATTTTGTTCCGTTTCATCAGGCGAATTGATATCCAAACTGTTATTACCATTACTTGCCTTTCTTAAAGCATCTTTTACAGCATTTAATATTCCTCTACTTGAAACTGTTGCTCCTGACACTGTATCAATATTGGTGCTTCCGCTTATAACCTTATTAAGCACACTGGATGCCCAAGTAAAATATGGATAATCATCACTGTGACTTATAACTCTCGCATCATAAATTACTCCATTTTTTATAGAAATAGAAACTTTGATTGGTCCGTTATATCCACGTCCAACGCCAATAAATGTACCATCTTTAAGATTATTTCTATTAAATCCGACTTTACCGGCAACAGCTGAAGACTGTTTTGCTAATAATTTTGCTTTTTCTTTATCTCTTAATTCTTCATTTTCCTTTTCAAGACCTTCAGCTACATCACTTGTTTTTGCACCGGCTTGAACAAGTGCTTTATAAACAGCTACTTTAATTGCATCAGAAGTAACCGTAGCGCCGGAAATTGAATCAACATTAAAAGTATTTTTTTCTACAATAGTTTGTAAAATTTTCTTTGCCATTTCATAGTATTCAGGCGTTTCATTATGTGAAAGCACTTCAACTGAAAAAATTTTGCCTTCTTTAATTACAACTTTTACTGTTATAGGACCTTCATACCCTTCAGCACTGGCAGTATATTCTCCATCTTTCAATTCATTTGGAGCCTTTGCACTGTCAAGTTTTGCAGTTTCGTTTATCCTATGTTTTTGTCTATCAGAATAAACACTATTGTAAACAGTGTAACCTATTCCTGCCGTTGTAATACAAAAAACAAATAAACCGGCAATAATACTATTTTTTTTCATAAATTCCTCCTGCATTTATTTTGTTAAATTTATAAATTTGTCACTTATTTATAAATATAACAATACGTATTATCAATTCTACTAAAATTAATATTTTTTTTCAACTAAAATTACTGATTTTAATATTAAAATTTCTTATCATTATTCTATAATTAAATATAATAAGTAACTAATTGCATATTTTACTATATTATTTTTAAAAAATTTTTTAAAAGATTTCTATATTTTTTTATATTTTTAAAAATATTTATCATATTCAAATATTATTAGATGAATTTATACCTAATTTAGTGTACTTTTTTATATATAAAAAATTTTTATTAAAAATATTAAGTTTTTATCATTTTACTAATGGCATTTTTATAAATTTATTAACTATAATTGTATTCCATTTATTATATCCTCAAATGATAATCTCATATAATTTATTTTTTTACAATAAAAAAGTCAGGGAGTGATTTTTTAAAATTCACTCCCCAACTTTGTTACTGAATCTATTTTTTTGAAATTATTTCTTCCATATACATTGCTTTTGCAGATAGATGTGCGTATTTATTATCTACAAATTTTACAATTAAAAATGCAAAAAACATCGTAAATAAACCAATGCCAAATCCAATCAAATCAATTCCCTTTAAATTGGGGAAAGCAATATTGACTAATAATATTGAGAGGATAAACATTAAAATAGGAAAACCATATAAGAAAATTGAATATTTTAATACAACACTACTATCAACTCCTATTTTTACATAATCCCCAACCGAAACATCTAATGTTTTTTTCATAACTATATGCATAGTCGGAGTTGGACATCCTCCACAAGTTTTACAAGTTCCCTTACAACCACTTATCCTTGAAATCAAAACTTTGCATTTATCTTCAGGTAAAATTTTTGTTATATATCCTACTTGTTCCATAATATCAAATCCTTTACTACTTCTGATGTAATAATAAGTCCCATAGTTGAAGGAATAAAACTTATACTAGAAGGAGATGATTTTCTTCTCTCATAAGATTCAATTACTTCTCCACTAGAAGTTTCATCAGAGCACACACATTTTAATTTTTTTATTCCAAGTTTCTTTAATTCTCTTCTCATTACTCTTGCAAGCGGACAGCCTGATGTTTTATAAATGTCTACTACTTTAAATCTTGTAGGATCCAATTTGTTACCGGCTCCCATTGCACTAATTACATTTATATTATTTTCATAACAACATTTTATCAGATAAATTTTTGAAGTAATAATATCTATCGCATCTACAACATAATCATAATATTTCAAATTAAAGTTTTCGACATTATTTTTATCTAGCTTTTTTTTAAATGTATTTACTTTTATATCGGGATTGATAAGTTCTATTCTCTTTTTCATTTCATCAACTTTGTATTTTCCGATATTATTTGACATTGCGTGAATTTGCCTATTTATATTAGTTATATCAATAGTATCAAAATCCACGAGTGAAATTTCGCCTATTCCGCATCTACAAAGAGATTCAACCGTAAAACTTCCAACTCCACCAATTCCAAATACGATAACTTTAGAATTTTTTAAAATATTAAGTGAATCCTTCCCTATTAGACTTTCAGTTCTTGAATAAATATTATTTTCCAATTTTTAAATTTAACTCCTCAAGTTGTGCCTCTGATACAATACATGGTGCATCTGTTAATAAATCAGATGCTGATTGTGTCTTTGGAAATGCTATTACATCCTTTATATTGTTTGTACCCGCTAACAGCATAATCAATCTATCAAGTCCAAATGCAAGACCTCCATGTGGTGGTGTTCCATATTTTAAAGCTTCCAGTAAAAATCCAAATTTTATTTCAGTTTCCTCTTTAGTAAGTCCTAAAGCTTTAAACATTCTATTTTGTAAATCAGAATTGTTAATTCTAATTGAACCTCCACCTAGTTCATCTCCGTTTATTACAATGTCGTATGCTTTTGCATAAACTTTTTCGGGATTGCTTTCTAAGTATTTAATATCTTCATCTTTCGGATGAGTAAAAGGATGATGTTTTGAAACATATCTTTTTTCTTCTTCGTCATATTCAAAAAGTGGAAAATCTACAATCCAGCATAAGTTATATTCATTAGGATTTAATAAATTCATTTCTTTTGCAATAACACATCTTAAAGCTCCTAGTGAATTTAAAACAATATCATTTTTATCTGCAAGTATTAAAATCAAATCATCATCTTTAGCTTCCACTTTTGTTTTTATATTAGAGATAATTTCTTTATTTAAAAACTTTGAAATAGAAGATGTAACTTCTCCATCAGTTATTTTTATCCAGAATAAATTTTTTGCACCATAATCTCTAATTGAATCAATTAATTTATCAATTTTCTTTCTAGTATATTCCTTTGAATATTTTCCGATTGAAATTGCTCTTACACTCCCACCAGAAGCAATTGCATTTTTAAATAAATCAAATTCAACACCCTTAACACAATCTGTAATATTTCTAATTTCAAAACCAAAACGCAAATCCGGTTTATCACTTCCATATTTTTCCATTGCATCATCATATTTCATTCTTTTTATAGGTAATTCAATATCAATTCCTTTAATTTCTTTAAATAATTTTTTTAACATTCTTTCATTTACATCAATAACATCTTCAACATCAACGAAACTCATTTCAAGGTCAACTTGAGTAAATTCAGGTTGTCTATTAGCTCTTAAATCCTCATCTCTAAAGCATTTAACTATCTGAAAATATCTATCCATTCCTGAAATCATTAAAAGTTGTTTCATAATTTGTGGAGATTGTGGAAGAGCATAAAAATTTCCCGGATTTACTCTAGATGGTACGAGATAATCTCTTGCTCCCTCTGGTGTAGGTTTATTAAGATATGGAGTTTCTATTTCCACAAAATTATTTTCAGTGTAAAAATCTCTGATAACCTTACATACTTTAGCTCTTAATTTTAAATTATTTTGTAAACTTTCTTTTCTTAAATCCAAAAATCTATATTTTAATCTTAGACTTTCAGAAACATTATCGTCATCTTTAATATAAATTGGAGGTGTTTGTGAAGTATCTAAAATCACAAGTTCACTTACTTCAACTTCAATATCACCAGTAGGTATTTTTGGATTTTTACTTTCCCTTTCAGAAACAATTCCTTTAACAGCCAAAACAAATTCAGATCTTATCTCTTTAGCGCTATTAAATATAGTTTCTCCTAAAGTATCTCTCACAACTATTTGTGAAATTCCTGTTGTATCTCTCAAATCCATAAAAATTAATGAACCCAAATTTCTTTCTTTAGCAACCCAGCCCATCAAAATTACTTCTTTACCAATATCCTCTTTTCTTAAATTTCCACACATATGTGTTCTTCTTAAATTTCCCATTTGTGCCATATTTTCCTCCTTATAAAAAAATCCCTGCAAAAATGCAGGGACGAATTAAATCCGCGGTACCACCCTAATTATAGGTATCTCTCTTTAATATAACAGCTCCAGATTGTCCCATTTTGTATTAATTAGTAACTTTCACCAAATATTACCTCTCTAAAAATCTTAACAAAACTTTTTTCCTTCATCGCTTACTATTTTAATTTTTATTAATTATAACAACAAAACAAAAAAAAGTCAATAAAATTAAATATAAACATTTTATAACTAAAAATATAAAAGGAGCAAATAATAAATTATTAACTCCTTAATTTTTAAATATTTTTTTCTTTTACTCAATAGATTTATCTTCTTTTACAACATCTTCGCTGTCATCTTCAACGTCATCTTCAGCATCATCTCCAAAGTCATCGTCTTCAATAACTTCTTCACTTTCTTCTGCGTCATTATCTATAAGTTCAACATCATTTTTGTTTTTACCAACTAAATATCCAAATCCACCTATTAAAACAAATGCACATGCTATAACCGGATATATCCAAAATGAAAACTTATTAGTTATTTTAGGATATATCTTTAAAAAGTTTTTAAAAACTTCAAAAAACGGGAAGTGATAGCGATTAGCTATATTAATGGATGTTACAATTACCTCTGCTAAAATCATTGATGCACATGAAACTATAATTGATATAACAACTCCCAATTTTGTTAATTTTCTTGAAAATAAAGTATACATAAAAATTGCACAATATAGAGCAACAAATCCTGACCATGAACTGAACACTCTTAACATAGCCACTCCTACATATAGTGCTACTCCTGCTAAACTACCAATTATTGCACCAATCGTTCCAAATAAAGCATTTCCTTTTTTCATAATTTCTCCTTTCATAAATTATTTATATTTTTAATTTTTTTAAAATAACCTTTAAAATATCCAATGCTTGTCTAGTTCTAAGTAAAATAGAACTTACTGCATAAATTATTACGGCAAAAATAATTGATATAATTAAACTAAAATTACCAGAAAATTTTAGATGTAATAAATAGAATATAATTCTTGAACCTATAGCCATCAAAAGTCCGGAAATTAACATCTTATATACATTTTTAATCATAACTCTACATTTTATTTTTCCAATTTTCTTTTCCAATTTCATATAGAGGTTAAACGCTCCAAAAAATGATGCTATTGTTGAACCTAAAGCCAACCCGTTAAGTCCCATAAATTTTGATAAAATTATAGATGCAACTACATTTAAAACAACCATCTGAATTGAATTTATTAAAGGAATTTTTGTTAATTTTAATGCATAAAAAGAAGATGATAAGACATCCCTAATTCCGAGTCCAATCAATCCAGAAGCATAATAGAATAATGCTCCTGAAACCAATATAACATCACTTTCGTCAAATTTTCCTCTCTTATATATTAAAGTTACAATTTCCTTTGAAAAAAGCATGATTCCTATGGTTGAAGGAATAACTAAATACAAAATTGTAGAAATAGTTTTAGTTATCTGAACTTTAAATTTTATAGTGGATTCTATTGCAAGTCTACTTAATGTAGGATAAATTGCAGTAGTTATTGAAACAATCATTATTCCCCAAACGAACTCATAAAGTCTTAATGAATAAGTTAAAACTGAAATACCTTTAACAGAAATAAATGATGCTAAATTTTGATCTATAAGTATATTAATCTGATTTACTGCCACCCCAAAAATAATTGGAAGTGCTAAAATCAGCATTCTTTTAATATTTTCATCTTTAAAATTTACAATAAATCTGTGTTTATATCCTGTGTTTCTAATTGCAGGAATGTATGGAATATATTGAAAAATCGTCGCAGCAGCAACCCCTATAGGCGCTAATATTGGATTTATCTTATAACTTACAATTAAAAATAATATTATAATAATATTATATAGAAATCCTGTTGATCCCGGAACTACAAAATTCCCTTTTATATTTAAGTATCCTTTTAAAATAGAATTTAAAAGTTGAGCAAACATTCCAAGTATAGTAATTCTTGTAAATCTAACAGATAATTCAAAAATTTCACCGGAATATCCCATTGCAAAAATAAATACAATTTGTCTTGCAAAAATATAAGCTAAAATAGTTGCAAAAATTGCTATTATAAAAATTATATTCAAAATATTATTTGTAAATTTGTCAGACTCGTTTCTTCCTTTTTTATTTTCTAAAGAAGTATATGTCGGAATAAAATTTGTAGAAAGCCCCGACATTACAAAGCCTAAAATTGTATAAGGAACCAAAAATGAAATTTGAAATGCTGTTGCTATTTCTCCGGTTCCATAAAAATAGGATAACAATATTTCTCTAAAAAATCCCAAAATTTTAGATAAAATATTTATAACCATAAGTAAAAAAGCGGTATAACCCATAAAATTCTCCTATCATAAAAAAGGTCAAAAACATAAGTTTTTGACTTTAGTTTTTATATCTACTTGTTACTTTATCATTAAGCCCATACCATATAAATATTCTTGAAGTTTTGTTTAAATGTTCCATAAAAATTTTATTTATATGATTATAAAGTTCTTCCAGTTCTTTCTTTGTCAAAAATTTTTCTTTTTGCAGAACATAATAACTATTGCCTTTAAATTCCAATTTTAATTGTTTTACAATATAATTGTTAAGATTAAAAATATATTCTTTTATTACATTTTCAAAAAAGTCATTAGTTTTTTCTTCAAATTTTTTATTTAGATTGTAATAATCTATAACATTATTTATAAGCCTATTTCTAAATCTATAATCTTTAGAAGATAATTTTCTAACTATAAGTTTTTGTTTTCTACTAATCTTTAAATTAGGATAATTAACTAAAAAATAATTCTCTAATTCATTAGCAAAAACATTTGATTTTTTTCCATACATATAAGAATTAACCGCCAATACTATTTCTAGACGATTTATATCATCATACACAAGTTTTTGAACAGCACTCTTTATGTATTCTCTATCAGATCTATTTTTGTAAAAAATATCTAAACTCTTAGAAATTTTATTGAAAATTGCTTGTCTAAATCTTACATTAAACCCACGTTGTTCTATTGAAAGTGAGGAAATAAAAATATCAAAAGCTACTGAATCTTTTAAGTACAAAAAACTATACTCTAAAGCAAGTCTGGTATCTCTATCTAATAAAGTATTCATATTCCCCTCCCCCTATAAATTTTAATCTACTACATTCTATAAAGAATATAACCTATTTACACATAAAAACAACAACGTCATCACTTACATATCTTAAAAATTTTTTTAAAATTTCACTATGTTTAGAACTATAACTATTGGAAAGTCTTGTAACATCAACAGCAAGAGTGTTGAATTTATGTCTTTCAATTTCAACCAAAATATCAGAAAAAATCTCCTCTAAAAACTTTTCATCTTCTTCCTTTTCAATTTTTAGTGGAATTGAACAAAGAACAACATAAGTTGCTTTGAGATTAAATGCCGGAACTGTCTTAAACTCTCCGGTTGCTAATGAACTTATTTTACTAAAAACATCAAGTAATCTGTTTCCGGCTTTAGTGATAATTTCCATAGTATCCTCATTTGAAAAAGCATTATCAACAAAATAAACAATGCAGTCGGATTCAATATTGAAAATACTTTCGCTAACCACTCTAATGTCCATAACAAACCTCCAAAAGTATACGTAAAAAAATAGTACAATTATTATATATTTTTTTTTAGATTTAGTCAATAATTACAGGCATATAAAATTGATAATTTTCTGATTAATAAATTATTTTTCAATTAACCCAATGATATGATATAATAAAAGCAGTAAAAAATAATTATGTTATAGTAAAATTAGAAAATTTTTCAAAGGAGTATCTATGAAGACTTCAGGAATAATAGCTGAATACAATCCATTTCATTTAGGACATAAATATCAAATAGATAAAATAAAAAAAGAATTAAATACTAATATAATTTCAATAATGAGCGGAGATTTTGTTCAGCGTGGAGAATGTACAATCTTAGACAAATATACAAGAGCTAAAATTGCAATAAATAATGGAGTTGATCTTGTAATAGAACTTCCATTTTTTTTCAGTTTACAAAGTGCAGAAAATTTTGCAAAAGGTGGAATATCTATTCTAAACAAACTAAATATCATTGACTATCTTTGTTTTGGCTTTGAATGTGAAAAAAAAGAGGATATAATAGAAATTGCAAAATTTCAGCTTAAATATAAAGATGAAATAGAAGAATTTTTGAATTTTGAAATAAAACTTGGAAAAAGTTATGCAGTTGCATATAAAAATGCTTGTATAGAAATCAACAAAAAATATAAAGTTTTAGAAATACAAGATGACTTTTTTATTTCAAATAATATTCTATCAATTGAATATGTCAAAAACTTAATACTATCAAAATCTCAAATAACTCCATTTCCTATAAAAAGAAAAGGAAAAAATTATAATGATGAAGATTATAATTCACAGGATCAATTAAGTGCTTCAGCAATAAGAAAAGCAATTTATGAAAATAATTTTGAAAAAATTGAAAACTTTATAGATAAAAATACTTTTGACGAATTAAAAAATTCAGTAAAAAATAATATTTTACCTAATGAAAAAGTTATTTTAGAAATTTTAAAATACAATATTTTAATAAATCAAATAAATCCTGAAAATATTGTAAATTACGAAAATGGAATTTTAAATTTAATTAAGAAAAATATATATTCAGTAAACTCTATAGAAGAATTAACAGAAAAAATACAGAGTAAAAGATATAAAAAAGTTAGAATAAAAAGATTTATTTACAATTATCTATTAAATATAAATAATGAAATAAAGGAAATTTATTCAAAAGATATTGAATATATAACTGTTTTAGGCTTTAATAAAAAAGGACAAGAATTGCTTAAAGAAATTAAAAATAAAACTAATCTAGAAATTGTAACAACAAATAAAAGCACACAAAATCTATCGAATTTTCAAAAAAACAAATTTGAAATTGAACAAAATTCAAGAAAACTTTATAAGCTATTCACAAATAACAAAAACGAAACTGAGTTTATATCTTTTTTGCAAAAATAACTACCGAATTTTCGGTAGTTATTTTAAAATTACATAATATTAAATTTTCCGTCTTCCAAATTATAAAATATATAGTCTGATTTATTATCCAAATTGTCAACTATTGCTAAATCATGAGTTACAATAATTAATGTTTTTTCATCTTTTACAATATTCTTAATATAATTAATTGCCTTTGCTTTTAGTTTACTGCTTAAAGCACTCGTAGGTTCATCTAAAATTATAACTTCTGGGTCATTTACTATTGCTCTTGCAATAGCAACTCTTTGCTTTTCTCCCCCTGATAATGTTTTGACTTTTTGATTAAGTAATCTTACTATATCCAAATTTTCACAGACTTCATTTATTCTTTTCTTTCTTTCACTTCTTTTGTACTTTTTAGAATACATCAAAGGAATTACAATATTATCATAAGCTGTTTCATCCTCTAATAAATTATACTCTTGAAAGAAAAAACCGAACACTTCATTTCTTAGTCTTGCAATTTCTGTTGAAGACATTGAATTTATATCTTTATCTTCTATTTTATAGTCTCCTGAATAATTTTTATCAAGTAGTCCAAGAATTTTTAAAAAAGTAGTCTTTCCGGCTCCGTTTTCTCCAGTTATAATAATTTTTTCGCCCTTTTTTATATCTAAATTACACTCATTTAAAACAAGCAATTCAGATTTTTTATTTTCATTATACACTTTTCTTAAATTTTTTAAGCTAATCAATTTCTATTCACCTCCCATTAGAGTTGTACTTAAATCTTCTCTAATGAGCATATTTAAGATAACAAATTCTAATAACAAAACAAAAACAATATTTAACCCTATATTTAGAAAAAATATAATATCATAATTAAATCTATTCAGAAAATTAATTATCATAAAATTAAACACAGCCAATGACAGAACAAAAACTGAATTTCTAATAAATATACTTTTTTTGGTGGCACCACATATTATATGAATTTTATATTCTCTAAGTAATCTTTTATATAAATTTTTAATGAATATTCCAAAAGAAAGCAAAAAAGCCAACAAAAGCAAAAATACATAAAAATATATATACTTTAATATAAAATCTACATCTGTCATATTAACAGAATTAATATGCTTTTTAAAAACTATATCTGAGTTTAAAATCGCCTTTTCAAACTCCTCATCCAAACCATTTTTTAATTCTTTATCGGTAAATTTTGTACCTTCTATTAAATCTTTTAATTCAGCAGGATTTAACTTAAAATCGGATAATGAAGTCTCTTTTTTAGCCACTTCCAGAAAAACCAAATTATCGTCATCAATCTCAAGGTCAACACCGACTGTTTTGAATTTTATCTTATCTAATTCATCAGCTGAAACTACTTTTAAAGTTTTTTCCTTTTGCTTAAATAATTCTAAATCTTCCGAGTTTATTGCGAACAAAACCCTATTTTCGGAACTCTTTTGAAATTTTCCAATAAATATTTGGATAAAAATTCCCTTCTCTTCATTTACATACTCAGATACAAATTTTGTGTATCCACCTTTTTTTAATAATTTATCTACTCTATCTTCAACTTTTATAAAATCTTTCATTTCATAGGAAACGGGAATTGCAAAATAACTAACTTCAGTATCTTTCGATTCTTTTAGAGCCAAATTTAAAGCATAAGTAGAGAATGACAATATAACACTAATAGATAAGATTAACAATCCGAATAATATAAAAATTCTTGTATTTCGTTTTATGTCTCTAAACCCTAATTTTATATTATCTATAACCATAACATCACCTCATCATTCGCTTTGTCTTTTTTAATGTAAACGAAAATTTTGCCCAAGTTAAAACCATTGAAGTTATCGTTATAAATATCGGAATAGCTAAAAGTTCTGTAAATGATAAATATTTACATATATGATTCAAAAATATATACATAAATATTGAGGATATTAATCCCGCTATTACATTGAAAAGTAGATTTTGCTTTAAAAAGTTTTTTAACACCTCTTTAAATGTAGCCCCACATTCTAGACATACTCTAAAATATTTATTATATTTTGAAAGATAAACTACGAACACATAACAGAATAATAAATAAGTAGCTACTACTCCTTGCAATATAAATTTTGCATATCTATCACTCAGAGAATTAAATATATTGGTTATCAAAGGTTTTCTATTGTTAAATCTGTTAAATTCAACTTCATCATATCCTAAATTTTTTATTTTATCCTTAATTTCTTCCAAATGTTTAACATTATCCGAATCAATATAAATAGTGTCAAAGGAAGTTGAAGACAAGGCAAATAAATTAGCTACAACTCTCAGTCCATCTTTATATATAGTTGAATTTGGATCAAAAGTATTAATATATTCCATACCTTTTACTTCGGGAATATCAAAAAATGATGTTTCTTTTGTATGCCTAAAATTAGGAGATATTTCATCTATATTAATAGCTACTTTTTTCTTTTCTATATAGTCATCCATAGAAAAATATCTAAGCCTGCCTAATGCATTAAATTTAGTGGACTTATAATAATAATCCATAGTGGGATTATATAGACCTATCAGTCCATTTCGATTAGTTTCTGCTATAACCTTTATATCATCAAATTCAAGCAAAAAATCAAAATCATTTTTTTTATTGGAGTTATTCCCATTTGATTTTAGTTTTACAAAATTTTCACTCATATCATAATCAGGATAAATTAAATCTCTTCCTACAATATAATTTAATCCAAGAACCACAATACAATTTAAAACCAGTAATAGGAAGATTATATTTTTATTTTGACTTATCTTCATAGCTTTTACCTCTTAGTATAATTATTTTATACACTATTGAAGTTAATAATACCATATATTATTTAAATTGTCAACGCGTTTTACGATTAAAAAACAAAAGCCGATAAAAATAATATATTTGTTTTTATCAGCTTTTTACTAAATAAAATTCAATATTAAAGGAATTAAAATTACAGCTAAAATCCCTGAAATTGAAATTGAAACTGTAGCAATAGACCCTTCAATTTCTCCAATCTCCATTGCTTTTGCAGTTCCTAGAACATGACTACAAGAACCAAGCGCAACGCCCCTTGCGACTTTATTATCTATTTTAAAAATCTTAAAAATTAGTTCCCCTACGCTATAGCCTATAATTCCACATATAACTATAAATACCATAGAAATTTCCATAATTGCTCCAATTTTCTTTGATATTTCATAACCTATTGCAGATGTAACAGATTTTGGTAGCATAGAAAGTAAAATTTCTTTATTTATTCCAAAAATATTACATAATACAATTCCTGTAATAGCTCCAACCCCAATTCCAACTAAGCATCCAAGTAATATTGGAAGAAAATATTTTTTTATTATATCTAAATTTTTATATAATGGTACTGCCAGTACAACAGTTGCAGGAGCAACAAAAAAAGTTAATATATCCGCCCCTAGCTTATAATTAGTATATGGAATTTTAAAAATTAAAAGAACCAAAATAATTAAAACTGAAGATGTAACCATTGGGCTTAAAAATTTTAATCCTAGTTTTACTTGAATTTCATATCCTATAATAAATGTTATAATTGTTAGAAAAATTCCAAAAAGCGGACTGTTAATTATTAATTCCATTTTTTTCTCCTTTTACAAAAATTTTCACAAAAAAAGTTGTAGCAAAGGATGTAACAATCATAGATACAACTACACTTATAAACAAAATTAAAAATATTTGTAAAAATTTTCCGTTAAAATGATGGAATTTATCTATAACTCCAATTACTAACGGTGTCATAAACAATGTGATACTTTCTAGTAAAAACCCTGAAACTTTTTCTATTTTCTTTAACTCAATTACTTTAAAATATAATAATGCAACTAAAAGTAACATTGACAAAATTGTAGCTGGAATTGGAGATTTAAAAATAACCTCCAAAATAGTTCCAATAAATAAAAAAATTAAAATAATTAAGAATTCATAAATATGTTTAATACTAATCATCTCCTAAAATAATTTAAGGGTTATCTCTAACCCTTAAATTTCAAACTTATCATATTTTCCATATAATTCATCAAGATAAACCATAGCTAAAACAGTCGGACCTGTATGGCATCCTATTACTGCATCTACTCCGCTAATTAAAATATCGTCATTATTAAATTCACTCATCAATAATTCTTTTAACTCGTTTGCCTTATCTTCACAATCTCCATGAAAAATAACAAGAGTTTGTTTATCTAAAACATTTGATCTGTTACTAATTATATCTACAAGTTTCTTTTTAAATGCCTTATGACCTCTGACTTTATCAAAAAAATTAAGTTTCCCCTCATCTTTCGAAACATCTAATATAGGGCAGATATTTAATAAATTGCCTATTATAAATTTAGCTTTATTTAATCTTCCTCCTCTATAAAGATAAGTTAAATCATCAACAGTAAAAATGTAATTAATGTGTTTTTTATAAAAATCAATATATTTTAAAATTTCTTCTATACTTTCATTTTCTTCAATCATCTTTGCAATTTTTATTACAAGAATACCGTATCCAAAACTGGCACCTAAACTATCTATCACATGAATCTTTGCATTTGAAAATTCGTCTAATAAATCATTTTTTACCATATTAGCAGTATTGAAAGTTCCTGAAAGTCCAGAAGACAAAGAAATATAAATAATTTCATTTCCAGCTAAAATTTCTTCCTTAAAAGTATCATAAAAATCTTTATATGATACCTGAGAAGTTTTATAATTGATTCCCTTAGCCATATTTTCAAATAATTTATATTTATCTATATCGTAATTTAAAATATATTCATTTTCTCCATCAGTAACAACCATATTAAAAATTCGGATTTTATATTTTTTTGCAATTTCTACAGGAATATCTGCTCCCATATCAGAAAATAACTTTATCATATTTACCTCCATTTTTAAAAAACCTACCTAGTTTATATAATATACTATTTTTGAATTTTTTGCAAGAAAAAAATAGCTTTAAAATAAAACTATTTTTTAAAATCCAATGTTTAATTTGTTATTACTAAATCCACAGGTAAATCAAATTCATTTGTTGGAACTTTTTCCACTATTTGCTCTTTAAAAGCTAAAGATATCGTATATCCTTTAAAATCTTTTAAATACCTGTCATAATAGCCCCCACCAAATCCAATTCTATAATTATTTTTATCAAATCCTACTCCCGGAACTAATATTAAATCAATCTCGTCTTTTTTGATAATATTTTCTTCTATTTTAGGGGGAGTTTTTATACCATAATATCCTTCAACTAACTCATCCAAAGAATTTATTTTATAAAAAGTCATTTTTCTACTTTCTTTTTCACAAATAGGCGAACATACTATTTTTCCGTTTTTCAACAATTTTTCAATTATTGGATAAGTATTTATTTCCGTACCAAATGGAATTGTCAGTGCAATACAATTTGCATTTTTAAAATTTTCGTTTTCAAATAATTTTTTATATAAAATTTCTTCAAAACTTTTTCTATCTTTATCTGATATTTTTTTTAGTTTCTCTTGAATTTCTTTTCTTATAATTTTTTTATCCATTAATAATCACTCACTCCCAAAAGTTTACGAATCTCTCCTACAAAATACAAAGATCCAAATGCTGAAATAACATCATCTTTACTTGATATTTCAAATGCTTTATCTATTGCTTCTTGATAATTTTCAAAATTATAAACTTTTTTTTCAGTTAATGCTTCAATTTTTTCTTTTAATTCATAAGCTTCCATTGCTCTTTCAGAATCCGGTCTAACAGTCAAAAACACATCAAAACATGGAACAATTTTTTCGAGCATTTCATTATAATCTTTGTCTGCTAAAACGCCAAAAATGGCAATCTTTTTATTATTTTTGTAATAAAAATTCATATTTGAAACAAATTTTTCAATTCCATCAATATTATGAGCTCCATCCAAAATAAAATCCGGACTTTTTGAAACCAGTTCAAATCTGCAAGGCCAAGTAACTGTTGAAAATCCATTATATATACTTTCATTTGAAATATCAAAACCTATTTTTCTAAGCTCTAAAAGTAGCTCAAGAGAAATTGTAGCATTTTTAACTTGATGTGATCCAAGTAAATTTATTTTTAAATTTTTAAAATCTTTATAGTCAATAACTTGCCCTAATTTTTTATTTTCCAATACTTTAATTTTAGATAAATCATTTACTATAACTTTAGAATTCTTAGATTTTGCAACTCCCATTATATTATCCATAATTTCAGTACCTTGAGAATATAGAACTAGAGGAACACCATCTTTAATTATTCCTGCTTTTTCCAATGCTATTTCTTTTATTGTATTTCCCAAAAATTGTTGATGATCAAAACTTATAGATGTAATTAATGTAATTAAAGGTTTGTTTATTACATTTGTAGCATCAAGTCTTCCACCTAATCCTACTTCCATAATAGCAAAATCACAATTTTCTCTATAAAAATACAAAAATGCTAAAGCCGTTACAAGTTCAAAATCGGCTGGAAAAACTTCAAGAGTATTTGCAATTTTTCTTACCTCATTCATTAATTCTATTAATTTATCTTCTGGAATATTTTTATTATTTATTCTAATTCTTTCTTCAAAATTGTAAATAGAGGGAGAAGTAAACATCCCAACTTTATACCCTTGTGAAACTAAAACAGAATTTACAAAAGAAGTGCAGGAACCCTTACCATTGGTTCCTGCAATATGAATAATTTTTAATTTATCTTGTGGATTTCCTAATTTTTCCATAAGATTTTTTATATTTTGTAAACCTAATTTAACTCCACTGCAAACTTCTCCTCTGAGTTTTATCATTGCAGTTTCATAATTCATATTATTTTACCTTTTTTCTAGCAGCGATTAAACATTTTTCAGCTAAAACTGAAGTAGTTATTGATCCGATACCACCGGGTACAGGATTAATATAACTTGCAATTTCAGAAACTTCATCAAAATCAACATCGCCTGTTACCTTTCCGTTTTCATCATAATTTGTTCCAACGTCAACTACTATAGCCCCTTCTTTTACAAATTCTTTTGTAACAAAATGAGCTTTCCCAATAGCTGAAACTAAGACATCTGCATTTTTGCAAACTCCTTTTAAGTTTTGAGTTCTACTATGACATACAGTAACTGTTGCATTTTTTGCCAATAACAGCATTGCAACAGGTTTTCCGATTACATTGCTACGACCTAATACAACTGCATTTTTACCTGTTAAATCTAAATCATAAAATTCTAACATTTTTATAACAGCAGCAGCGGTACAAGGAATGAAACTATCTTCTTTCGGATAGAAAACTTCTCCAATATTATATGGACTTACTCCATCAATATCTTTTTTAGGATTAATTTTCATTCCAACCAAATCATCGTCAATATGTGCAGGTAATGGTCTTAAAAGTAAAAAACCATCAACACTATCATCATTTCCAATTTTTTCAAGTTCAGATATAAAATCAGCTTCAGTAATATCTTCTGGATAGTGAAATTGAACACATTCAATTCCTAAAGAAGATAAAACTTTAATTGCTGCATTTTCATAACCTATAGAATCACTTCTATCTCCAACTCTAATAAAACCACAAGTAGTAACTTTTCCTTTTTCTTTAAGTTCAGCAACTCCTGCTTTAATCTTTTCCTTTAAAGCAATTGCTACTTCTTTACCTTTCATTATTGTTGTCATAATAGTCTCCTTATTTTAAAAATCCATTAAATATTTCTTCAAACGCCTTGTTAGCAAGATTCGTTCCGTCTTTTAATAATTTCATAGATTTTTCATTTATCATCTTAATATTATCTTCATTTTTCATTGAAGAAGTGTTCGCAAAGACACTAAGACTTGCTCCTTTAAGAGCGGATTCTAAAAATACAGCTCCAGTTGCAACATCTCCAATAAGATTTTTATTCCCAATTCTAATAAGTCTATCTACTAAACAAAGTGCCTCATATGATTTTTCCATTATTTGTAAAGGAATCATAGCAGCATTATAAAGGTTTTCTTCTAATGCTTCTCTCTTTAATCTCTTTTCTTCGTCAGTATTTCTTGGCATCTTATAACATTGAGAAAGTGGATAAAAAGCATCTGCATCACCTTGAACTAATTCTTTTAAGTAAATAATTAATTCATTGTACTTTTTAATTTGTTCTTTAATTTCTTCTTCAACATCTTTAAATTTTTCATTACCAGTAGTATAAATTGCATCCATATTTAAAAGGGCAACTCCCAAAGCACCTACAAGAGCGGATGCCCCTCCGCCCCCCGGTACTGGTTGTTTATCTGATAATTCTTGAATAAATAAATTTATGGTTTTATCACACATTTTTTGTTCCATAAATTCCTCCTATTAGCTAGAATAATCCAATTATTTTTCCATCATCAGTTATGTCAATATTATTTGCAGCAGGAACTTTTGGTAATCCAGGCATAGTCATAATATCTCCACTATAAGCAACAGCAAATCCTGCACCTGCAGCAATTTTTATATTTTTGATATTTACCTTAAATCCTTCTGGTCTACCAACCTTATTCTTATCATCAGAGAATGAGTATTGTGTTTTCGCCATACAGATAGGAACATTTCTAAATCCTAATTCTTCAATAGTTTTAATTTTCTTTTTTACTCCTGGAGAGAATGTTATACCAGATCCTCCATAAACTTTTTGAACAATTTTATTTAATTTTTCTTCTAAAGAATCTTCAATATCATAAATTTGATTAATTGGTTTGTCATTTTCAGCAAGTCTTACAACTTCATGAGCAAGATCGATAGCACCTTCTCCACCTTTTGCCCAAACGTCTGAAAGAACTACATTAACGCCTAATTCTTTACACTTTGTTTCAATCAATTTGATTTCCGCATCAGTATCTAATGGGAATTTATTAATTGCAACTACACAAGGAATACCAAATAGATTTTGCATATTTTCAACATGCTTTAATAAGTTTGGAAGTCCTTTTTCCAATGCAACTAAATCTTCATTTCCTAATTCAGTCTTAGCAAGTCCACCGTGCATTTTTAATGCTCTTACAGTAGCAACAACTACGACTGCATTAGGATTTAAACCTGCAAATCTACATTTTATATCTAAGAATTTTTCAGCTCCTAA
Source organism: Parvimonas sp. D9 (assembly GCF_035282565.1). Taxonomy (NCBI): domain Bacteria; kingdom Bacillati; phylum Bacillota; class Tissierellia; order Tissierellales; family Peptoniphilaceae; genus Parvimonas; species Parvimonas sp. D9. The sequence continues at coordinate 115,499 of NZ_JAYKBM010000001.1, read as the reverse complement.
GTCAGCTCCAAAACCTGCTTCAGTAACAACATAATCAGAATATTTCAATGCTAATTTTGTAGCAATTATACTATTGCAACCATGTGCTATATTTGCAAAAGGTCCTCCATGAATAAATGCAGGAGTATGTTCTAATGTTTGAACAAGATTTGGTTTTATAGCATCTTTCAATAAAGCCGCCATAGCTCCTTGAGCATTCAAATCTTTTGCGGTTACTGGTTCACCTTTTCTATTATAAGCAACGATGATTTTTCCTAATTTTTCCTTTAAATCTTTTAAATCATTTGATAGACATAAAATAGCCATTACTTCTGAAGCAACTACTATTTCAAAACCATCTTCTCTTGGAACACCATTAGCTTTTCCGTTTAATCCATCTACAATGAAACGAAGTTGCCTATCGTTCATATCAACAACTCTTTTTAAAGTGATAGTTCTCGCATCAATATCTAATTCATTTCCGTGATTAATATGATTATCCAACATTGCAGCAAGTAAATTATTTGCCGCACCAATAGCATTAAAATCTCCTGTAAAATGTAAATTTATATCTTCCATAGGAACTACTTGAGCATATCCTCCACCTGCAGCTCCACCTTTAACTCCAAAAACCGGTCCTAAAGAAGGTTCTCTAAGTGCAAGAGATGTTCTTTTCCCTATTCTATTTAATCCGTCACCAAGTCCTACAACAGTTGTAGTTTTTCCTTCCCCTGCAGGAGTTGGAGTAATAGCAGTTACCAAAATTAATTTTCCATTTGGTCTATCTTTATAATCTTTCAATTCATGAATATTTAACTTTGCCTTATAATTTCCATAAAGCTCTATAGCTTCTTCCGGAAATCCTAAATAATCAGCTACTTCTTTGATAGGTTTCATTTTCGCTTCTTGAGCAATTTGCACATCTGTCTTCATAAAAATCCTCCTTTTTATTAACAAAACATTTATTAGGAATCGTTATTCCTTCTTTCAGTATACAATTTATTTAAGAATATGTCAATATCTTTTACTCTAAAAAGAATCCTATATCGATGTAAAATAAACTACATACTTAAATTATAAGATACCCTTATGAATAAATTGCAAAACACTCTTTTTTGTTTGTGCTTAGCAAAATAAATATTTTAACCATAGTTGGTAATTAAATTTATAATAACTAATTACAATTAACTCAAAATTTATCGTAAAAAAACTGCCGAATTTTTTATTACATATAATCCGGCTGTTTTTACAATATTTTTTTATTTTTTTCTCATAACTTTTGAAACTTCTGCAACTATAAAAGGTAAAAATGCTAGTGGAATTGCAACCGCTAACTCTTTTATTCCTAAAGAAACAGTATCAAAGTATGGTTGTAAGAAAGGTACATATACAACTACTAACATCATAAAGAAAGATAAAGTTGTTCCATAAACTAATGTTTTATTTGAAAATACTCCAATATGGAGTAAGGTAAATCTACTACTTCTAACAGAGTAACTTCTTAAAAGCTCTGCTGTTATAAGTGTGAAAAATGCAACTGTTCTTGCTCCTTCAATATGATTAGGATAATGATACATTCCATAAAAATACGCTACAAGTGTTGCTGTAGTAATTGCCAATGACTGAGAAATTATACTATAAATCATTTCCTTATCTAAAATTGGTTCATTTGGATTTCTAGGAGAAACATGCATAATATCTTCATCACCTTTTTCAACTCCAAGTGCAAGTGCCGGAAAACTATCTGTAACTAAATTCAACCAAAGCAATTGAATTGGAACAAAAGGCACCGGTATGTTTAATAATATTGAAATTAAAACTATTAATATTTCTCCAACATTACAAGATAACAAGAAAGATACAAATTTTTTAATATTTGAATAAATTATACGTCCTTCATGAACTGCTGAAACTATTGTTGCAAAATTATCATCTGTTAAAATTACATCTGAAGTATTTTTTGCAACATCTGTTCCGGTAATTCCCATTGAAACGCCAATATCTGCTCTCTTAATTGCAGGCGCATCATTTACTCCATCTCCTGTCATTGCAACAATATGTCCATTTTTCTTTAAGGCACTAACTATTTGTACTTTGTTTTCAGGACTTACTCTTGCAAAAACTCTTGTAGTTTTAACAACTTCACAAATTTCTTCTTCAGTCATCTTATTAAGTTCACGACCCATAATTGCTTTTGAATGTTCATCTAAAATTCCTAAATCTTTCGCAATGGCTACTGCGGTTTCAAGATAATCTCCTGTTATCATTATTGGAATTATTCCGGCATTTCTACATTCCTTAATTGCTTCTTTTGCTTCAGGTCTTGCGGGGTCAATCATTCCCATCAATCCAACAAAAATCATATCCTTTTCAATATTTTCTGAAGTTCTGTCTCCAGGTAATGAATCAAATTTTCTATAAGCAAAAGCTAACACACGAAGAGCTTGTTTAGCAAATTGACTATTTTGTAAAAGAACTTTATCTTTCAACTCAGAAGTAAACTCTTCTTCTTTTCCATTTATTAGAACATATTTACAATTACCTATTACAATATCCGGAGCTCCTTTTGTAGCAGAAATGATATTTGATGAAAATACATTTTCATTAAAAGTTGTCATCATCTTTCTAGTAGAATCAAAAGGTATTTCAGCAATTCTTTTATGTTTATTACTTAAATCATCTTTTGAAATAGCAACTTTTTCAGAAAGAGTAAGCAATGCTCCTTCCGTAGGATCTCCTACAATTTTATACATATTTTCATCTTTAATAAGTTTTGCATCATTAACAAGAGTTGAAATTTTAGAAATTGAAATAAAATCATCTATTTCTTTAGCATAAACTTTTTCTCCGTCTAAAAGCACATCTCCAACAGGTTCATAACCAGTTCCTTCTACATCATAAACTAAATTATTTACGAAAACTTTTTTTACAGTCATTTCATTTTGAGTAAGAGTTCCTGTTTTATCTGAACAAATTACTGTTGTAGTTCCTAATGTTTCAACTGCTAAAAGTTTCTTTACTATTGCATTCTTTTTAACCATCTTTGTCATACCAAGTGATAACACTATCGTAACTATTGCCGGTAATCCTTCAGGAACCGCTGCAACAGCAAGTGAAATAGCAGTTAAAAGCATAAGTAAGAATTTCTGTCTATATAGAAGTCCAACTATAAAAACTACAACACAAACTCCTATTGTTATCAGTCCAAGAGATTTTGAAAGACCAGCTAGCTTCTTTTGTAGTGGAGTGTCTTCATCTTCAAAAGAATCAAGAGTTGTTGCAATTTTACCAATTTCAGTATTTTCTCCAGTAGAAACTACTACTCCTTTTCCTCTACCATAAGACACAATAGTTGATGAATAAGCCATATTTTCTCTATCACCAATCTCAATTTCTCCATCATAAACTTTATCTGCAAATTTTTCAACAGGTACAGATTCCCCAGTTAAAGAAGCTTCATCAATCTTTAAAATAAAACTTTTAATTAATCTTAAATCTGCTGGAATAATATCACCTGTTTCAAGCTCTACAATATCTCCAACCACAATTTCTGGAGAAGGAATATGCAATAACTTTCCATCTCTATAAACTTTAGCCATAGGACTTGCCATTTTTTGCAAGGCTTCTATTGCCTTTTCAGCTTTTCCTTCTTGATTAAGCGAAAGAATTGCATTCACAATTACAATTGCAATAATTATAAAAGCATCAGTTATTTCTCCAACAACAGCAGACATAATACAAGCTCCAATTAGAATTAAAATCATCGGATCTTTGAATTGGTCAATAATTTTTGAAAGAAGTGATTTTTTATTCTTCTGTTTTAATTCGTTTCTTCCATTTTTCTCTAAAAGCTCTATAGCTTTCTTGCTTGAAAGACCATTTTCCGCATCACTTCCAAGCTCATTGATACATTCATTAACACTTTTGTTGTACCAAAACATAAATTTTCCTCCTTGAATTAAGGCTTTTTTACATAAAAAAAACCTTGTTTAATAAAATTAAACAAAGGTCTTGCTTCCTATTGAAATAGTTAGGTGTTTAGCCGGGATAAACCGTATTGACGACCAAACAAAATTAGCTACTCCCCTTTATTGAATACATTATACTAAATTTTAAAAATTTTTTCAAGTAAAATAAATTAAATTTAAAAACTTAAAACGAAAAAGGTGTTTTAAAAAATTTTAAAACACCTAAAATCTATTTTTTTACAATTCTAACAGCAGTACCAGAACAGGTAACCATCATCATGCTATTCGATGCCCCAAGCATCTCATAATCCATCTTAAGTCCAACGACAGCATTTGCTCCAATTTCTGTCGCTCTTTCTACAATTTCATCTACGCTCTCTTCTCTCGCTTCCATCAATTCTTCTTCATAAGAAGACGAACGTCCTCCAAAAATATCTCTAAGTCCCGCCTTAAAATCTTTTACAAAATTTACTCCTGTAATTACTTCGCCAAAAACAACTCCTTTATATTCAACAATTTCATATCCTTCAATACTATTTGTAGTTGTAATTATCACAAACATCTCTCCTTTTTTATGATATTAACATATTTTATAAATATTATCAAGATATTCTATTATCTTAAGAATAAAAAATATATTTACTTAGTTTTGACTTTTACTTTTTCCAATACAATATTGCCTTTTTTAACATCTAAAAATAGTTTTTCATCACTGAGAATTTGATTCTTTAAAATCTCATCTGCAATTTTATTTTCAAGTTCAGATTTTATAATTCTTTCAAGAGGTCTTGCTCCATAAGACTTATCATATCCCATATCGGATAATTTTTTAATAATCTTATTACTATATCCAACATTTAGACCAATATTTTTAAGTCTTTTTTTCAATTTTTCAAGTAAAAGCTCTGTAATCTTAAATATATCTTTTTCGTCAAGTCTTGAAAATACTATTATATCATCTACTCTGTTTAAAAATTCAGGTTTGAACATAATCTTAAGTTCAGAATTTACAATATCTTTAATCCTATCATATTCTTTTTCTACTTCATCCTTTTTTGAATAAAAACCTAAAGTGTTTTTCTTTTCAATTGCAGATGCTCCTACATTTGAAGTCATAATGATTACTGTGTTTTTAAAATTTATGGTTTTTCCTTGTGAATCCGTAAGTCTTCCATCATCAAGAATTTGAAGTAACATATTAAATACATCCAGATGAGCTTTTTCAATTTCATCAAACAATACAACACTATATGGTCTTCTTCTAACTGCTTCAGTTAAATATCCACCTTCTCCATATCCGACATATCCGGGAGGAGAGCCTACAAGTTTGGAAACAGTATGTTTTTCCATATACTCACTCATATCTATCCTAATCATATTTTCTTCAGATTCAAATAAAAGATTTGCCAAAGATTTTGCAAGATATGTTTTACCAACTCCTGTTGCTCCGACGAAAATAAAACTACCTATAGGCTTACTACCCAAAGATACTCCTGCTCTAGATCTTTTTATCGCACTTGTAACTCTGTCAATTGCTGTTCCTTGACCAATAACAATATTTTTTAAATTATCTGAAAGGGACAAATATTTTTGACTTTCCTCAACAGTTAATTTGTTAACCGGAACCTTACTCCAATCTGAAACAACTTTTGCAATATCATCATATTTTAAAGTTAAATTCTCATTATTTTTTTTGTCTTTTTTTATCTCTTTAAGCTTTTTAATCTCTTCTAAATTTTGTTCATATCTATTTTTATATTCCTGAGCTTTTAAAAATTCCCGATTTGCAACAAAATTCTTTATATCAGCTTTTAATTTAGAATTTTCATCTTTCAAAAAAATTATATCATCCGGATTTAAATATGATTTTATTCTTAGCATAGATCCGGCTTCATCTATCAAATCAATAGCTTTATCCGGCAAAAATCTATCTGTCAAATATCTATTAGATAATTCTACAGCTGCTTTTATAGCTTCATCTGTTATTACTATCCCGTGATGTTTTTCGTATTTTTCTCTTAGACCCAATAATATATTTATAGTCTGACTAACTGTTGGCTCAGAAACTTCTATAGGTTGTAATCTTCTTTCAAGTGCAGAATCTTTTTCAATATATTTTCTATATTCATCAGTAGTTGTGGCACCAATTAATTGAACTTCTCCTCTAGCTAAAAATGGTTTTAAAATATTTGCCGCATCAATGGAACCTTCACTACCTCCAGTTCCAACTATATTATGAAATTCATCTATGAATACAATTACATTTTTATTTTTCATAATTTCATCTAAAGTATCCTTTACTCTTTTTTCAAAATCTCCACGATACTTACTTCCTGCAAGCATAGCCGGTAAATCTAGGCTATAAATAGTTTTATTTTCTAAAAATTCGGGAACTTTCCCCTCTACAATCCTAAGAGCAAGACCTTCTACAATGGCAGTTTTTCCAACTCCTGCCTCTCCAATTAAAATTGGATTATTTTTTGTTCTTCTGAGTAAAATTTGTAAAATTCTATCTATTTCTTTATCTCTACCTATTACTTGATCTATCTTTCCGTTTTTTGCTCTTTCATTCAAATTTACAGTGTATTTTTCTAGGGTTTCTGTTGTTACTTCCCCTGTAATATCCGAATCATTTTCAAAATGTATCTTTTCTTTTATATCTGCTAAAATACTTTCAGGACTGACATTAGTTTCAATAAGCATTTTATATGCTAACCCTACTTTTAATTCCATTAAAGAAATCAAAAGATGACAAGGTAAAACTTGAATATTATCTGAATTCATTGCAATATCCATAGCATTATCTACAACTTTCTTTGCGTTTTTAGATAACTTACTAGCAACATTAGAAAAGTTTCCAAAACCTCTCTTATCTATTAGATAACTTTTTAAAGAATTATAATTTGCACCTGCTGAAATAAGACTTTCAGTTTCTCTACTGTTTATTTTTAAAAAAGCTAGTAAAATATGTTCAGTTCCAATATAATCATCCTTCAGATAAAAGGCTTCATTTACTGCATATCGGATAAACTCATCAACGCTTCTAATTACATTTTCATACATAAAACTACCCCCTATATTAATTTAAAAATTACATTTAAAAGTTCTTTATCTCTCTCTTTTTCATTTAAAAAAGTTGAACTTCTAACAGTCATAAGACATTCATACAACACCTTTATATCATAATTAACTATAAGTTCCAAACTTTGTAATAATATACAAAGTGAAATAAATTTACTAATCATATATGGACTTATATTTTCTCTATTTTTCAAAATTTTCTTATATCTTTCAAATTTTTCTCTATAGTAATCAGTTTTTATACCTAAAAGTTTTCTACGATTATCTATTTCCAAATTAACAATTTCTGTAATATATTTGTCCATTTTTCTAATAGCAGAAAATTCTTCTGCATTGTGATTACAAAATTCTGCTATATAAAAATCCTCACAAAGACCTATTTTGGATAAAGAATAAAAGTTAATTCCTAATTTTTTCATTTTATTTTCTAAAAATTCAGTCATTTTATAATATTTTAATGACGGGATATGTAAAACTCCAATCATTTTTAATCCATTCCCAACTAAATTCACATCTTTAAAAACATAGCCGAAATTTGTATTAAATGAGAATTTCAGTTTCTCATCTAAATCTGACTCCAGCCCATAAGCAAAATGTCCACATCTAAAAAAATTAACTCCCGGAAGTTTCCCTGTCAACCTAAGATGTTCCCCAATGTTTATATTCATAAAAACAAACTTATCATCTCTTGAAGCTATATATGAATTTTCTCTAAAAATATCATTTGAATACAAAAATATCCCTTTATTATAATATTTTAATATTTGTTTTTTTGTATTTACCTTTTCAAATGTAAACCTATCACTGTAATACAATTTATAGAATTGAGAACAAATTTTATTATATAAATTAATTTCATCTTCAAAAGTTAACATACAATTAAATTTGAATCCCTTTATATTTCTATAAACATCAACTTGACTTGAAAGAGAAACATACTTTTCAGAAATTTTTCCTAAGAAACTACTCATTTATTCTCCTCCTAAATTTCAGATTTTTCTTTTTTAAATCTTCAATAGCATTTTTTAAAATATCACATTTTAAAAATTCTTCCCTCTCTATACTATGCTCCAGCTCTCTTTCTAAATCTGAAATTTTTATTTCGTTTTCAAAAAATTCCTTAGCATATTCAGGTTTTTTGCCTCTATATTTTCTAAAATCATTGCATAATAGTCTTTTGATAAAATTTGAATAAATGAGTGTAGGTTTCAATTTCTTGTTTTCTATAAGTTTATAAATTGTCTCAAAACAACAAGGACAAACAAGTAAATTTGTATGAACAATATCCTTTACAGAAGTTTTACACTTTTTACACTTAATATTTGAATTAGAAATTTGACCTTTAAAGTTACAAAACAGTTCATCTTTTTCATAAGATTTTAATGAATTGAATAAATTATCATATTCAATATCTGTAATTTCTTTTTCATAACTAATCGTTGCAATTCTCTTACTCATTTTCCCTCCCGAAAGAATACAAAATATTAAGCAAAATATTAGCTCTTAACTTATCTCTAACTTTATTATCTACACAAAGAGAATTATCGCTTATAGCGTGTAAAATAATAAATCTTTCTCTTTTTGTGATATATCCCAATTCAAAGATTCTATCTATAATTCTTCGACCTTCATTAAAAGTTATATTATTTTGTTCTAAATACTCAATAACTGAATTTAAAAATACATCTTCATTTGAAAGAGTTGAAATTCTTATATAACCACTCCCTCCTCGACGACTTTCAATATAATATCCTTTTGTTGAAGAAAATCTTGTTGTCAAAACATAATTTATTTGAGAAGGAGCACAAGAAAATCTACTTGCTAAATCATTTCTACCTATCTCAATAATCCCATTCTCCGAATTATCTAACATTTCTTTCAAAAATTTTTCTATAATATCACTGATACCTGCCAAAAGAACACCTCCTGACCTACTTTGACTTTTATTATATTATACCCAACGAATGAGATTATTTTACTTTTGAAAAATTTTTTTATAATTTAAAGATTGTTAACATAAACAAAAAAGTTGATTAAAATGTTTAAATTTCTCTCAACTTCAACTCTTAAATTAATATGATTTAAATTTAATATAATTTTTTATCCCACAGCAGTCATTATCTTTCCAATATAATATATTCCGTAAACTAATGCTCCAATAAACAATAACCTGAACAAGGAAAACAAAGTAATAAAAAAGTATTTCCTTTTTTCTTTTGTATCTCTTCGAAAACTTAAAATAAAAGCTATAAACTTAAGTATAATGCTTATTATAAATAGAATTAACCCATATCTAAAAATAATTCCAATCATAAAGAATCCTATTTCAGAACTTCCCATTCCAAGCGCAAAACCAATAACAAAACATAATACTAAAAAAATATCTAAAGCTACTGATCCCCAAAGTAAAATTCTCATTAATTTTTCTCTATCATTTATAAAATCTTTCATAAATTCAATCTTTTTATTTTCCATAATTATCCCCAAAATATTATTATAAAATCGCATTGATTATATCATATATATTAGTTAGAATCAATTTTTGAATCTTTTTTAATTTCACAAAAAACAACGGACTTCGTAGTCCGTTGCTATTTGTATCCAGTACTATAATTTTACTTTTTTATTAAAAATTTCTAAAAATATATCTAACTGAATTCTTCACATTATCTATAAATTTTGCAAATCCTTTAGTTTTTTTAGTTGGAAATTCCTTTCCATATAAAATTTCATAAGCTTTTAATGCTTTATTCACTTTATTTACATAATTTTTAGTTTCTGCTGAAGGAATATTGTAAAGACTAACTCCATCATTTGAATATTTTGAATCTTTTAGCCAAGTATTTACATTTCCTATTCCACCATTATATGCTGCATAAACTGTATCCATATTGCTAAAATTTTGCATTAAATATTTTAAATAATATGTTCCAAATTTTACATTCGTTTCGGGATCGTTTAAGTCAACAGAATTTACATTAACATTTAACAACTTTGCAACATGTTTAGCAGTATCCGGTAAAACTTGCATTAAACCTTTAGCATTAACTTTACTTACTGCATCACTTTTGAAATTACTTTCAACCCTCATAATAGCTAAAACTACCTTCGGATCTACTCCATACTCATTAGAATATTTTTGAATTTCTTCAATATAATTTATAGGATAATTTTTCCCACCGTAATATACGGCTCCCAAAAATAATGCCTTACATATAATTAATACTGTTATTATTGTTATTAATATTTTTTTCCACATTTTCATCTTTTTTTTCTTTTTTTTGCCTTTGTCTTTTTTTGTATCTTCTACTACTTCTTCTTCAAAAAACTCTTCATTAGAATTATTAATACCGTTTTTAGCAGAATTAGTAGAATCTAATTTTTCTTCACGCAAAAGACTTAAATCTGTTAATTTAGTCTTTTCCATATTTAATGAATTCTGACTTTCCAAATTTTTTAAATCAACATTTTCAGTACTTTGTTCATTTGCGAATACTGACTTCATAAAGCCATCCAAATTTTCATTATTGTTTAAGTTTTCTTTCTCTAAAGGATGATCATTAAAAACTTCCTCAGCCGTATTCATCGCTTTTAATTCATCTTCAGTTAATTTTCTAACTACATCTGCATCTTCAGTTTTGTCTTCGACAATTGCTTTGTCTTCTTCAGCTTCTTCTTTACTCTTCTTCAACTTTCCAAAAAATCCAACTTTTTTTCCTTCATTTATACAACTGTTTTTAAAAAATAAATCAAGTTTATCTTTTAATTCCTCAAAATCACCATTATTTTCGACAGATAAAATATCATAATTTTCGTTTTCAAACTCTGATTGAATTTCCATAATTCTACGAGCAATTTCTTCTGTAATGCCCTTTCTCTCCATTAGCCTTTTAAATCTAACTTCATCATTTGCAGTTACATTCCATATTTCATCAACATCAATTAATTTTTCTAATCTGTCTATTGATTCGTTTAAAAGAGGAATTTGTAAAAACACAACTTCTGCATCAGAATTTTTAGCAAGATTGACCATATTCTTCAAAATAACAGGATGAGTCAAAGAATTAAGCTTTTCTCTATTTTCATCATTCAAAAATACAATTTTTCTTAATTTTGACTTTGAAATATTGCCTTTTTCATTTAGAATACTGTCTCCAAACTCATTTACTAAAACTTTATAAAGTTCAGCACCTCTTTTATATAATTCTTTAATTTGATCATCTGCATCTAAAACTAAATAATTTTCGTTCCTCTCTTTAATCAGCTCGGCTAGACTGCTCTTACCACTGGCAATTTGTCCTGTGATAACAATAAATTTTTTATTTCGACTCATACCAATTTCTCCCCTCACAAATATCGACTTTCAACGGTAAATCCAATTTATATACATTTTCCATAGAATTTTTTAAAATCTTCTTAACAGTTTCTTTTTCACTTTCTTCGCATTCTACTATAAGCTCATCGTGAATTTGCAAAATCAACTTCGCATTAACTTTTTCAATTTTCAGTCTTTCATAAACTTTAATCATAGCAAGTTTTATGATATCAGCTGCACTGCCTTGTATTGGAGTATTCAAAGCAATCCTCTCTCCAAAACTTCTAATATTAAAATTTTTGGAGTTAATTTCCGGAATATATCTCTTTCTATCCAAAATCGTTGTTACAAAACCATCTTTCTTAGCTTTATTAACTATTTCTTCCATATAACTTTTTATACTAGGATAAGTATTCAAATATCCATCAATATACTGCATTGCTTCATTTCTGGTAATATTCAAATCCTTTGAAAGACCATAATCACTTATCCCATAAACTATTCCAAAATTTACAGCTTTTGCACTTCGTCTTTGATTATCAGTAACTTCATTAATCGGCACGCCAAAAACTTCACTTGCAGTTTTATAATGTATATCCAAATCATTTTTAAAAGAATCAATCATAACCGAATCCTTAGATAAATGAGCTAAAACTCTAAGTTCAATTTGTGAATAATCCGCATCAATAAAAACTTTGTTTTTATCTGCTACGAATACTTTTCTAATATTTTTTCCTTCTTCACTCCTTATTGGAATATTTTGTAAATTAGGATCTACTGAACTAAGTCTTCCTGTGGCGGTAATCATCTGTTTAAATGACGTTCTGACTCTGCCATCATCCATAATATATTCCAATATACCATCTAGATAAGTTGAAATTAATTTATTCAAAGACCTATATTTTAAGATATAATCTGCAATTCCATGCTTTTTAGATAATTTTTCCAAAACTTCAACATCTGTTGAATATCCTGTTTTTGTCTTTTTTACTACAGGTAATCCTATTTTTTCAAATAAAATTACACCAAGCTGTTTTGGAGAATTCAAATTAAAAACTTCTCCTGCAAGTTCATAAACTTTTTGTTCATACAAATATGCAAGTTTTGAATATTCCTCATTTAACTCAATAATCTTATTTCTATCTACTAAAACTCCTGTTTTTTCCATATCTGCAAGAACCTTAACAAGAGGTTTTTCAACATTTTCATATAATGAAATCAGATTATTTTCTTTAGCTTTTTCTATAAAAATATCATATAAAGCTGAAATTGCAAATACATTTTGTGAAATAAATTTAAAAATAATGTCCTCTTCCAATTCAAAAAAAGTCTTCTTATTTTTACCTTTTCCAAGCATTTCTTTTAAATCTAAAATTTCTAGATTTAAAAATTCATTACTAACTTTTAGAATATCATAATTTCCTTTATTAGAGTCAATTAAATATTCTAAAATCATTACATCTTCATAATTTTTAAATTCTAAATTGTTTTTTAATGCAAAAAACAATTCTTCCTTTATATCATAACCAATTATCTTTATATCTAAATTACAAAACTTTTCAAAATCTGATAGCTTAAAATCTTTACAAATATAAGCTTTCTTATTAAAATTCGAATAAATTCCGATATAAAATTTCTTCCTATAGATATACCCTTTATCAGAGAAAAATTTAATTGATATCTCATCATCATTTTTTATCTTTTCAAAAATTTCTGAAAAATTAATTACTTCAAAATCAATATTTTGATTTGATTTTACTGTACTTTCTTTTTTTATATCTTTAAAATGCTTATTTATAATACTATTAAATTCTAATTTTTCTAACTTTTTAAGATATTCATTATAATTTACATCTTTAATTTCAAAATCTTCAATATTTCTCTCAATAGGAACTCTCAAAAAAATCTCTCCAAGATATCTACTTAAATAAGCCTTATCTTTTTCATTAACAAGATTTTCCTTTAATTTTCCTTTAAGATTATCTATATTTTCATATAAGTTTTCAAGATTACCATATTCTTGAATTAATTTTAATGCAGTTTTTTCTCCAACTCCCTTAACTCCGGGTATATTATCGGAGCTATCTCCCTGAAGAGCTTTAACATCAATCAGTTGTTTAGGAGAAAGATCATATTCCTCTAAAATTGATTCTGTATTCATAAGTTTAATTTCACTAATACCCTTTTTTGTCAAATAAACAAGAATATTATCATCAACTAATTGTAAATAATCTCTATCTCCCGTAAAAATATCTACTTCAAAGCCTTCTTTTTGAGCAAGTTTTGCAATTGTTCCTATAATATCATCTGCTTCATATTCATCAAGCTCCAAATAATTTACATTCATAGAAGATAGTAAATCTTTTAAAATTCCAAACTGATAAGTTATTTCATTAGGAGCATTATCACGAGTTCCCTTATAATCTGCAAACTCATTATGTCTAAAAGTTTTTGAACCCTTATCAAAAGCTACAAAAATATGAGTAGGATTTATTAATTCCAATGCTTTGTAGTACATATTTAAAAAACCATACACTCCATTTACAAAAACTCCATCTTTAGTTGTTAAATTTCTTATCGCATAAAAAGCCCTAAAAATAAGACTTGAACCGTCGATTAAAAGTATTTTTTTCATTTTATTCTCCAAAATATATTTTATCACAAAAACCATTAAATTAATTCTTTTTATCTGTTAATGTTATTATGCTGAATTTATCATAGTTTTACCATACGGCGTAAAACTATATTAATTATAGCATATTTCCCTTACTATAACTCATTGTTATTATGCTGAAATTATTATAGTTTTACCATACGGCGTAAAACTACATTAATTATAACATAAAGTTAAGCATTTTAAAAATATTATTAATATATATTGACAAATATTTTTTAAAACAGTATAATGATGTTGTAAGAAAGTATATTTAATAACTTAATTGCTGAATAAACGCGTAATATTAATTTTAAAAGGTATAACAACGGAGGTTAATATGAAAAAATTTTTAATAGTTTGTACATTGATTTTATCAATGGGATTAGGATTCAATATAGTAACGGCAAGTGAACATTTTGAACCTACACACAGCAATACTAAATCAGGTAAAGAATATGGGATTAAAGAAGAATATAGAGTTAGAAAACTAGAAAATGGAAAATTAGAAATTGAATTTAAAAAAGGTTTTTTTACAATTGTAGATAAAGATGAAATTTCTATGATTTGTGATTTAGATTGTGATGAATATGCTGAAATACCTGATGACACAGATGAAGTTTATAATGAATATAATAATAGCGCAGTAACAAGATTTAAAACTTTAAAAGTATCTGGTATTTCACCAAACTTCCCATATAGTAGATATTATGATGAATATAACGATGATTTTGAAGCATGGTATGGTGGTACTTTAGTTTTAGATAACGTAGTATGTAAAAATTCAAAAACTTATGTTGCTACCTACAAAGAAATAATGTATTTGCTGTTTAAGTAAATATATATATTAATGGGAAGTTTTTTCCCATTTTTTAATTTTCATAAAAAATTTGGCATATATATATTTTTTATGTTATAATTACAGTGATTATATTATTTTGAATGGAGTTATTATGTTTAAATTTGATTTTAATGATAAAAAATACAAAAATATACATTTCATCGGTATTGGTGGAATTAGTATGAGTGGAATTGCTAAACTACTTTTAAAAAAAGGATATAGTATTTCTGGAAGTGACAGAAATACTTCTAAAGAAATTCAAATATTAGAACAAAATGGTGCAAAAATATTTATAGGTCAAAAAAAGGAAAATATTGAAAATCCTGATTTAATTGTATATACAGATGCAATTTTACCGGATAATGAAGAGTTAATTAAAGCAAAATCAATTGGAGTTCCTTGCGTAACAAGAGGACAATTTTTAGGTGCCTTAATGAGAAATTATACCCATTCCATTGCAATTTCCGGTTCACACGGAAAGAGTACAACAACGAGTATGATCTCAAAAATTTTAATTAATTCTCCATTTGACCCATCAATTTTAATTGGTGGAAATTTAGATGAAATTGATGGAAATGTTTTGTGTGGAAATGAAGATTATCTTGTAACTGAAGCATGTGAATTTAAGGCTAATATTCTTCACTATTATCCTAGTATGGCTATTATTTTAAATATAGATGAAGATCATTTAGATTTCTATAAAAACTTGGATCATATTGTAGATACATTTATAGGATATATGAAAAACTTGGATGAAAATTCAAAAGCTATAATAAATATTGACGACCCTAACTGTCTTCCCCTATTAGAACATATCAAAGGAGAAACTATTACATTTGGTATAAATAATGAAAATGCTACTTATAACATTACAAATATAAGTTTTGATAAAGTCGGACATCCTTGTTTTGATATTGAAAATGAAAAATTCGGAAAACATCATTTTTGTTTAAATATAATAGGAAGACATAATATTTACAATGCAGCTGCTGCGATTATAGCAACTTATGAAACAGGAATAGATGTTGAATATATTAAGAATGCTATTTCAAAATATAAAAATTTACACAGAAGAATGGAAGTTTATGGAGTAATCGGTAATGGTAAAAAAGCTACTATTCTTACCGATTATGGTCATCACCCAAAAGAAATAAAAAGCTGTTTAAGTTCTATTGCAGAACATAAAGAAGGCAGACTTGTGTGTATTTTCCAGCCACATACTTATTCAAGAACAAAAGCTTTATTAAATGACTTTGCAAAATGTTTTGATGATTGTGATGAAGTTATTGTTACTGAGATTTATGCTGCAAGAGAAAAATTCGATCCTACTATTCATTCAATAGATTTAGTTGAAAAACTAAATAAAAACGGAGTAAATGCTATATACCTAAAAACATTTGAAGAAGCAAGAGATTATATATTTGAAACATTTAAAGATAAAGATACTATAATTACAACAGGATGTGGAAATCCACATGAACTTGCAAGAATGATTGTAGAAGACTATAAATAATTAAAAGAAAGAGACAGAAAATATAAAATTTTCTGTCTCTTTTTTATCTTGGTAAAAAACCAACTTTTTTATAAACTTTTCTAAGTGTTTTAGTTGCATAATAGGATGCTTTATCTGCTCCTTCTTTCATAACTTTTTCAAGATATGCCTTATCTGAAATAAATTCTTTGTAGTTATCTCTTAGCGGTCTTAAACTATCTGCAATTAATTGTCCTAAATCTTCTTTAAACACCGAATAATTTTCAGTTTTATATTTTGCCACAATTTCATCACTTGTTTTTCCACTAAAAGCAATATACATATTTATTAAGTTTTTTAGTCCTTTTTGTTCATCATTATAATCGAAATTTCCAAGACTATCAGTTACAGATTTTTTAATTTTTCTCTTGATAGTTTCTTCATCATCAAGAAGTAATATAAATGAATTAACATCTTCATCAGATTTACTCATCTTCTTTTCAGGATTTTTAAGACTCATAATTTTACCAGTTTCTTTTCCAATTATTCCTTCAGGAACTACAAAAGTATCTGAATATCTATTGTTAAATCTTTCGGCTAAGTCTCTTGCAAGTTCTAAATGTTGTTTTTGATCAACACCAACAGGAACTAAATCTGTTTGATATAGTAAAATATCTGCAGCCATTAAAACGGGATAAGTAAATAAACCTGCATTTAGATTTTCTTCAGATTTTTGTGATTTTTCTTTAAATTGAGTCATTCTATTAAGCTGTCCCATATAACTCATACAACTTAAAACCCAAGATAATTCAGCATGTTGAGGTACATGTGACTGAACAAAAAGAGTAGATTTATCAGGTTCTAATCCTGATGCTAAAAATATAGCCATTAAGTCCAATGTTCTTTCTCTAAGTAATTTAGGTTCTTGTGGTACAGTTATAGAATGTAAATCTGCAACATTAAAAAAACATTCATATTGATCTTGTAAACTCTTAAAATTTCTTATAGAACCTAAATAATTTCCTATTGTTAGTTGACCTGAAGGCTGTAATGCACTATAAACTATTTTTCCCATATTCAAATCCTCCAATCATAAGATTTTAATAAAAAAGGTCAATCCTAATCTAATTAGAATATTGACCTATTTCTGTTATTTATTTTTCTTCTTTTTCTTTTTTAGGTTTTTCAAGTAAGGCTTTTCTTGACAATTTAATCTTTCCTTGATTGTCAATTTCTATTACTTTAACTTCAACTACATCTCCAACTTTAAATAAATCTTCGACTTTATTTAATCTTTCGTGAGTCATATTTGAGATATGAAGTAAGCCTTCCTTACCTTTAATAAGTTCAACGAATGCTCCAAAATTTGTGATTGTCGTAATTACACCACTGTAAATTTCTCCAACCTCAATTTCTTTAACAATTTCATTAATCATTTCTATTGCTCTTTCACCATTCTTTCTTGAATCAGCTGTAATTGCAATACGTCCATCATCAAAAGTATCAATTTTAACTCCTGTTTCATCAATAATCTTATTGATAACTTTTCCACCAGGTCCAATTACTTCTCTAATTTTTTCTGGTAAAATTTGCATAGTAAATATCTTTGGAGCATATTTTGACATTTCTTCACTTGGAGTTGCTATACAGTCATTCATAATTGATAAAATATGAAGTCTTGCTCTTTTAGCTTTTTCTAGTGCAGTTGCCAAAATTTCTCTACTAATACCATCAATTTTAATATCCATTTGTAAAGCAGTGATTCCATCTTTAGTACCAGCAACTTTAAAGTCCATATCTCCAAAATGATCTTCTAAACCTTGAATATCGGTTAAAATGGCAATTTTATTAGTTTTTTCATCTTTTATAAGTCCCATTGCGATACCTGCAACAGAATCTTTAATAGGAACACCTGCATCCAATAATGAAAGTGTTGAGCCACAAATACTTGCTTGTGAACTTGATCCATTTGAAGATAAAACTTCTGAAACTAATCTCATTGTATATGGAAACTCTTCCTCACTTGGTAAAACAGGAACTAAAGCTCTTTCAGCTAAAGCACCATGACCAATTTCACGTCTTCCCGGACTTCTTAAAGGTCTAACATCTCCAACGCTAAATGGTGGAAAATTGTATTGATGCATATATCTCTTATCATCTTCATCAATAACTCCATCTAAAACTTGAACTTCTCCGGGAGCTCCTAAAGTTGTTAAAGTTAAAACTTGAGTTTGTCCTCTTGTAAATAAACCTGATCCATGAGTTCTAGGTAAAAGTCCTCTTTCACAAGAAATCTTTCTAACTTCATCAAGTTCTCTGTCATCCGGTCTAATGCCGTCTTCTATTATTAATCTTCTAACTTCATCAACGATTACTGATTCTATAGCGGAATTAATTTCTCCCTTTTTATCTTCATAATCAGGTAAAAACTTTTCGAAAATTTCTTTTGTAATATTATCTAAATTTTCTTCTCTTTCCATTTTATTTGGAGTTCTAAGAGCAGAAATAATTTGCTCTTTACCAAATTCAATAATTGCATTGAATAAATCTTCATCTCTTTGTTTTATAATAACTTCAGATTTTTCTTTACCTATTTCTTCTCTAATTGTTTCGATAAAATTACAAATTGATTTAATTTCTTCATGTGCGAAAAGAATTGCATTTAAAACTTCTTCTTCACTTAAAATATCAGCACCTGCTTCAACCATCATAATAGCATCTTTTGTTCCTGATACTGTAATATTAAGTCTTGATTTTTCTCTTTGTGCAATTGTCGGGTTTATAATATATTCCCCATCAACATATCCAACATTAACAGATCCTGTAGGTCCGTTAAAAGGAATATCTGAAATTGTAAGTGCAATAGAAGAACCTATCATTGCAAGTATATCAGGTTGATTATCTTGTTCAACTGATAATGCTGTTGCAATAACTTGAACATCATTTCTATATCCTTCCGGAAAAAGTGGACGTAACGGTCTGTCTATTAGTCTGGAAGTTAATATTGATTTTTCACTTGGACGTCCTTCCCTTTTAATAAATCCACCAGGAATTTTTCCTACTGAATAAAGTTTTTCTTCAAAATCACAGCTTAATGGAAAAAAGTCAACTCCTTCTCTAGGTTCTTTAGAAGCGCAAGCATTTACTAAAACAACTGTTTCTCCACATTGTACAAGACAAGATCCATTTGCTTGTTCTGCTACTTTTCCTATTGTAACTTTAAGTTCTCTACCACTTAAGTCATATATAAATTCTCTAACCATTTAATCCTCCTATGGTCTTCTAAAAATAAAGAGCGAATAAATCGCCCTTTAATAATTATCCTCTTATTTGTAATTTACTAGTTAATTCACGGTATCTTTCGATATCAACATTACTAAGATATTTTAAAAGACCTTTTCTTTGTCCGATTAATTTGAATAAACCTCTTCTTGTAGCATGGTCTTTTTTATGTTCTTTTAAGTGTTCAGTTAAATATTTAATTCTGAAACTTAATAATGCAATTTGAACTTCCGGAGAACCTGTATCTCCTTCACTTCTTTTAAATTCATCAATAATTCTTAATTTGTCTTCTTTAGTTATCATTATAACTACCTCCTAAAATATAATTCACCGTAGCAATGTAAAGGTCGGAGTTTCCATAAACATAGCAACAGTACTTGATAAGTATAACATAAAACACAACAAAAGTAAACTATTTTTAAAAAATTTTACCGGTTATCATCGAATTTTTATGTTATCGTATATTATAAATTTACAATTATTATTAATTCTTAACTTGTTTTGCCCACTCATCTTTTAAAATTCCATACTTCATTGAATCATAAAATATATTATTATGGTATCTAACTTTTCTAATTCTTCCTTCAAGTATCATACCGATTTTTAAGCTACATTTCATCATTCCTATATTTCCGCTCCAAGTAGTCAAACCAATATGTTCTAAATTATCTTCAGTATTAAAAATTTCATCTATCCATAACGAAAGTGCCTTCGAGCCGATTCCTTTACTCCAGAAATTATCATCAAAAATTACAATTCCTATTTCAAGCCATCTAGTTTTTTCGTTTTCCCAATATTTTGAAACTATTCCTACTAGAATATCGTTAAAATAAATTCCTTTTACTCTTTCTCCCAAAAAGAATTCTATTTCGCTTGATAGAATAAATTCATCATAAGTTTTAAATTCAAAATCATCAAAATATGGAGCATCATATTCTTTCCATTTAGGTGTTTTACTTGAATATTCTATATCATATAATCGTCTTAATTCATCTCTTTGAATTCTTTTTAGTTCAATCATAAATTTCTCCTGAATTTATTCATCAGATAATTGCTTTCTAATTATATCCCAAGGCTTTACTTCAAATGGTAAAGGCATTTTTATAATTTGTTTTGCTCTTGGAGCAACATCTATTTCTTCGCCTTTATCATCATACATTTTTTCTATTTTAAAAGTTTCAAAACCATCTCTAGGTCCGAAAATTTCAACTTCATCTCCAACAAAAATTCTATTTCTCTGCTCTATAGTTGCAATTTTTGTTTCCTTATCATAGTCCAAAACAAGTCCAACAAAATCATAAGTTCTTATATATGAGCTTGAATTGTAAAGTTGATCATTTTCATCCGGCTTTTTATAGTAAAATCCCTTTGTAAAATCTCTATGACTTGCTTTTTTAATCTCAAGTAAAAGTCTTTCTGCCATTTCTTTTGTATAAGTACCATTTTTAATTGCATCAAGAGCTAATCTATAACTTCTTATAACAGTTGCAACATAGTATTGAGTCTTTACTCTTCCTTCAATTTTTAAACTATGAACTCCTGCTTTGATAACATCTTCAAGAGAATCCAACATACATAAATCTTTACTATTATATATAAAAGTTCCTTGTTCTGTTTCTTCAATAGGATAATACTCTCCTGGTCTTCTCTCTTCAACTAAATTATATTTCCATCTACAAGCATGAGCACAATCTCCCTTGTTTGCATCTCTTCCACACATATAGTTGCTCAATAAGCATCTTCCTGAATATGAAATACACATTGCACCATGGACAAAAGCTTCAATATCAACTTCAGGTACTTCCTTATGTATTAAATTAATTTCTTCTAAAGATAATTCTCTTGCCATTACAATTCGTTTAATACCTAAATCATACCAAAATTTTACAGTTCTATAATTTGTAACACTCGCCTGTGTGCTCATATGTACTTCAATATCTTTACTTACAGAACGAACAGCAGTGTATATTCCAGCATCTGCAACGATTAATGCATCTACACCTATATCAACTAGAATTCTTACATATTCTTCAAGACCTATTAAATCATCATTATGAGGAATAATATTCATTGTTATATATATTTTTTTACCTCTTTCATGAACAAAATCAGTAGCTTCTTTTAGTTGTTCAACTGTAAAATTCTTAGATGCTTTTCTTAAACCGAATGATTCACCTGCAAGATAAACTGCATCTGCCCCATAGATAATTGCCATTTTTAATTTTTCTATATCCCCTGCGGGGGCTAATAGTTCAACTTCTTTCATTAATTATTTTCTCCTTTAACTATTAAATAGGAATCCAAGAAAATCGGATTCCCATTTATATTTAGTCTATTTTTTATAACATATAGCCATACCATCGTCTATTGGTATTATAGTAGTTGAAAATTTATCACTATTCGTTATAATTTTTAAAAATTCTTTCAATCTTTTAACTATTGTATTTTTTCTTCTTATATTATTTTTCTCTTTTGCAACAAGACCTCTAAATAAAATATTATCAGAAACTAATATTCCTCCATGATTTAATCTTTCAATGGATTTCTCAAAAAAACTTATATACTGTCCCTTTGCTGCATCCATAAAAATCATATCATATTCGTCTGTAATAAAATCTAGAGCGTCATTTGCGTCGGCATATATGAGATCAATATTCTTTTCACAACCTGCTCTTTTTATAAACTCTTTAGCTTTTAAAAAATTTTCCTCATCAATCTCAATAGTTGTGATAATAGAATCAGGATAAGCTCTATTCATAATTATAGATGAATAGCCAATTGCTGTTCCAATCTCTAATATTCTTTTTGGCTTTTTTAACATTACCAAAAATTCTAAAAATCTGGCAACTTCTACCTCTATAATTGGCACTTTATTTATGCTAGCATATTCTTCCATTTCAATTAATATAGGCTCTTTACTTTGTTCTAAACTCCTGATATATTCAGAAACATAATTTGCAACTATTTCCATTATTCCGCTATTGTTTCTTCTAACATTTTTACAATATCATTCATTATAGTTGAAATCCTAACTTCAGCAGCCATAAATTCTGATATTTCAGAATTGCTCATCAAAATAGAGTTCAATTCATTTAATTGCTTTTCTTTTTCAGCAACATCTTCTCCATTTTGTTTTGCAATTTGATAATCATATAATTTCTTATGAAAATCATCTATAATTTTTTTGTTTTCAGGATTTTCATCAATCTTTTTCTTTAATTTTTTAAATTCTTTAACTTCATCACAATTTTTAAAATCATTTGAAAAAGTTAAAATACTATTATAAATATTCATAATCCCTCCTAAAGTTCTGTAATTATAGGAATAATCATTGGACCTCTTTTTATTTCATGATAGATATAAGAATTTAGATCTTTCCTTATATTATATCTCATAGTTCCAATATCTGTTATAGAATCTTCCTTACAAATATTCAAGGTGTTTTCAACAACTTTTCTCATTTCAGAAACAAGATCTAAATTTTCTTTTACGTAGATAAATCCTCTTGAAACTATTTCAGGTCCTGAAATTATTTCTTTAGTAGATTTTTCAAGAACTACCATAACGATTATAATACCATCTTCTGATAGATGTTTTCTATCTCTTAAAACTGCACTACCTACATCACCAACTCCAAGACCGTCAACCAAAATATTTCCGGATTCAACAGTGCCGGATATAAAACCTTCTTGCTTATAATTAAATTCAAAAACAGTTCCATTTCTTCCTATGAATATATTTTCTTCAGGCATCCCCATCTCGACAGCTAATTTTGCATGTCTTTTTAAATGTCTTGATTCTCCATGAACTGGAATAAAATACTTTGGTTTTACTAAAGTATGAATTAACTTTAATTCTTCCTGACAAGCATGACCTGAAACATGAACATCTGCAAGAGAAGAATGAATAACCTTAACTCCCATTTCAACAAGGCGATTTACAAGTCCAAAAAAGATTTTTTCATTTCCGGGAATTGGTGATGCTGAAATAATTACGGTATCATTTTCAGTCAATACAAGTTTTCTATGTTCACCATAAGCCATTCTGTTTAATGCGCTCATAGGCTCACCTTGGCTTCCTGTCATCAAAAGCACAATTTCCGATTCATCATATTTATTAATATCTTTTAAGTCAATAAGAGTTCCTTTTTTTATTTCTAATTTGTTGAGTTCAGTAGCAACTTTAATAACATTAACCATAGAACGTCCTGAAACTGCAACTTTTCGTTTAAATTTTTCTGCAGCTTTTATTATTTGTTGTACACGATGTAAGTTAGATGCAAACGTCGCAACAATAATTCTTCCATAAGCTTTACTAAAAAGTTCTATAAAGGTATCGCCGACGGAACTTTCACTAAGAGTATAACCGGGTCTTTCAACATTGGTACTGTCTGCACATAAGAGCATAACTCCATCCATTCCCCATTGAGCAATACGATGTAAATCCATTTTATCTCCATCAATAGGCGTATAATCAATTTTAAAATCTCCTGTAAAAATAATATTCCCGACCGGCGTTTTTATTCCGAAACTTACACTGTCAGGAATACTATGACATGCTCTTATATATTCAACAGAAAAATGCTTAGTTTTTACGGTTTCTCCTGCATTTACCAAGTGCAAATTTTCCTTACTAATATTATGTTCCTGCAGTTTACTTTCAACAAGCCCTAAAGTCAATTTAGTTCCATAAACCGGTACATTTATTTTTTTTAGTATATATGGGACGGCTCCGATGTGATCTTCGTGTCCATGTGTCAAAAAAAGTGCTTTTACCCTATCAATATTTTTCATTAAATAGGTAATATCGGGAATTACAATATCTATTCCTGGCATATCATCATCCGGAAAAGTCATACCACAATCCAAAATGATAATTTCATCATCATATTCCAAAATAGACATATTTTTACCTATTTCACCAACGCCTCCTAAGGGTATCATCTTTAAAGTTTTCTTTTTATTTTTTTGCACCACAACAATACCCTACTTTTTTTCAAGATTTGAACAATCTGAACACTTTCCATAGAATTTTAAATCATGGTTTATAATTTTAAATTTGTATTTTTCTTCTATTATTTGTTCCAAAGTTTCTAAATAATCTTCTTCTACTTCAATTATCTTACCACAATCCTTACATAAAAGATGATGATGTTGATGTTTGTCATCATCTCTTATTATTTCATATCTGTATCTTTTATCATCAAAATCCAATTTATGAACTATATTCATCTTATCAAAAATAACAAGAGTACGGTAAACTGTAGCAATTCCCAAATCTTTGTCATATTTACTTGCTATTTCATGTAGTTCTTCAGGACTTAAATGATTACCTTTGTTTTCGTTTAAAACATTAAAAACAATTTCTCTTTGTTTAGTAATCTTATAGTTGTTTTCAACTAACAATTTTTTCATATCTTTTACTTCCATAACAATTCTCCTTTTCTAAATTTTTTCTTTTTCTGACTTTAACTCTTCATAAATTTCTATCGCATCGGAAAGTTCATCATCATCAATACCTTCCAGATTAATGTTTCCATCCTTATCATATATAATTTTCAAAATATACGTATTTACATCATTATTCGAATTTAAAACTGCATATTCACTATCATTCATACCAAAAGTTTCAACTAATTCAAAAATAATTTTTTTCCCATTTTCGTCAAAAGCTTCAAAACGCTCCAAAATATCACTCCTATTTTCTATCCAAATATGACTGTAAAATGTAAGTGGCAGCGACTTTATCTATCACTTTTTTTCTCTTTTTTCTACTCATATTTCCTTCAATTAAAATTCTTTCAGCGCTAACGGTTGTAAGTCTTTCATCTTGCATAACTATTTCTATATCAAAACTATTTTTAACTAAAAAATCTTTCAACTCGTCTACAAAAGATAAAACTTTTTCGCCTTGTGGTCCAATTGTATTATTCATATTCTTAGGAAGTCCAACAACAACTTTAATTATATTTTCTTTAACAATTATGTTTTTTAAAGATTCTAAATCTTTCTCAATACTTTCCCTAAAAATTGTACTATAGCCTTCCGCCATAATAAACAAAGGATCGCTAACAGCTACTCCTATAGTTCTATCGCCTACATCTAAAGCCATATATCTATTCATAAATACCTCTTTTAATTGCATTATGTAAAAGCCCGGACAATTTGCCGGGAAAAATCTAATCTTTTATATAATTTTCTAAAAATTCTTCAAGTATTTCATCTCTACTAACTTGTCTAATTAAACCTCTAGCATTATTATAGCTAGTAATATAAGTAGGATCCCCTGAAAGAATATATCCTATAATTTGGTTTTTAGGATTATATCCCTTAATTTCGAGTGCTGAATACACGATTTTTATTATTTCCTTAATACTTTTCTTATCATTTGGTATTTCAATTCTCATTGTTTCATTAAATTCGTTTGACATATAATCCCTCCTATTTTAAAATTGAGATTTTAAAATCTCTTCTGCCTGTTTCAAAGCAAAATCAACTTTATCTAAGTCCTTACCTCCAGCTGATGCAATATCCGGTCTACCACCACCGTTACCACCAACAAGTTTAGCAATTTCTCTAACAATATTTCCTGCATTAATTTTTCTTGCATTCAAATCTTTACTTACTCCAACTGTAAAGGTAAGTTTTCCCTGATAAACATTGGCAAATACTATTACACTTGTACCCAATTTATCTCTTAATTTATCAATTAAATCTCTCAAATCATTTTGATTTTCAAATTCCACTTTTTTAGCTATGAATGAAATTCCATTTATTTCCTTCTTTTCAGCTATAAAAGAGTCTAAACTGCTCAAAGTTATTTCTAATTTAATTTCTTTTAATTCCTTTTCCAATGATTTAATTTCATCAACCATAGAAACCGCTTTAGAAACCATTTCGGCTTTTTTACATTTTAATACATTTGAAACTTCTTCAATTTGATTTTCAGTTTTCTTTAGATAGTCATAAACTTTTCTTCCTGTTATAGCTTCAATTCTTCTAACTCCTGCAGCAACACTTGATTCAGAAATTATTTTAAACATTTGAATTTCGCTAACATTTTTTACATGTGTTCCACCACAAAGTTCTATTGACCAACCTCCAAATGAAACCACTCTTACAATATCTTTATATTTATCTTCAAAAAGACCAATAGCTCCCATTTTTGAAGATTCTTCTAAAGGCACTTCTTTTATAATTGTTTCAAGATTTAAAGCAATCTTATCATTTACAATTTGTTCCACTCTTTTTAAATCTTCTGGACTTATAGCTTCAAAATGAGTGATATCAAACCTTAATTTATTTGCATCTACTAACGAACCTGCTTGATTAATATGATTTCCTAGAACTTCAATCAATGCTTGATGTAAAAGATGTGTTGCAGAGTGATTTTTCATAATATCACGTCTGTTATTTACATCTATTTTAAATATCAATTCATCATTTAACTTAACACTTCCCTCAATAACTTCTACACTATGGAAAATTCCATTATTTTTGTTTTTCTTAGTATCTAAAACCTTAAGTTTACAATGCTTACCTTCTATAATTCCGACATCTCCTACTTGTCCACCACCTTCTCCATAGAAAACAGTTTTATCAGATACTAAAAGTGCCTTATCTCCTTGATTTAAAATTGAAACTTCCAATTCATCTTTAAATAATTTTATAACTTTCCCAATACATACATTTTCTGTATATCCTAAAAATTCAGTAGTTTCCAATGATTTTAAATAGTCAGTATTTTTTTCACTCCAACCCGCTGATGAAACATTTCTTCCTTGTCTTGCTCTAATTTTTTGTTTTTCCATATTTTTATTAAAAGCCTCTTCATCAACTGTCATTTTTTGTTCTTCCAAAATTTCTTTTGTCAAATCCAATGGGAATCCATAAGTATCATACAATTTAAAAGCTTTATCTCCGGATAAAATCTTAGAATTTTTTGATTTTTCATCTTCTATATAAGAATTTAAAATACCTAAACCTTGTTCTATTGTTTCTTGAAATTTAGATTCTTCAGCATTTAAAATCTTAAAAATTCTTTCACTATCTTCCAATAATTCAGGATACTCCGTATTATATGCTTCCATAACAACTTTTGAAACATCTACTAAGAAATTATCCTTAATTCCCAACAATTTGCCATGTCTTGCTGCACGTCTTATTAGTCTTCTTAAAACATAACCTCTTTGTTCATTACTTGGAATTACACCATCATAGATTAAAAAAGTCATAGCTCTAGCATGATCTGCAATTACTCTTATGGAAATATCAGAAATTTCATTTGATTTATATTTAACTCCTGAAATTTCTTCTATTTTCTTTATTATTGTATCAACCAAGCCTATCTCAAATATATTGTCCTTTTCTTCTAAAACTAGAGTAAGTCTTTCAAGTCCCATTCCGGTATCAATGTTTGGATGTTCTAATCTATGATAATTCCCGTCTTTATCTTTATTAAACTGAGTAAAAACTAAATTCCAAATTTCCATAAATCTATCATCCGGATTTGTATATTTTTCTCCTCTATCATACATAATTTCGGAACATGGGCCACAGGGTCCAACTTCTAATTCCCAGAAATTATCTTCTTTTCCAAGTCTTTGAATTTTTTCAGCTGAAAGTCCAACTTCATTTCTCCAAATATCATAAGCTTCATCATCTTCTTCATAAACTGTTACAGACAATAAATTTTTATCCATTTCAAGCTTTTCTGTCAAAAATTCCCAAGCCCAAGTTATAGCTTCTCTCTTAAAATAATCTCCAAAAGAAAAATTTCCTAACATTTCAAAAAAAGTTCCATGTCTTTGAGTTTTTCCAACGTTGTCAATATCGGCTGTTCTAATACATTTTTGACTGGAAGTAGCTCTATTTTTACTCATCTTTTTAACTCCGGTAAAATAATCTTTTAACGGAGCCATTCCTGCATTTATAAGTAATAAACTTTTATCGTTATTTGGAATTAAAGGATAACTCTTCAAACGCAAATGTCCTTTGCTCTCAAAAAACTCCAAATATTCTTCTCTAATTTCATTTAATCCTAATCTTCTCATATATCCCTCTTAGTTGTCAATTTTATCTTTATACAAATATTTTTTTACATATGGCTTGGTGTGTTTGTAAATTATCTTTATAACCGCAGCAACCGGTACAGAGAAAATCATACCTAAAACGCCAAACATTCCTCCACCAATAATCAATAATATCAAAACTATAAGTGGGTGCATTCCTGTACTATCTCCAAGTATTTTTGGACCTAAGATATTATTTTCAAGCCATTGAACAAAGCAAAACAGTACTGCAACCCAAAATGCAGTAAATGGACCTTTGAACAATGCAAGTAAAACAGCGGGTACAAAACCTAAAAATGGCCCTATATATGGAATAATATCTGCCACACATGTTATAACTCCAATTACAAAAGAGAACTCAATTCCAAAAAGCATTAGATAAATCATAGTAGCTACTCCTACAAATATAGCCATTATAATTCTACCTCTTACAAACATGGATAATGATTCATCTATTTCTCTCCAAATTCTTACTAAAAAATTTTCATACCTATCAGGTACTCTTTTACTTATTGCTTCTAAAATTTTATCTTTTTCAAGCAATAAATAAAATGTTATTACAGGAATTAAAATTAGCTGAATAATCACTGCTATAAAACCGGAAATGCCTGCAACCATTCCCGTTACCCAAGATGCTGAAGACGATAATAATGTATTAGCAATTTTTACAAGTTGACCATTTATACTACTTATCATATTATTAATAAAAGGTGTATCTGTAAATAAACTTTTTCTAATACTGTCACTATAATCTACAAAATTTTTGACCAAATCAGGCAAAGAAAACAATAAATGTTTAAATTGCTTAAATGTACTAGGAAATATTCCTATCCCCAAAACAAAAATAGCAAGAGCAATTATAATATAAATAAGTATTATAGCATATATTCTCTTTATGTTTTTTCTCTCAAAAAACTTCATAAATGGATTTAAAATATATGCAATAACAACTGATGCCAAAAATGTAACTAAAGTTATCCTTAAAATTGAATAATTCTTAAATAAAAAAATCATAAAAAATACTGATAACCCATATAACACTATTCTTAAAATTTTAAACTTATTAAACCTTATTTTATCTTCATTTTCTAATTTTTTATTTGAAAATTGGATGAATACATAAATTCCAACAATTAACAAAATAGAAACTAAAATTTTTATAGTAATATTTAAAATTAAATTAAAATCTAACATATTACCTCCATCTAATCAATTATTTCTTTTAAAGCTAAAATAAACTCATCTATTTCTTCAAAAGTATTATTTTCACCAAAACTAATTCTAACAGCGCTATTTTTTAATTCCTCTTCAATTCCCATAGCATCTAGAACATGAGATTTTTCAACAGCACCACTACTGCATGCAGATCCTCCGGAAATACAAATTCCTCTAAAATCCATACTCATAATTAGCATTTCCTTATCTACTTCGGGAAAAGAAATATTAATATTACCGGAATATCTATTTTCAAGAGAACCATTTATATTAAATCTACTAAAGTTTTCATTAAGGATTTTTAAAAAATACTCTCTTAAAGCAAATCTTTTAGAAACATTTTTCTCTCTGGAATCTCTTAAAATGTCTATAGCTTTTGAAAAACCTACAATCCCTGCAACATTTTCAGTTCCTGCACGCCTTGATCGCTCTTGACTCCCGCCAAATATAAAATTTTCAATTTCTGTCCCGGATTTTATGTACAATGCACCTATTCCTTTAGGTGCATGAACTTTATGACCGGAAACAGAAAGTAAATCCACATTTAAATCTTTTACATCAATTTTTATTTCTGATAAAGCTTGAACTGCATCTGTATGAAAAACTATATTCGGATTTTTTTTCTTGACAAAACTACAAATCTTCTTTATATCTTGAATAGTTCCAACTTCATTATTAACATACATAACAGATACTAAAAAAGTATCTTCTCTTATAGCATCAGTCACATCTTTTGCATCTATAAAACCATCTCTATCAGGAAAAATATAAGTAACATCAAAACCTCTATTTTTCAAAAATTTTGCAGTTTCTAAAATTGCAGAGTGTTCAAAGGCTGTTAATATAATATGACCGTTTTTTCTCCCTTTAAACAAAGTCATTCCTATAAAAGCCCAATTATCTGCTTCAGTTCCTCCTGATGTAAAAAACAATTCATTTTTATCCGCATTTATGTAATTAGAAATATTTTCTCTTGATTTTTCAATAGCAACTCTTGACTTTTGTGAAAATTCATAAAGAGATGAAGGATTTGAATAATTATAAATTAAAAAATTCTTCATTGAGTCAAAAACTTCTTCATTCAAACTTGTAGTTGCAAAATTATCAAAATAAATAATATTATCCATATACATAAAACTCCATTTTTAAAAAAATATATCACTATAATTATACTCCAAAATGCTATAAATTACAAGAAATCATAATAAAAAGTCCTAAAAACTTTCTAAGATTAGTAAATAAATTTTTTATTTTTACACTTATCGTTTATCAATTAGAATATATTTTTTGAGTTATCCAATATATTTTCTCATAAAAAAGACACTGAATTTTCAGTGCCTTTAGTAAACTTTTATTAAAATCTAATATTAGCTTTTAAGCAATTATTTTACTAATTCTAAAATCGCCATTTCAGCTGCGTCCCCTTGTCTAGGTCCTAGCTTTAATATTCTTGTATATCCACCATTTCTTTCTTTATAAAGTGGAGCAATTTCTTCGAATAGCTTATGAACTGTTTCAGTCTTATAAATATAAGCCAAGGCTTGTCTTCTTGAATGAAGATCTCCTTTTTTACCAAGAGTTATCATTTTTTCAGCTACTCTTCTAGTTTCCTTTGCTCTTGTTAACGTAGTTTCAATCTTTCCGTTTTCAATAAGAGATTGAACTTGATTTCTAAGCATCGCATCTCTATGGTCAGCTCTACGTCCAAGTTTTCTTAAATTAGCCAAAGTACTACCTCCTCTTTTTTATTCTTCATTTAAAAATTTTAATCCTAATTCATGTATTTTATCTACTACTTCTTCTACAGATTTTTTACCAAAGTTTTTAATTTTCTTCAGTTGTTCTATATCTTGTGAAATAATGTCTTTAACTGTATCAAGATTTGCTCTTTTCAAACAGTTAAAACTTCTAAGGGATAAATCTAATTCTTCAACACTCTTTGATAAAACACCGTTAGCATCTAAAATTTTACCATCTTTTATACTTGAATTATCAAGATTAATATCTGGTAGTGATCTAAATAGACTTAAGTAATCTATAAAAATTCCAGCACCTGTTGAAAGAGCCTCTTGTGGAGTTATTGTTCCATTTGTCCAAACTTCAATTTCAAGTTTATCAAAATCTATACTTTGTCCAACTCTGGTATTTCCCACGATAAAGTTTACTTTTTTTACAGGAGAAAAAGAAGAGTCAACCGCTATTGAATTAATATCACAATATTCCTTATTCAAGTCACTAACTCTGTAGCCTTTACCATTTAAGACCAACAAATCCATTCTAATTTCTCCCTCTTCATTAAGAGTTGTTATATAATGATCTTTATTAGCTATTTCAACATTTTGATTTTCAGAAATATCTCCAGCTGTTACAACTTTTGGACCTTTCACATTCAATTCTAATATTACAGGTTCATCATTAAATTTCTTTAATGCAATTCCTTTAATATTTATTAATATTTCAGGAACATCAGCAATCGAACCTTTAATAGTTGTAAACTCATGTCCAACACCATCAATCTTCACAGTTGCTATGGCAGATCCAGGAAGAGAACCCAAAAGCACTCTCCTCATGGAATTCCCTAGTGTAGTACCATATCCTCTATCAAGAGGCATTATAGCAAATTTACCATAGTTTTTCTCAAGATCTATATCTAAAACTTCAATATTTGTATTTAAATCTTCTGTCATAGACTTTATCCTCCTTAGTCTAATTCATATTGAAACTTTTAAATACCTTTAAAAGTTTACAATTACACTCTTCTTCTCTTTGGTGGTCTACAACCATTATGTGGAATTGGAGTAACATCCTTAATTAAACTAACTTCAAGTCCAGTAGCTTGTAATGATCTAATAGCAGCTTCTCTACCTGATCCAGGTCCTTTAACATAAACCTCTACAACTTTTAGTCCATGTTCCATAGCTTTTTTTGCAGCTTCTTCAGCAGCTTGTTGTGCAGCAAATGGAGTAGATTTTCTTGATCCTCTAAAGCCTAATTGTCCAGCACTAGCCCAAGAAATTACATTACCATTTAAGTCACTAAGAGTTACCATAGTGTTATTAAATGAAGAAACGATATGAGCTTGTCCTTTTTCAATATTTTTACGCTCTCTTCTTTTAACACGAGCTTTTTGTTTCTTAATTGCCAATTAAAATCCCTCCTTATTTACCTTTTTTTGTACCAGAAACTTTCTTTGGACCTTTTCTTGTTCTGGCATTATTTTTAGTATTTTGTCCTCTTACAGGTAAACCTCTTCTATGTCTGATTCCTCTGTAACAGTTAATTTCTCTTAATCTCTTAATATTCATAGCGATTT
This sequence comes from Parvimonas sp. D9, assembly GCF_035282565.1. NCBI lineage: Bacteria > Bacillati > Bacillota > Tissierellia > Tissierellales > Peptoniphilaceae > Parvimonas > Parvimonas sp. D9. Next base: position 82,311 of record NZ_JAYKBM010000001.1, on the reverse strand, counting down.
CTCTACGTAAATCACCTTCAACAAGATATTTATCTATTTCAGCTCTTATTAAAGCAACTTCAGCTTCAGTTAAATCTTTAACTCTTGTATCTGGGTTGATTCCAGCATTTCTAAGAATATCATTTGAAGTCTTTCTACCTATACCATAGATATAAGTCAAACCTATTTCTACCCTTTTTTCTCTTGGTAAGTCGACACCTACAATTCTTGCCACTGTTACCTACACCTCCATCTTCATTAACCTTGTTTTTGTTTGTGCTTTGGATTTTCACAAATCACCATTACTCTACCTTTTCTTCTGATGATTTTACACTTTTCGCACATTTTTTTCACTGATGGTCTTACTTTCATTTAAGTCCCTCCTATGCTACTTGTTTCGCCAAGTTATTCTTCCTTTTGTTAAATCATAAGGTGAAAGTTCAACCAATACCTTATCACCCGGAAGAATTCTTATATAATTCATTCTTAATTTTCCTGATATATGAGCTGTTATTTCATGACCATTTGCAAGTTTAACCTTAAATATAGTATTCGGCATAGCATCAATAACAGTTCCTTCAACTTCTATAACATCCTTTTTGGACATTTAAAGAACCTCCTATTTTTCTACATTATCCTGTATATATGATTTTAATAATTTTCTCAAATTAGAATCATTAAATGATAATGGATTCAAACTAAAATCTTTAAGCACGTCATTATAAATTTGCAAATGCTTTGACTTTTTAAGTTTAGGTTTAGAAAGAGGTCTGTTACTTCCATTAGCAACTTTTACTAATGATGAACTTACCACCTCAACTATGATCATTACTTCGCCCTTGTCCCGGCCCTTAAGTGATTTTACAACCTGACCTACTTTAAAATCAAAATTTAGATCCATAGTATACTCTCCAAAATGTTAGACATTTTTAGAAAGAGACTCCTTAATTTGTGAAAAGACATCCTCAATAGACAAAGTACCATCAACAGTTAAAATCAATCCTAAATTCTTGTAAAAATCAATTAGTGGAAAAGTCTGATTTTCATATACTTCTATACGATCTAATACAGTTTTTTCATTATCATCAGCCCTTTGAATAACTTCGCCTGAGCATTTATCACAAACTCCATCTTTTGATGTTGGTTTATTATCTATATGATAAGTTTCTCCACAGTTTTTACAAACTCTTCTTCCTGAAAGTCTCTTTACTAAAATATTTTTATCAACATCAATGTTAATAACTTTATCTAGTTTAAGACCTCTTTCTTCTAATCCTTTTTGTAAGGCTTCTGCTTGATTAATTGTTCTTGGAAAACCATCTAATAAAAATCCGTTTTTACAGTCTTCCTTTGAAAGTCTATCCCAAACTAAATCAATAGTAAGTTCATCAGGTACTAATTGACCTTTGTCTAAGTAAGACTTTACTTTTTTCCCAAGCTCTGTTTCATTTTTAATATTATGTCTAAAAATATCTCCTGTTGAAATATGAGTTATTCCATATTCCGCAACGATACTTGACGCTTGAGTTCCCTTTCCTGCTCCAGGGGGTCCTAACAAAATTAGTCTCATATTTTATCTCCTATAAACTATTTATTTAAAAAACCTTTATAGTGTCTCATCAACATCATAGATTCTATTTGTTTCATTGTTTCAATTACAACACCAACTATAATTATAACTGATGTTCCACCAAAATTTATTTTCATTCCACTCAAACGAGAAAGAACTATTGGAGCTGAAGCAACTAATGCTAATATAATAGAACCTGAGAAAGTAATTCTATTTGATATTTTTTGTAAATATTCTCCAGTAGGTTTTCCTGGTCTTATTCCAGGAATAAAGCCACCATACTGTTGTAAATTTTTTGCATATTCAACAGTATTAAACTGAATTGATGAATAAAAGAATCCGAATAATATTATTAATATAAAATTCATTATTGAATATACATATACACCAACTGAGCCTTCAACAGTTAAATACGAACTAATCCAACTTGGAGTTCCACCAGAAAATAACAATGAAAGAGTTTGTGGCATAGCCAACAAAGATGATGCAAAGATTACAGGCATTACACCACTCATATTAACCTTTACAGGAATGTGAGTAGCTTGTCCACCATACATCTTTCTTCCAACGACTTTCTTAGCATATTGTACTGTTATTTTTCTTTCACCTTCATTTATAAGTACAACTATTACAACTATTAAAACAGCTGCTAGCACAATTCCTATTATTGTCAAAATTCCAACTGTTCCAGTCATAATTCCATAAATAAAGGTTCCGATTTGTGTCGGTAAATTTGAAACTATTCCAAGGAAGATAATAATTGAGATACCATTACCAATTCCTTTTTCAGTAATTATTTCACCTAACCAAACTAAAAACATTGAACCAGCCAATAAAGATGTAATAATTAATGCTGATTGAATATATCCTTTAGCAACTATTGCCTTAGCAAATAATCCGTTTGCTATTGCCATAGCTTCAAAAATTCCAAGAATTACTGCTCCTATTTTAGTATATTTTGCAACTTTCTTTCTACCCATTTCTCCATCTCTTGCAATTTCTCCAAGTCTTGGAAATGCAATAGTAAGAAGTTGAACAACTATTGATGCTGTAATATATGGATAAATACTAAGAGCAAAAACACTCATTTGTTTTAAACTACCTCCGGCAAGTAAATCTAATAGATTCACTAAACCTCCAGCATTACTGCTCATAAGTTTATTAACAACATTTTTATCCATAAAAGGAATAGGAATAATGTTACCAAGTCTATAAACAACAATCATCAATAGCGTAAAAATCATTTTACTTCTGATTTCTTTTATTCTCCACGCATTTGATAGAGTCTTGAACATACTAGATCACCTCTACCTTTCCTCCAGTGCTTTCTATTTTTTCGACAGCACTCTTAGTAAATTTACTGCAAGATACAGTTAACTTTTTAGTTAATTCTCCATTACCCAAAATTTTAACACCATCTTTTGCCTTTGCCTTTTTAGCTAAATTAACTTCAAATATTAATTCTTCAGTAACTTCTGTACCATCTTCAAAAATATTTAATTGTTCTACATTTACTTCTGCATATTTTTTTGCAAAAATATTTGTAAAACCTCTTTTTGGAAGCCTTCTAAATAGTGGCATTTGTCCACCTTCAAATCCAGGTCTTACTCCACCGCCTGATCTTGAATTTTGACCGTCACGTCCTTTACCACCGTACTTACCAAGTCCGGAACCGTAACCTCTACCAAGTCTTTTTCTTGCCTTTGAGCCTCCACCTTCAGCAGGTCTTAAATCATGTAACTTCACGCTTTATACCTCCTTAAATTTCTTCAACTTCAAGCATAAAACTAATTTGATTGATCATACCTCTAATTGATGGAGTGTCTTCTTTAACAACTGTTTGACCAACTTTTTTTAAACCTAAAGCTTCAACATTTTTAACATGTTTTTCTATTCTACCAATTTTACTCTTTTTAAGTGTTATTTTGAGCTTTGCCATTTTAAAAGCCCTCCTTAACCTAATATTTCTTCTACGGATTTTCCTCTTAATCTAGCTATATCTTCAGCTCTTTTAAGATTCTTTAACCCTTCCATAGTTGCATTAACTATATTTCTAGCATTAGTAGTTCCCAAAGATTTACTTCTAACATCTTTAATTCCTGCAAGTTCACAAACCGCACGAACAGGACCACCAGCGATAACTCCAGTACCGGCTCCAGCAGGTTTTAATAAAACTCTACCTGCTCCAAAAACCCCAACAATTTCATGAGGAATTGTAGTATTTACAAGTGGCACTCTAATTACATGTTTCTTAGCGTCTTGTACACCTTTTCTGATAGCTTCAGGAACTTCAAGCGCTTTTCCAATACCAACACCAACATGTCCATTACCATCTCCAACTACTACAAGAGCACTAAATCTAAAGTTTCTACCACCTTTTACTACTTTAGTAACACGGTTGATGGCAACTACTCTTTCTTCTAATTCTAATCCTTCTACTTCTTTAATTAAAAGTTCCATTAATTACCCTCCTGATACTAAAATTTAAGTCCAGCTTCTCTGGCACCTTCAGCTAATTCCTTAACTTTTCCATGATATAAATATCCGCTTCTATCAAAAACTACTTCTGTAATGCCTTTTTCAATCGCTTTTTTACCAATTGCAAGACCAACAGCTTTAGCAGCCTCTTTATTTGATTTTGATTCTAATGAAGCTAATTCTTTATCTAAAGTTGAAGCTGAAACTAAAGTTACACCTTTAGTATCATCTATAATTTGAGCATATATATTAGTATTACTTCTATATAAATTTAATCTTGGTTTTTCAGGAGTTCCAGAAACTTTTTTTCTTACTCTAGCATGTCTTGCTTTTCTATTTTCATTTTTGTTAATTTGCTTTAACATTAAATTTCACTCCTTCCTATTTACCAGTTTTACCAACTTTACGTCTGATATATTCACCTTCATATCTAACACCTTTACCCTTATAAGGTTCCGGTCTTCTATAAGAACGAATATTTGCTGCAAAGTTTCCAAGTTTTTGTTTATCAATACCATTAATCACAATTTTTGTTGGTTCAGGAACTTCAATAGTAATACCTTCCGGATCCATTACTTCAATTGGATGAGAATATCCTAAGTTTAAAGTTAATTTCTTTCCAGATTTTGCTGCTCTATATCCAGTTCCTTCAATAATCAAAGTTTTAGTAAATCCCTTTGAAACACCATCAATCATGTTAGCAAGTAATGTTCTTGTTAAACCATGAAGTGATTTATGTCTTTTTATTTCGGAAGGACGTTCTATACTTATTGTATTTCCTTCCATTTTAATGTTCATTTCTCTGCTTAATTGTTGATTTAATTTTCCTTTAGGTCCTTTTACTTCAACAAAGTTTTCTCCACCTAAGATTACCTCAACTCCAGCAGGAACAACAATTGGTTTTAATCCAATTCTTGACATTGGTTTACCTCCTTAGTTTTAATCCTTAAAATGTTACCAAACGTAACAAAGAACCTCTCCACCAATACCTTCTTTTCTAGCAACTTTATCAGTTACAACTCCTTTTGATGTTGAGATAATTGCAATTCCAAGTCCTCCTAAAACTTTAGGAATTTCGTGGCTTCTAGCATAAACTCTCAAACCCGGTTTTGAAATTCTCTTAAGTCCTGAAATAACTTTTTCGTTGTTTTTTCCATATTTTAAGTCAACTGTGATGATTCCTTGTTTGTCATCTTCAATTACATTATATCCTTCAATAAAACCTTCATCTAATAAAATCTGTACAAGATTTTTCTTCATTTTTGATGCAGGTATTTCAACAGATGAATGTCTTGCGTTATTACCATTTCTAATTCTTGTAAGCATATCTGCTATAGGATCAGTCATCATATAAGCTTCCTCCTTTATCTAATATTACCAACTAGCCTTTTTAACGCCAGGAATTTCTCCCTTGTAAGCTAATTCACGGAATACAATACGGCTGATTCCATATTTTCCAATGTATCCATGAGGACGTCCAGTTATTTTACAACGGTTGTGTAAACGTGTTGGAGAAGCATTTCTTGGTAATTTGCTTAATCCAACATAGTCCCCTTTGGCTTTTAATTCTGCACGTTTTGCAGCATATTTTTCAACTAACTTTTGACGTTTTAATTCACGTTGTACCATTGATTTTTTAGCCATTAAATTTCCTCCTACTACTTTTTAAAAGGCATTCCTAATAGCTCTAAAAGTGCTTTTGACTCTTCATCAGTCTTAGCAGTAGTAACTATTATAATATCCATTCCTCTTATTTGATCAATCATATCATATACGATTTCTGGGAATATTAATTGTTCTTTTATACCTAATGCATAATTTCCTCTACCATCAAAGCTTGAAGCGCTAACACCTCTAAAGTCTCTTACACGTGGAAGAGCTATATTAACTAATCTATCTAGAAAATCATACATTTTTTCCCCTCTAAGAGTTACTTTAGTACCAATCTTCATACCTTCTCTTAATTTGAAATTAGCAATTGATTTTTTAGCAGTAGTTATTACAGGCTTTTGACCTGAAATAATTTCCAAATCTCTTAAAGCGCTTTCTAAAACTTTTGGATTATCTTTAGCTGAACCTAAACCAATATTGATAACAATCTTATTTAATTTAGGAACCTCCATAATATTTTTATATTTAAAACGTTCCATTAAAGCAGAAACTATTTCTTCTTTATATTTAACTTGCATTCTGGAAGTCACTTAAGATTCCTCCTTTCAACTATTTATCTATTTTTGAACCACTTTTTTTACTGATTCTAACTTTTTTATCTCCTTCAAGAGCATAACCAATTCTAGAAGGTTTATTTACTTTAGTATCAAAATACATTACATTTGAAACATCAATACTTCCCTCAATTTTGATTAAACCAGCTTCATCCTTAGGACTCTTAGCTTTCTTGTGTTTAGTTTGAATGTTTACTCCTTGAACTATTACTCTGTTTTCTTTAACTAAAGTTTTAAGTACTTTTCCAGTTTTTCCTTTATCTTTTCCTGCAATTACAATAACAGTATCTCCAGATTTTATTTTCATTCTAACACCTCCTATTATAATACTTCAGGTGCAAGAGATATAATTTTCATAAAGTTACCGGCTCTTAGCTCTCTTGTAACTGAACCAAAAATTCTTGTACCAACTGGATTTTTATCATCTTTTATAATTACTGCTGCATTATCATCGAATCTAATGTAGCTTCCATCATTTCTTTTTATACTATTTGTTGTTCTAACGATTACCGCTTTTACAACGTCACTTTTTTTAACAACTCCACCTGGTGTAGCACTTTTAACAGCACAAACTACTATATCGCCAACTTTTGCATATTTCTTATTAGTACCACCCAGTACTCTAATAACAAGAAGTTCTTTAGCGCCAGAGTTGTCAGCAACTTTTAAACGACTTTCTGTTTGAATCATACGATACTCCTTTCCAGATGAAAATTATTTTACTCTTTCAAGTATCTCAACAAGTCTCCATCTCTTCTCTCTAGAAAGAGGTCTTGTTTCCATAATTTTAACTCTATCACCAATTAAACATTCATTATTTTCATCATGTGCTTTAAATTTTGTAGTTTTTTTCATTTGTTTTTTATAAAGTGGGTGAGATACAAAAGTTGCAACTTCTACAACTATAGTCTTATCCATCTTATTAGAAACTACATTTCCTATTATGACTTTTCTACTATTTCTTTCCATATAGTATTAAGCCTCCTTTCCAGCATTAAGCTCACGTTCTCTGATAATAGTCTTAACACGAGCTATATCTTTTTTAATGCCACCAATTCTCATAGGATTCTCTAATTGTCCAGTGGCTAATTGAAAACGTAAATTAAATAATTCTACTTTTAAATCCTTTAATTTTGCTTGTAAATCACTATCATTCATTTGGCGAATTTCCTTAATTTTCATTAGCTTCACCTTCCTTCATCTCACGAGTTATAAATTTAGTCTTTACAGGTAACTTATGAGCAGCAAGTCTCATAGCTTCTCTAGCTACATCAACAGGAACTCCACTCATTTCAAACAATACTCTACCTGGTTTAACAACTGCTACCCAGTACTCAGGAGCTCCTTTACCAGAACCCATTCTTACTTCAGCAGGTTTTTTAGTAACAGGCTTATCAGGGAATACTTTAATCCAGATCTTACCGCCTCTTTTTATATATCTTGTCATCGCACGTCTTGCAGATTCAATTTGGTTTGCAGTCATCCAGCAAGGTTCTAATGCTTGAATTGCATAATCTCCATAAGAAATTGTATTTCCTCTTAGAGCTTTACCAGTCATTCTGCCTCTATGAACTCTACGATATTTTACTCTCTTAGGCATTAACATAGACTCTTTCCTCCTTCCAGTAACTAAGCTTCTTTCTTAGCACCAGTTTTATTAAATCTTTTCTTATTGTCTTTTTTATTTCTTCTGTCTTTTTTTGCAGGTCTTTCTTCAATAACTGCGGCTTTCATTCCTGGAAGAACTTCTCCTTTATATAACCAAACTTTTACGCCCAACTTTCCATAAGTAGTATCAGCTTCAGCAAATCCATATTCAATGTCTGCTCTTAAAGTTTGTAGAGGAATTGTTCCTTCAGAATATCCTTCAGTTCTTGCCATATCAGCTCCGCCAAGTCTACCGGAAACAGCAGTTTTAATACCCTTTGCTCCTGCTTTTAAAGATCTTTGCATAGCTTGTTTCATAGCACGTCTGAAAGATACACGTCTTTCTAATTGTCCAGCAATGTTTTCAGCAACTAATTGAGCACTTAAATCAGGTCTCTTAACTTCTTCAACATTAACAATTACTTTTTTACCAGTTAATTTTTCAATCTTAACTCTTAATTCTTCAACACCAGCACCTGATTTTCCGATTACCATTCCGGGTTTAGCAGTAAAAACTGTAACCTTTACTCTATTTGCTGATCTTTCTATTTCAACTTTAGGTACTCCTGAAAGAGCAACCTCTTTTTTAACAAGTTTACGAATATTGTGGTCTTCTACTAATAAATTACCAAATTCTTTTTTATCGGCAAACCATCTTGAGTCCCAATCTTTTATTATTCCAACTCTTAACCCATGAGGATTAACTTTTTGACCCATTTTTTATCCTCCTTATACTATCTTTCTGCTACCGTTACACCAATATGACTTGATCTTTTCAAAATTGGGTAAGCTGAACCTTTAGCTTTTGGTCTCCATCTTTTCATAACTGGAGCATCATTTGCATAAGCTTCTAATACATAAAGGTCTTTTCTATCTAAATTATGATTATTTTCTGCATTAGCAACAGCTGATTTTAATACCTTTTCTAATAATCTAGCACCCGCTTTAGGAGTGAATCTTAGAATAGATAAAGCTTCATCTACATGCTTTCCTCTTATTTCTCTACAAATAAAATTTACTTTAAGAGGTGAAATTCTTTGATATTTTGCAATTGCTTTAGCTTGCATGTTATCTCCTCCTTATCTATTATCTTACTTTACTATTTTTTTCATTTTTTCCGGCATGACCTCTGTAAGTTCTAGTTAGAACGAACTCTCCAAGTTTATGTCCTACCATATCATCAGTAATATATATTGGTAAGTGCTTTCTTCCGTCATGCACAGCTATAGTATGTCCAACAAATTGTGGAAAAATTGTACTTCTTCTTGACCAAGTTTTTACAACTTTTTTCTCATCTGCACTATTTAATGCGTCTATTTTCTTTAAAAGATGATCATCACAAAATGGTCCTTTTTTAAGAGATCTACCCATTTGTTTTCCTCCTTAATTAGTTTTTAGTTCTTCTTCTTACTATGAACTTATTAGACTTTTTGTTTTTCTTTCTAGTCTTAAGTCCTAAAGCTGGTTTACCCCAAGGAGTTGAAGGTGCTGGACGTCCAACAGGAGTTCTACCTTCCCCACCACCGTGAGGGTGATCTACCGGGTTCATCGCTGATCCTCTAACATGAGGTCTCTTACCCATATGTCTTGATCTTCCGGCTTTCCCTATAGTTATAAGTTCATGACTTAAATTACCAACTTGACCAACTGTAGCTCTACATTCCAAATGAATCAATCTAAATTCACCTGAAGGTAATCTCAATTGTGCAAATCTTCCTTCTTTACCCATCAATTGAGCCTCAGAACCCGCACTTCTAACAAGTTGTCCGCCTTTTCCGGGTTTTAACTCAATATTATGGACATTTGTACCAACCGGAATATCTTTTAATTTTAATGCATTACCAATTACGATATCAGCATTTTCGCCTGATTCTATCTTATCTCCAACTTTTAATCCTTCAGGAGCTAAGATATATCTCTTCTCTCCATCTAAATAATGGATTAATGCTATATTAGCAGTTCTATTTGGATCATATTCGATAGAAGCAACTTTTCCAGGTACTCCATCTTTATTTCTTTTAAAATCTATTATTCTATATTTTCTTTTAGCACCGCCACCTCTATGTCTAACGGTAACTCTACCTAATGAATTTCTTCCGCCTGATTTTGATAAAGAAACTAATAAAGACTTTTCAGGTTTTGTCTTAGTTATTTCATCAAAAGTTAAAACGCTCATTCCACGCACACCGGCAGAAGTTGGTTTATACTTTCTAATAGCCATTAATATTACCTCCTATATTAAATACTTTCAAAAAATTCAATTTCTTTAGAATCTTCTGTAAGAGTAACAATGGCTTTTTTCCAATCAGGTCTTTTGCCAACATTAGCTCCCATTCTTTTTTTCTTACCAGTAATATTCATTGTATTTACTTGTTTAACTTTTACACCAAAAATTGTTTCTACAGCTTTTTTTATTTCTGATTTATTAGCCCTAGTATCAACTTTGAAAGTGTATCTTTTTGATTCCATATTTTCCATTGAACGTTCAGTTACAACCGGTTTAATAATAATATCATATGCTGTCATTATGCATACACCTCCTCAATTTTTGATAAGGCATCTTTTACGATTACAAGATTATCAAATCTCATTAAATCATAAACGTTCATATAATCTACAACAACAGTTTCAACTTTAGGAAGGTTAGCAAATGATTTAATAATCATATCATTTCCTTCCGGTAAAACTATCATAGTCTTTGTTTCTAAACTTAAATTTTTCAAAATTTCTTTTGCTTTCTTTGTGCTGAATGCATCAATTGTTAAAGCATCTAAAATTCTTAATTCTCCTTCAAGAACCTTTGAAGAAAGAACAGATTTCATAGCAAGTCTTCTTACTTTTTTAGGAACTGAGTATCTATAACTTCTTGGTTTTGGTGCGAATACAACTCCGCCACCTTTCCATTGAGGAGCTCTTATACTACCTTGTCTAGCACGACCAGTACCTTTTTGTCTCCAAGGCTTTCTTCCACCTCCACGCACTTCTGCACGAGTTTTAGCTGATTGAGTGCCTTGTCTTCTGTTAGCTAAATGGTTTTTTACTACTTCATAAACAACATGTTCATTAACTTCAATACCAAAAATAGCTTCGTTTAACTCTATATCACCAACAACTTCTCCAAGTTGGTTATAAACATTAACCTTAGGCATTATTTATCCTCCTTAAACTATCTTTTAACCGCTTCTCTAATTGTTACTAAACCACCTTTAGGTCCCGGAATAGCACCTTTTACAAGAATTAGGTTCTTTTCAACGTCAACTTTTACAACAACAAGATTTTGAACAGTACTCTTTTTATTTCCTGTTTTTCCACTTGCTTTTCTACCTTTAAGAACTCTACCTGGATAAGTACCTGCACTTCTAGCTCCGGCAACTCTATGAGATTTAGAACCATGTCCTTCAGGGCCTCTTCCGTAATTCCATCTCTTTATAGCACCTTGAGTACCTTTACCTTTTGAAGTTCCAATAACATCAACTTTATCTCCTTCGGCAAATAAGTCAACTTTAATTTCTTGACCAGTTTCAAAAGTTTCGCCTTCGTTTAATCTGAATTCTCTTACAAATCTCTTATATCCAACACTAACTTTATCAAAATGTCCTTTAAGAGGTTTTGTAACCTTCTTTTCTTTTTTGTCTACATATCCACATTGGATTGCATTATAACCATCAGTTTCAACAGTTTTAACTTGTGTAACGAACATAGGGCCCGCTTCAACAACTGTTACAGGAACAACTGTTCCATCTTCAGTAAAAATTTGAGTCATTCCAATTTTTTTACCTAAAATACTCTTCATTGAGTACACCTCCTATTACTTACAGCGGATTGATTTACAATCATTCTAAGATTTATAACTTAATTTCGATATCTACACCACTTGGAAGATTTAATTTCTTTAAACTTTCCAAAGTTTTTTGATTCGGATTTAGGATATCAATAAGTCTTTTATGTGTTCTTTGTTCAAACTGTTCTCTACTATCTTTATATTTGTGAACAGCTCTTAAGATTGTAATGATTTCCTTTTCTGTTGGTAGTGGAATAGGTCCTGATACTTCTGCACCAGTTCTCTTTGCAGATTCCACTATTTGTTGTGCTGAGCTATCAATTAATTCATGATCATAAGCTCTTAATCTAATTCTGATTTTTTGCTTGTTTGCCAATTTTTTTACCTCCTTATTTCGCATGTTTTGGCATCATGCAACTAGGTCTTCCGTATCAACTCATCCGTGTGTTCCATTTTCACTTCCAAAAAATACGGCGACCCGTCGCCGAAATCTAGTTCGACATACTCAGAAATAATTACCTCAAAAGGCTGGAAAATAGCCATAATTTGAGCAACCTATTTCTTCAACGCCTATTATGTGCATATAAGCACCCATATATTATACTATATCATCTCGATTATTGCAATACTTTTTTCAAATTTTTTTCATTTTTTGCCTTTTAGTTTATACTTTGTTATAAAAATTCGCATTTTTAATTTTTTATATATTTTTTATATATTTTTTATATATTATCATAAAGTTAAGAGCAAAAAAATGGTAGTATACCAAATTTCAAAATTTTAATATACTACCTAATTATTTTTAATACATATCGTATCTAATATATTATTAACTCTATTAATCTTCTTTTCTCTTTTTGCCAATAGCGAAGGCGCCTAATACACTTGCTAAGACTGAAACCCCATAACCAACAATTCCACTTGCATAAGAAGTTTTCGGTAAATTACCTTTAGAATTTTTTTGTCCATTAGGATTTTTTGAATTTTTTGACTTATTAGATTCATTGGTTCTGTTTGACTCTTTAACTTTTTCTTTCATTTTACCATTCTCTTTAGTTTTGTCTTTAGCCTTGTTATGTCCCATTTGCTTGATACCATCTAAAGATTTCTTTGCAAGTTCAATGGCTTTATTAGCATTTTCAACGTCCTTTTTAGTCGCTTTAGGATTGTTAAGAACTCTTTGTCCTTCCTCTATTGCTTTTAGATAAGCATCCTGTTTTTCTTTTTTAGCTTTTTTAAAAGTTTTTGTTTTTATTGTTTCACTTTTATTTTCAACAGCTTTTTTAAGAGGAGTTTTTATGTTTGTATCAGCAACTATATGCATAATTTGTTTAACTCCATTATCTTTTGCATTCTCAATATCTTTGCTCGTTTTTGCATTATCAATAGCTGTCTTTGCCTTCATAACTTCATTGTTTATTTTATTTATAGCTTCGTCTTTTTCTTCTTTAGTCGAATTTTTGTCGGCATTAATTTTTTTGATTTGTTCTTTTGCTGTTTCTTCAACAACTTTTTTAGCATCTGTTTTCGCTTTTGATTCAGGCTTTATGTTCTTAATTTTTGTTAAAGCATCATTTTTAGCATTTTCAACATCTTTGTTTGTTTTAGCTTGAACAATACCAAATATACCTTTTTTAGTTTCTTCATTAACTCTATCTATAGCAGTTTGCTTTTCAGATTCAGTTGTGCTCTTATTGTCATTGATTGCTTTGATTTTATTCTTTTTAGCTTCATCAAGAGCTTTTTTTGCTTCAAGTTTTATTTTAATTTCAGGATTTGCTTTATGAATTGCAGCAACTCCGTCATTTTTTGCCTTTTGAACATCATTATTTGTTTTTGCATTGTCAATATTTGCCTTAGATTTTTTTGCTACATCTTTAGCTTTTTCAACTGCTGTATTTTTTTCTTCAGTTGTTGAATCGTTGGATTCATTTATAATTTGACTTTGCCTTGCCAACTCCTCATCAATACTTTTTTTTGCAATATCTTTAGCTTTGTTTTCGGGATTAACAGCTTTGTCAATTTCTCCTTTTACTTTTTGCTTTATCGTATCAATAAAATCGTCAATTGTTGAAGAATCAATTTGGCTCAAACCACTATTCAACGCTGTATCTACTTTTTCAACTGCAGTTTTCTTTTCTTCGTCTGTAAGAGTTGAATCTGAATTAATTTTAGTTTTGGCTTTTTCAGCATAATCCGTTAATTCTTTTTTAGCATCTTCTTTTGCAGATTTTTGCTTAATGCTTATATTCTTAATTTTTGCTATAACTTTATTTTTTATATCTTCAACTTCTTTGTTTGTCTTAGCATTATCAATATCAGCTTTAGCTTTTCTAACTTCTTCATCAACTTTTTTTATAGTCATTTGTCTTTCTTCTTCTTTTGCTTTTTTATCAGCAACAATCTTATCAAGTTGTTCTTTTGCAACAGAGTCGATAGTTTTTTTAGCTGTTTCTTTTACTTTTGACTCAGGATTTGATTTATGAATTTCAGCAACTCCATCATTCTTTGCCTTTTGAACTTCAGTATTTGTTTTCGCATTATCAATATTTTTCTTTGCTTTTTCAGCTTCTTTTTTAGCACTTTCAATCGCTTTATTTTTTTCTTCCATTGTTGAGTCGTCAGCTTCATTTATAATTTTAAATTGCTTCTTTAACTCCTCATCAATAACTTTTTTAGATATATCCTTAATTTTATTTTTAACAACTGAAGCCTCACCAATCTTTTGTTTCATCTCTCTTTTTATTAAATCAACATACTTATGAGTATGTAAGATATTAACTTGGTTTATAGCTCTTGCTAAAGCTTTGTCTATCTTATCAACAGCTGATTTCTTTTCTTCAGTTGTAAGAGTGTTGTCTGAATTAACTTTATCCTTAATACTATTTGCATAAGCAGTTAATTCTTTTTTTGCAGCTTCTTTTGCTTTTAAAGCTTTTTGATCATCATTATCTAATGCTTTTAATACATTTGTTGCACGAGAACTCGTCTGAGTTACCGGTTTTTCTGCAGCAGCAATTGAATATACGCTTGTTGTGGAAAGCATAGTTGCTAAACACACTGCTGAAACAATTTTTTTCTTCTCCATTTTAACCTCCACATGATATTAAATAATTTCAATTTATAAAATTATTTATAAAATTATAGAGTTATTTTCATTTAGATAAGTTTAATTAAAAGATAAATTATCTCATTTATAAGTTATTAGAATAAAATTTATCATATTAATTAAATTGAAAAATCATCTAAAAAATTTTAACTCCGCTATATTTTACCCTCTTAAAAGTTATATAAACAAAAAACATAGTATGTTTTTATTACAATCTGAAATTATATGCCTAAAAATTTACAAAAAAAGTAGTGTTCAGAAAAATTTTTATACTGATACACTACTTTTTTAAAATTTATTCTTTAATTTTTAAAACTTCCTCAGCTTCTTCTTTCTCAAAGACATCAACATTTTTTATATTATCAAATCGTCTCGTAATCTTTGTAGAAGTTGTAAAAATATCTTTTACATCTTTGCTTACCTTGTTTATATCTTTCTCCAGTGTTTCCCATCTTTTTGCATATCTTTCAAACTCATCAGAAAGGGAATTTAACTCTTTCTGAATTTCAAGCGCATATTGAGATTGCTTTAAGTTTTGAGAAACGGCTTGTATTGTTGTAAGTATCGCCATCATTGTCGTTGGAGATGTAATCCAAACTCTTCTTGAATAAGCATATTCAACAGTTTTAGGCATATATGCATTAAGATATGCAAATATGGCTTCTGCAGGTAAAAACAAAATAGCTTGATCTGTAGTCTCATTTTTTATTATATACTTGGAAGAAATATCGTCAATATGTTTTTTCAAGTTTTGTTCAAAATTCTTTTCGTTTTCCAACTTATTTTCAGATATATCTTCAAAAATTCTTCTATAATTTTCCAATGGAAACTTACTATCAATGCAAATCGTTCCTACAGGTTCCGGTGCAAATATAACTGCATCTGCCATTGTTCCATTAGAAAGTTTATATTGTTTTTGATAAATTTCACTGTTATTCCCAAAAGCGGAAGACAAAACCTGATACAGTTGTACTTCTCCAAAAATCCCACGAGTTTTTTTGTCAGTCAAAACATTATTTAGATTTTGAACATTATTTGATAAAAACTCCATCTTTTTTTGAGCTTCATCAAGTCTTCCTAAACTTTGCATAACATTACTAAATGTCTTTTTAGTGTCTTCAAAACTCTTTTCCAGTTTTACTTCAACGCTTTCATTTATTTTATCAAGTCTTCCCTCAACAACAACCGTAAGATTTAAAAAGTCTTTTTTTAACTCTGATTTTAACTTATCATTAAAATTAAAAATAGAATCAATATTTTCTTTTCCCGCTTTTAAAATATTATCATTAGTAGAATTTTTAAACTCAAGCAACTGATTGGAGATTTTTTCGTTATTCCCATTTAATTTCTCATTCAATTTGTTAAATTCATCTGAAAAACTGAGTTTTAATTTCAAAATATCTTCGTCTTTTATAATTTCATCATTTGATTTTTTCAAAAGTTTTAAAATCAGAACAATCGCAAAAATAACTAATAAAATTAAAACTCCAGTTAATAAATAATTCATAACTCACCTATTTTAAAATACCAAATTCATATCCATTAGATTTAAAATAATCAATTATACTAGGCAAAGTTTCTAATGTCAAATTTTTCCCTTGAGAATCATGCATCAAAACGACTGCCACATTTTGTTGTTTCCAATAACTTAAAGATGTCTTAACATATTTTAGCATTTCTTCTTTATTTGTAGGTCTTACCTTAAGAGGTTCTGCATCTCCTGATAAGCTATTCCAATCAATCCATTCAAGTCCTAAACTTTTTAGAGTTTCATCTCCGTTACCCGCATTTTCAAGTCCTTTCCAAGACATATGTCCACCAGGATATCTCCAAACTCTTGTATTAAATTTATCTCCTAAAAGTTCTTTTAATCTTAACATAGTTTTTTCTGCTTCTTCTTTTATAGTAGCAGGATTTGGAACCCTCTTCGGATACAATTTATTATAATCATGAGAAAAACTATGGATAGCAATTCCATGTCCTTCTTTTAATTGTCTTTCCAAATATGGTTTAGCTTGATCATTTAGAGTTTTACCAACAACGAAAAAAGTAGCAGGAACTTGTTTTTCCTTAAGTATATCTAAAGCCTTGTCTGTAACTCCCGGAGTAACTCCATCATCAAAAGTTAAGAATACCATTTTCTTTCCTGTATATTCTTTTTTACTCATAATATAATCTCTAATCTCTGCAGTATCATAAGCGTATGAATCTGCAGACTTTATATGATTGCCAGATTCTGCAAAGTCTATACCGCTTGAATCTTTTTGTTCAGTTTCTTTTTCAGATTCACTTTGCTTTTCTTTTGAGTTATTATCTGAAGTTTCTTTTTGCTCGTTTTGATTATTTTTATTTTGTACTTGACTCTTATTTTGATAAATAACATCTAATGCATACTTACCACCTAAAAAAATAAAAAGTGCCAAAAAAACTGCAGTTATTATAATAAAATTTTCTTTTCTTCTGTTTTTCTTTCTCTTCTTTCTCATTATTTTTATTTTTTCTTCATTATCTACCATTTTTTCTCTATTATCTAGATTTTTTTCTTTATCATCTAAATTTTTTTCTTCATTATTTATCATTAAAATTACCTCCTAATTTAAAATCAATGTTAATCTGCAAATTTATTTGATAAAATAATAATTTACCAAATAACAAGACTCCCTTATATAGTTAAAATATAAGCTCCGTTTATTATAACATATTTATAAATATATTGTAAACTCAATTATTGCTTATTTCAAGTATTTTTAAAATTTGTGTTCTCTTTGTAATAACAATATAAATAGATTTATGATATAATATAGTTATACTTATACCTATCATTTTTTAATTTAAAAAGTCATTTATGTATAAATTATATTATGATAGTAAAAAATATATTATCAAGGAGTTTTTATGAAAGATATTTATTCAAATCCACTTACAAGTAGATATTCAAGTAAAGAGATGAGTTACATTTTTTCCGATGAATTTAAATTTAAAACTTGGAGAAAATTATGGATAACTCTTGCAAAAGGAGAAAAAAGTTTAGGACTAAATATAACAGATGAGCAAATTAAAGAACTTGAAGCCTTTAAAGATGATATAAACTTTGATGTTGCATTAGAAAGAGAAAAAATTGTAAAACATGATGTGATGAGTCATGTTTATGCCTATGGGGTTCAGTGTCCTAATGCAAAAGGGATTATTCATTTAGGTGCTACAAGTTGCTTTGTTGGAGATAATACTGAACTTATTGTTATGAAAGAGGCACTCTTAATTGTAAAGAAAAAAATTATAAATGTTTTAAATTTATTAAAGAAAAATGCTCTAAAATATAAAAATCTTCCAACTTTAGCATATACACATTTTCAAGCTGCACAACCTACAACAGTTGGAAAAAGATTAACGCTCTATATGCAAGATTTAATTATAGATCTTGAAGAATTAAATTTCATATTGGAAAACTTAAAACTTCGTGGCGCAAAAGGAACAACCGGAAGTCAAGCATCATTTATGGAATTATTTAATAATGATGAAGAAAAAGTTAAAAAACTTGATAATTATATAGCTAAAGAGATGAACTTCAAAGGTGTTTTTGCCGTTACAAGTCAAACATATACAAGAAAAATTGACAGTAAGATTTTATTTTTATTATCAAATATAGCACAATCTGCACATAAATTTTCAAATGATTTAAGACTTTTACAACATCTTAAAGAAATTGAAGAACCTTTTGGTAAAAGTCAGATTGGATCATCTGCTATGCCTTATAAGAGAAATCCTATGAAATCAGAAAGAATTGGAGCTTTATCAAATTTTGTTATTTCAAATGTAATGAATCCATCTATAACTTTTGCAACACAATGGTTTGAAAGAACTTTAGATGACAGTGCAAATAAAAGACTTTCAATTTCTCAAGGATTTTTAGCAGTAGATGGAATATTGAATCTCTATGCAAATATAGTTTATGGAATGGTAGTCTATGAAAAAGTAATCGAAAAACATCTAATGGCTGAATTACCTTTTATGGCAAGTGAAAACATAATGATGAATCAAGTAAAAAAAGGTGGAGACAGACAGGAACTTCACGAAAGAATCAGAGAACTTTCTCAAATCGCAGGAAAAAACGTAAAAGAAAAAGGCCTAGAAAATAATCTATTAGAATTAATTGAAAAAGATGATTTCTTTGACATAAGCAAAGATGAACTTAATGAAGTTCTTAATCCAATGAAATATATAGGAAGATGTCCTTCTCAAGTTGATGAATTTATAGAAAATGAAGTTAATCCTATTTTAGAAGAAAATAAAAATATGATTGAAAATATAAAAGAAGTTGAAATATAAAAACGCTCCAGACGGAGCGTTTTTTAGTTAACATTTTTCTTAAAATTTACTTGCATCAACAGAATTTAGATATTCTTCTATTGGTTCAACTGCTTTTTTTATAGTTCCATATATAAATGGATTTTCTAATTTTGCAACTTCAAGAAGTTGTAAGAAAGGTTTTGTTCCACCTGTTTTACATAATCTTAAATAATCTGCAAAAGCAGTTTTATGGTCTTTTCTATCCTTATTCCAGAATTGGAAAGCACATACTTGAGCCAAAGTATAATCTATATAGTAGAAAGGCATTTGATAAATATGTCTTTGTCTAAACCAAAATCCACCCTCTTCAAGAACCTTTATTCCATCATAATCTCTATATGGCAAGTATTTCTTTTCCAATTCTCTATATTTTTCACGCCTTTCTTTTGGAGAAAGTTCCGGATTTTCATATACAACATGTTGAAATTCATCAACTAATGCTCCATAAGGTAAAAACATCAAACAATGAGTTATATGTTTATATCTAAATTTATCAGCTTCTTCTTTAAAGAACAAATCCATCCAAGGCCAAGTGAAAAATTCCATACTCATTGAATGAATTTCTGCTGATTCCATTCCTGGCCAAGTATATTCAGGAATATAATCTCTTGATGAGAAAACTTGAAAAGCATGACCCGCTTCATGAGTTAAAACCTCAACATCATGAGTTGTTCCATTAAAATTGGCAAATATAAAAGGGCTTCTCCAATTTCTTAAGTAAGTACAGTATCCACCTGCAGCTTTTGTACTCTTAGCATCCAAGTCAAATAAATCTTTTGTTTTCATAAAGTTAAAAAATTCTTTTGTTTCAGGAGATAACTCACTATACATCTTTTCAGCTCTTTCAAGCATCCAGTCTTTTTCTCCATGAGGTGCAGGGTTCCCTGATTTAAAGAAAATAGGTTCATCATAGAAAGTAAGTTTATCTAAACCGATTCTCTTCCTTTGCTCTTCTCTTAACTTATTACAAATAGGAACGATAGTTTCTACAATTTGTTTTCTATAAGATTCAACATCTTTTGCATTGTAGTCAACTCTACCCATTTTTTTATAACCAAGCTCAATAAAGTTTTTATATCCTAACTTTTTAGCCATTCTATCTCTTATCTTAACAACCTTATCATAAATTTCATCTAATTTTTCAGTTTGTTCTTCATAAACTTCTGAAATAAGATTTGTAGCTTTTCTTCTGATATCTGCATCTGAATCTTGAGAGTATTTAGCAAGCTGAGTAAGATTTAATTGTTCCCCATTCCATTCTTTTGAACAAGAAGATAAAAGTTTTTGATATTCCATAACAACCTTTGCTTCTTCAACTAAATCATCCATAATTGAAGGATTAAAAGTCAATAAATAATTTTCATATTTTTGGAATAAATAAACTCCAAACTTTTCTTCAAGCTCTTTTCTAAATTTACTGTTTACAAATTCTCTAATATATTCAACTAAAACTTCTTCAATTTTCGGAGAATTTTCTTGAATAAATTGCATTTCTTTATCATAAAATTCATCTTTAGTATCTATTGAATTTTTTACATGAGCCAAAGCAACCATACTGTCAGCATTTGAATTTAATTCATCAAGTTCATTATACGTTTCAATAGCTTCTTCAACCGTTTTAGCATTTACAAGTCTTTGAGTCAAAGTTCTAATATCAGTTCTAAGTTTTTCAAAATCTGGACGAATATATTTATAGTCTCCAAACTTTAAATCTAAATTATCTTTAGTCATAAATACCTCCTATTTAATTAATATTTCAAAACTATTTTAACATAATTTGACAATAAAAAATAGTCTTATAAAGATTTAAAAATCCAAAAAAAGGAATTACCGTAGTAATTCCTTAAAAACTATCTTTTTAACATCATTGCATATGGTTCCCAAGGTTCAATCTTTATAGATTCTTCTTCTAAACCTTTTAACCATTTTTCATCAACGAATTTTTTATCTACTATTGCTGAAATGTTTTCATTTGTAAACCAAGAGTCGCTCATTGAGAATATTCCCTTTTCTCCAACTTCATCTCCCCAAGAGTTTTCAACTTGCCACTTAATTGGATTTCCATTTTCATCCAAATCAACTCCTACAAATGTCATAGCATGAGTTAAATCTGTATATCTATAGTCGATTCTATCTGCTTTAGAAAATTCTCCAAGTTCTGTTAAAGTTTCATCATAATTAAATAAATCTTTATCCATTATGCCTAATTTTCTATCACAATTCTTCATAACATCACAAGCAAACCACACAGCTTCTCCAGCTTTTATAGATGCGATTATAGCTTTTTTAATGTCTTCTTGAGGAACATTTAAAGAAGCAACAGGATTTCCTTCTCTAACAGATTTAAAATATTTTAATTCTATTCTTTTACCAAATGGATACTTGCCCCTTGGATCTTCAATTAAATCAACTTTATTTTCAAAATAATTTCCAACATATTCTTCATAGAATTTTTTTGGAGTTAAATTTGTAATCTTTTGGAATTTATCGTCTTTATCTGTATATTCAAAATCAAAAGTTTCTGGTAATTTTCCTAAAACTTTTGTACAAATATTATAAACTTCATAAAGAGTTTCTTCTTTTAATTTCTTTAATTCTTGAACTGAAGCTCCATTTGAATGTGCTTTTCTCATATTCATTGCAGTTCTCTTTAGTCTTACATTGATTTGTTCAACAAAAGCACCTGAATCGGATGAACTGAAAGTTTCCGGCATAACTGACTTAGGAACAATACCATGTTTTGAAATTAAATCATCAAAACATTCAAAAAAGTTCCCATCATCAGCTCCTAAATCTAACAAACTATCCATAAGCCTTGATCCTAATGGCTCATCTATATGTTCAATCATAAGTTCTAAGAAATTATTTGATTTTTCCATTTTATCCATAAAGAAAAGATAAACTTGTGAAAATTCAAAAGTTTTTAAATTAAGTCTTTCCATAACTTTTAATCTCAAAACATTAAGCCCTGAAAACATCCAACAACGTCCTGATTTCTTTTGATTTGTAATTTCAGCTTTCTTTACGCTGTCTGAAAACTTAAAATTATGAAATCTTAAAGCATCATTATTAATTGAACTATCTTGAATACCATTTTTTGCAATTGCATTTGAAATTACTTTGCTTGATAAATCGCTTTCAAAACGTTCTTTAAAATTTTTCATCATTTCATTTGTTACCATAATTTATTCCCTCCATTTTTTTATTTTCAACATACTCATAATAGCACAACAAAAAAAATATTTCAATAGATTTTTAGATATAATTGATATTTTTTATCAATTTTATTTTTAAAAATTATTTTTTCACCATATAATTCTATCCAACATAATAGATAAACCCTAATGAAATAAAATATACTTTATTAATTAAGATTTAGTTAATTTCAATATTTATTTTTTAATAGCAACTAATTAGCTGATACATATTTCTTCAAGCCTTTTTTCCAAAGAAATATCGCAAAAATAGTTCCCAATAAATCGAATAAGAATATATATAATATACTTAAAACAGAAGCTTCCCCTTTAACTATAAGTACAGGTAGATTAATTGACAGCAAAATAGGAACTATATAAATTAATGCAAACTGTATTGATTTAGGATAAATAGACTTTGGCCTGCTTGAAAAATCAATTAGGTATTCCGGTATTCCCATTATGGCACTTGAATGTTCTTTCCAAAATGAAATAGTTATTACAATCTGATTTAACAAAAATACTAAGTATATTGATAAAAAAATAGAAATAATAAATTCAATTATTAAAACTAAGTTTAAACTATATTTTGTCAACATAAAGATTTGAAAACACAAAGCTATAAATAGATTAATCAAACTCGGAAAATCCACCCTATAAAATGAGTAAAACAAAAAAGAATTTACCGGTCTAATTAAAATATAATCCAATTCTCCATCTAATATAAATTCATATAAATTTTCATGAGCAACGGTAAATAAAAACTGATAACCGTAACTTATTACAGAAGCTACTGATATTAAAAGTAAATAGTCATTTTTTATCCAACCATATATTGTTTCAGTATAATCAAAATAAATTACCCCTGCAATAAATTCAGCAAGAAAAAATATCAAGCCGAAAACTATTGTTACAATTGCAGTAGATCTATAAATTAAAAACTCTTGAAAACTATGAGATAAAAACTTTTTATACAATCTAAAATTCATATTTATGCTCCCATTCCCTCATATCTTTTCAGTCCAAAATAATAAGTAATTTTATATAGAACAAAAAATAGAATAAACCAAGAAAAAGAAAGAATTATATAAAAAATTAATTCTTCAATTGTTAATTTTCCTTGCATAGCCCTTGTAAAATTAAATCCTACTATTGCAAATGGGTTTTTATCAACTATTTTATAAATTTTATTTCCCAATAAATTTAAAGGAAAAAGCAGTCCTCCAAATAGTAAGTAAACTGAATTTATTAAAGGTCTTAATGTCCACATATTTATCAAATAGAATCCAAGATTTCCAACAAGAGAAACCAGCATAAAAAACATACAAAAATTTATTATAAAGAACAAAAACACCAACAAAAAATATCCTATATTTGCATTAACAAAAAAAGACAGAATAAACATAAGGACATAAAAAACAATAAATATAAACTTCTTTCCTAAAAATGCAAAAAAGGAATTTATTAATATAGAATATGGTCTAATCAACATGGAAGTAAGCTTTCCACTCCTAACAAGATGCCCCATATTAACAACATTTTCACTTGAAAATAGAATCATCCCAATATTTGAAATAATTATATAATAAATCATTTGAGTTTTAGTAAAACCTCCAATAGTTTCTACTGAAGTACTTTCAAAAATACCCTTCCAAGTAAATATAGAAATTAAAATACTTAATATATTAACAAATATATTGGAAATAAAATTAAACTTATAGCTTAATTGTATATTCAGCTGATTAAAAAAAGTTGGTAAATATTTACTCATTTTAATCCTCCTTTTTACATTCGCTGAAAATATCAAAAACTACATCTTCAAAGCTTTTATTTTCACAAGATATATTTTTCATAAGTGAAAAATCCACATTTTTTAATATAAATTTTGCCTCATCAAAATTTACCTGTAATTTTTTCTTATCCAAAAATTTAAAACGATTAAATTCATCAGGTATAAAATCTTTAAATTCTATTATGTATTCATCTTTAGCAGAGAATTTATTTATAATTTCATTTATATTTGAATCTTCCACCTTTTTCCCATTTAACAAAATTATAACCCTATCACACAATGTTTCAATGTCTTTCATATAGTGAGAAGTTAAAAATATAGTCACATTGTCTTTTTTATTTATATCAAGTAAAAACTCATGTATCGACCTTTGACTTGTTATATCCAATCCTATCGTAGGTTCATCTAAAAATAAAATTTTAGGACTATGAATTAAAGCACAGATTATCTCAAACTTAATTCTCTCTCCAAGCGATAATTTTCTAACCGGAACCCTTAGCTTATCTTCTAAATTTAATAATTTAACCATATTATTCAATTTATTTCTATAACTTGTTTTATCTATTTTGTAAATACATCTTAACATCTCAAGAGTTTCTTCAGCAGGTAAATCCCAAATTAATTGGCTCTTTTGTCCTATAACCACACCTATTGATTTAAGATAAGATTTTTCCTTCTTAAAAGGAATATATCCTTCACACTCAATATTTCCACTTTCCGGATTTAATATTCCAGTAAGCAATTTTATCAATGTAGTTTTTCCTGAACCATTAGGACCTAAAATTCCTACTATTTCTCCTGTTTCGATTTCTAAATTAAAATCTTCAATAGCAGATTTTTTTATTTCTCTTCTTTTGAAAAAATCCTTTAAAGAACCTAAAAAACCACTATCTTTTTCAAAAGAATTATAACTATAAAATAAATTTTCAATTTTTATCATAAATAAATTAATTCTCCCAAGTGTAATAATTAATTATTTTCAACCTCAGAAATTGTATATAATTTTTTAAAGTATGAATCAAAATTCATAAGTTCTTCAAAATTACCTTTTTCTTCTATCTTCCCATCTTTTAATACCAATATTTTGTCATATTGTTTTAAATTTTCCTTTATTAATCTATGTGTTACAGAAATCAATGTTATATTTTCAAGTTCAAGTAGTCCCTTTTCTATTGAAAATGCAATTTCATTATCCAAACTTGATAAAATTTCGTCAGCAAGTATTATCTTTGTATCCTTTATCAAAGACCTTGCAATTGAAATTCTCTGTTTTTCTCCTCCTGATAAATTATTTGCGTTTTCAGAAATCAATTCCTTGTCATACAATCTATCCAAATATTTACCAAGTTCAGCTTTCAATATAACATCTTTTACTTTTTCTTCCGAATAATCTTTACTAAATAATGTTATATTATCATAAATACTTCCTTTGAATAGAAATACATTTTGATTAATTGTTGAAATTAAATTTATAATAGAATTTCTTGAAATTTCATCCAAATCAGTTCCATCTATACAAATTTTTCCCTCATCTGCTTTAATTCTTTTTGAAATTAGCTTCATCAAAGTTGATTTTCCACTTCCTGATAAAACTACTAAAGCATATTTTTTGCCTTTTTCAAAATCAAAACTTATATTTTCCAAAACTTTTTTATCATCATATTTAAAGCTAACATCCTCTAAAGAAATCTTATTATTAAAGTCTTTAATTTCTGTTGTTTCAACATTTTCTTCTGAAATTAAAGTATTTTCGATTTTATTTAATATTTTATCAACAGACTTAAATTTTCCATAAGATTCTATAGCAAACATCAAAGGATTTACAATATGATTTGTAAGTTGAACACAAACAATCATTTGTCCAAGTGTTATAAATCCTTTATACGCTAAATATCCCCCACAAACAAAACCACCTAAAAATGTAAAACCTCCAAAAAAGTATGAAATCATAGTTACTAAACTATATCTTTTCTGATATGCAAGTCCTTTGTCATAAACATTTTTTGAGTTATTATAAAATACTTTCGAAATAAATTTTTCCAGTCCAAATACTTTGATTGTTTCATAACCATTAAAATATTCGCTTGTTCTTGCAGTATATTCACTTTGAGAATTTGAAAATTTCTCTTTAAAAGTTTTTAAATTTTTCATCGGAATATTTCCAAAAACAAATGAAATTATAGACAATATCATTAAAGCAATCGTCATTTGATAGGAAACATAGAAAATTGTCCCAAAGGCAAAAAGAAACAAAAATCCTGATTTAACTAAATTTAAAAATGTTCTAAAATACTCTGTTTCTATTGTATTAATATCATTAGTAAGAATTGAAATCTTATCCCCTACATCATTATTATAAAAACTTTCAATATCTTGTTTTATTAAATTATTAAATATGTAAATCTTTGTATCTAAAGACATTTTAGCTACAAATTTATAACTCATAACTTCATAAATCCATTTAAAAACGCTCTCTGTAATAAGTAAAGCAAAAGTATAAATCATAACCTTAGAAAATTGCATATTTATTGCTCCACTTGCTGAATCTATAACATAACCAAAAAACATTGCAACTCCAATTTCCAATGAAATATAAATAAACATAACTACAAAAAGTGGTAGCAAAATATTCAAATTATTTTTCCATATTTTTTTCATATTATTTCCTCCTCAACAAATAACCTTTTCAAAGAATATCATATTTATAGCACTATTTTAGAAGAAACAGGTTAAAAAGTCAATAGTAAGGACTAGCTTTAATTCAATTATAAATCTTAAATTAATTACTATTAACAAGAAATATAGACTAAAAAAGCTGTGATTACTCACAGCTTAATATTTCTTCTATTTTATTATGGACTGCCTCTAAATTTGCTTTAGAATCCGAACTGAATGGAATAACTAAATTCATATCCTTTATTCCTAAAGTTTCTCTAACAACTTTTAAATGTTTATTCCATTGTCCTTTAGAAATTTTATCAGCTTTAGTTGCTATAACATAACCACTAAATCCATATTCTAAAAGCCAGTTATACATCATAACATCTTCCTTACTAGGAGCATGTCTAATATCTACAATAAGAATAACTTCACACAAATTTTCTCTATTAGAAAGATAGGTTTCAATAATTACTCCCCATTTTTCTTTTTCACTTTTAGAAACTTGTGCATATCCATATCCTGGCAAATCCACTAATCTAAATGAATTATTTATTTTATAAAAATTTACTGTTCTTGTTTTTCCAGGTTTGGAACTAGTTCTCGCTAAATTTTTCCTGTTTATGAAAGCATTTATAAAACTTGATTTCCCAACATTACTCCTGCCGGCAAACGCAACTTCTTTTAAATTAGAATCTGGATACTGTGAAATAATCGCAGCTATTTGTTCTAATTCACTTGAGATTATTTTCACATTACACCTCTTTTTCTAAAACTAAATCTAATACTTCACAAACATCAGAAACTGTATAAATTTTTAATGTTTCTCTAATTTCTTCAGGAATTTCATCAATATCAACTTCATTTTCTTTTGGAATAATTATATTTTTTATTCCATACCTATTTGCTGCAAGGATTTTTTCTTTAAGTCCTCCTATTGCTAAAACTCTTCCTCTTAAAGTTACTTCCCCAGTCATTGCAAATTGTCTATTGACTTTCCTATTTGTAAGAGCACTGACAATTGCTGTTGTCATTGTTATACCAGCAGATGGACCGTCTTTTGGTACTGCTCCTTCAGGAACGTGAATGTGTATATCTTTTTCCTTATAAAAATCTTCTTTAATATTAAATTTATCAGCTTTACTTCTAACAAATGAAATTGCAGTCATTGCAGATTCCTTCATAACATCACCAAGTTGTCCAGTAAGTTGAATTTTTCCTGTTCCGTTGACAATATCAGTTTCTATTGTTAAAAGTTCTCCTCCTACTTCTGTCCAAGCTAATCCGTTTACAAGTCCAACCTTATCTTCTTTTTCCAAAATATCATCATGGAATTTTTTCTTTCCTAAGAAATCAACAAGATTTTTTGAATTAACTGTAACTTTTTTACTTTCTTTTGAAACTAAAATCACAGCTGCTTTTCTAATTATTTTCTCAATCATTCTTTCCAAATTTCTTACACCGGATTCTCTAGTATAATATCGAATGATATCCCTTACTGCATCAGCTTTTATATCAAGCATTTTCTTAGTCATTGAAAAGTTTTTAAATGCCTTTGGAATCAAATGATTAATGGCAATTTTTTCTTTTTCATCATAAGTATAACTAGAAACCGGAATAACTTCCATTCTATCAAGTAATGGAGATGGAATTGTAGAAGTTGTGTTCGCAGTAGTTATAAACATAACTTTTGAAAGGTCAAAAGGAATATTTATATAATTATCTGTAAACTTATTATTTTGTTCAGGATCTAAAACTTCAAGTAAGGCACTTGAAGGGTCTCCCCTAAAATCATTTGAAACCTTATCAATCTCATCAAGTAGCATTACTGGATTATTAACTTTACATTGTTCTAATAAAGTTAAAATTTTACCTGGCATTGCTCCAACATATGTTCTTCTATGCCCTCTTATTTCACTTTCATCATGAAGCCCACCTAAACGCATAGACACAAATTCTCTATTCAAAGATTTTGCTATAGATTTTGCAATAGAAGTTTTACCAACTCCCGGAGGTCCAACTAAGCAAATTATTGAGCCTTTTTGATTATTTGAAATTTTTCTTAAAGCTATTGATTCAATAATTCTATCCTTAACATCTTTAAGTCCGAAATGATCTTTATCCAAAATTTTTCTGGTATAAGATACATCTAATTTTTCTTTTTTAGATTTTTTCCAAGGTAATGCAACTATTTTATCAAGATAACTTCTAATTACATTTCCTTCCGGAGATCCTGGAGGTATTTCTGAAAGTTTTCTAATTTCCTTAAATAGCATTTCTTCGATATTTTCATCAAATCCAAAACTCATTATAGCACTAGCATATTCATCTAATTCAGAATTTAAATCCTCTCCATCTCCAAGTTCCTCTTTTATTACATTAAGTTGTTCTCTTAAGTAATATTCTCTTTGATTTTTATTTAGTCTTGAAGAAACCTTTCTAGAAATACTTTCTTCTAAAAATGATAACTCTATAGAATTTTTTAAAATTTCATAAAGCTTTTCAAGTCTTTCTTTCATATCAAAAATTTTAAAGTTTTCATAATGTTCATCATCAGATAATCGCATTATATAACTTGCTACATTATTTGTAAATTTATCAATATTAGAAGAGATTTGAACACTAATTTCTGTATCAACATCTAAATGTCTTTTCTTAGCTGTATATTCTTCAAATGCAACTTCAACCATATTTCTTAAAGTTGCCAATTCAGAGTCTACTTCTTCACCAACTTCATCATAATAGAATTCTTCAACATCAGCTGTTAAAAACTTACCATCATCATAAATTTTCTTTGCTCTACATCTACAAATACCTTCGGCTAAAACCCTAGTTATTCCATTGTTCATCTTTAAAATTTGTTTAACGATAACGACAGTTCCCATTTCATATAAATCTTCTGCCTTAGGATCTTCTGTCCTAATATCTTTTTGAGTAAAAGCAACTAAAATTGAATCCTTTTTTAATGCAGATTCTATTGCATCTATAGACTTTTTTCTTCCTGCATCAAAATGAACAACAGAATAAGGATAAATCCAAAGTCCTCTAAGTGCTATTACAGGTCTATTTAATTTTTCTTCAACATTAAAATTTATATTGCTCATAAATATTTTTCCTCTATTTTTTATTTTCATTATATATTAAAACGGGATTTGCCTTTCCTAAAACTACATCTTTTGTAACAATACATTTTTCAACATTTTTCTCAGACGGCAATGTGAACATTGTATCTAAAAGAGCGCTTTCTATAACAGCACGCAAACCTCTTGCACCTGTTTTTCTTTCAAGAGCTATCTTTGCAATTTCTTTAATTGCATCTGTTTCAAACTCAAGCTCTATATTATCCATAGATAAAAGCTCTTTATATTGTTTAATTAATGCATTCTTTGGTTCTTCTAAAATTCTAATTAGAGAATTTTCATTTAAACTTTCTAAAGTTACAATCATAGGTATTCTACCAACAAATTCAGGTATCAAACCATACTTAAGTAAATCTTCAGGTCTTAAATTCTTAATAATTTCAGAAAAATCATCAAGTTTATCCGTTTTAACATCTGCGCCAAACCCCATTGATTTCTTTTCGAGTCTGGCTTTTAAAATTGATTCTATACCTTGAAAAGCTCCCCCTACAATAAATAAAATATTTGTAGTATCAACTTGTATATATTGTTGATCAGGATGTTTTCTTCCACCTTTAGGAGGAACATTTGAAACAGTTCCTTCTATAATTTTTAAAAGTGATTGTTGAACACCTTCTCCACTAACATCTCTAGTTATTGATGGATTTTCACTTTTTCTGGTAATTTTATCAATTTCATCTATATATATAATTCCTTTTTCAGCTCTTTCTATATCATAGTCTGCTGCTTGAACTAATTTCAAAATTATATTCTCAACATCTTCTCCAACATATCCCGCTTCAGTTAAAGTTGTTGCATCAGCTATTGCAAATGGAACATCTAAAACTTTTGCAAGAGTTTGAGCTAAAAGAGTTTTACCGCTTCCTGTAGGTCCAACAAGCAAAATATTAGACTTTTGAATTTCTACTTCACTCTCAACATCTCTGTTAATTCTCTTATAGTGATTATATACTGCAACACTCAATGCTTTCTTTGCATTGTCTTGTTGAATAATATATTCATCTAAAATTTTCTTGATTTCTACCGGAGTTGGTAATTTTTCTAAACTTTCTTTTTTCTTAGTTCTTTCTTGGTATTCAAGCATGGAATGACAAATCTCAATACATTCATTGCAGATATTTGCATTAATTCCACTTACTATTTGATCTACTTCTTCTACTTCTTTACCACAAAAAGAACATCTAGTTACCTTTTTTTCCAAAATTAACTCCTTAATTTTCAATTACTTCATCAATTATTCCATATTCTTTTGCTTCATAAGCACTCATATAGAAATCTCTGTCCGTGTCTTTTTCAATTTTTTTAAGTGATTGCCCTGTTCTCTTTGCTAAAATTTCATTAAGAGTTGCTCTAACTTGTAAAATCTTTTGAGCTTGAATTTTAATATCTTCAGCTTGACCTTGAGCTCCTCCTAAAGGTTGGTGAATCATAATGTCCGCATTAGGCAAAGCAAACCTCTTCCCCTTTGCTCCTGATGTCAATAAAAATGCTCCCATACTTGCAGCACGTCCAATGCAAATAGTACTTACATCAGGTTTAATATATTGCATAGTATCATAAATTGCAAGTCCTGCACTAACTGATCCCCCTGGACTATTTATATAAATTTGAATATCTTTTTTAGGATCTTCTGATTCTAAAAATAAAAGTTGTGCAACAATCAAATCAGCCATTTGATCGTTTACTTCTCCACTTAAAAATATGATTCTTTCCTTTAAAAGTCTTGAATAAATATCATAAGACCTTTCTCCTCTATTGGTTTGTTCAACTACCATAGGTATAAGCGCCATAATTACCTCCTAATAAAAAATATAGCTTAACAAAATGCAAGCTATATTTTAACTAATTATTCTTCAACAGTTTCTTTTTTAGGTTCTTGGAATTTAACAAGACTTACCAAATGATCAACCGCTTTTCTTCTAATTAAACTTGCAGTAATACCTTCCAGACCTTCTCCTGATTTTAATTCCTTCTTAAATTCTTCAAAATCTTTAACTTTCATATTCTTTCCGAATTCATCAATTTCTTTATCGATCTCTTCTTCAGATACTTCAATATTTTCCAATTTTGCAAAAGCATCGATAACAAGTTCAGCATTAGCTCTCTTAGTAGCTTCTGGTCTTAATTGTTCTCTAACCGCTTCTTCAGTAGTATTTAACATTTTGAAATAGTTATCTAAATCCATATTGTATTGTCTAATTCTACCTGCAAAATCTCTAAAAGCCTTATCAACTTCTTCATTTATCATTGATTCTGGAGCTTCTACATTTGAACTTTCAATGAGTGCATCAATTGCATTATTTTGTTTTTGAACCAAAGCATTTTTTTCTGCTGATTCAACAAGATTCTTTTTAATGTCTGCTCTATACTCTTCCAATGTATCAAACTCTGAAACATCTTGAGCAAATTCATCATCCAATTCAGGAAGTTGCTTTTCTTTAATTGAATTTATTTTTACTTTGAAAAGAGCTTCTTTTCCTTTTAATTCTTCTGAATGATATTCTTCAGGGAAAATAACATTGACATCAACATTATCTCCTATATTCTTTCCAATTAATTGTTCTTCAAAACCCGGAATAAAGGTATGTGAACCTACAACTAAATCATAATTTTCAGATTTACCTCCGTCAAATGGAACTCCTTCAACACTTCCTTCAAAATCAATATTAACAGTGTCCATATCTTTTACAGGTCTATCTTCAATTGAAACTATTCTTGCATTATTTTCACGTTCTTTATTTACTCTTTCGTCAACCATTTCATCAGTTACTTTAAATTTAACATCATCAGCAACTAAATTTTTATAATCTCCAAGTTCAGGAACAGGTTTTAATTCTTGATCAAACTTAATAACTATAGCTTTATTTTTATCAAATTCTTCAATATCTATTTTTGGCATTCCACAAATATCTTTACCTATTTTCAACTCTTTAACAGCTTCTTCAAATAATTCAGGCAATAATTCATTCACGGCATCTTCAAAGAAAATACCTTCTCCATAATTTAATTCAATGATTTTTCTTGGAGCTTTTCCCTTTCTGAAACCTGGAATGTTAAATCTTGATTTCATTTTGTTATAAACTCTATTAACTGAAGCTTCAAAAGCCTCTGAACTAATTTCTGATGTAAAAACTATTTTCTTTTCATCTCTTGATACTAATTTAGTATTCATTTATATTCCTCCTAGTTACTATATAAAAATTATATATTTTCTATTTACATACCCAAAAATTATAACATAAAATAACATATATTTCAATACATTTAATATATAATCGAGCAATTTATACCCACAAAATATTATACATTTCAATAGAGAAAAAATGCTACTCAAAAGAGCAACATTCTTTAACTGTTTAATCTATCTATTTTCATCTAAATTTACATTATTCCAGTCAGAATATGTTGTAGTATTTTTCAATTTAAAAGCACCTTTATTCCCACTATATTCCACAGTCCAAACTATACTTTTTAAATAAAATGTCTTCTTGTCAAATATAGTTTCAAATATTATATCAACTTCCTCTTCAGTAACATTGTTCAAAGAAAATCTATATTCTGATTTTAATAAATCAAAAACTTTTGAATTTTTATTCCCATTTTTTAATTTCAGATAATATTCAGAATCTGTTTCTTCAAATGTCAAGTCTTCTTTGTCAAAAGAATAAATATTATCCAACAATTTAAAATAATCCGGATTTATATTATAATCAGCATTATTTTTTTGAGTTTTACTCTCTTTTCCATCAACTTTTTTTGTCATAACCAACGACTTATTTTCATCTCCAACAAATATAACATCATAATTGTTTTTCTCATAATTTGCAGTCCCGCTGTATCTAACAGATACTCTTCCTTTAATAATTTTTTTCGTATCCTTGTCATTTATCAGTTTAGCCTTCATCATTTGATTTTTTACATTTCCTTTATTTTCATAGTCAATTTCATTAACCAAGACATAGGACTGAATATTATTTACCTTTTTTGATTTTTTAAATAATTCACTAATTTCCTTATTACTTGAACAAGCTGTAAAAATAAATATTACAAATATTAATCCTAATAGAGAAAATTTCTTATTTTTAAACATTTCCTACCCCCTCAAAAGTACATACACATCGATATTATATCATATTTGTCAAAATTTAAAAATAATACTTAAGAAAGAATAAAAACTTACATCGTATTCTGATATACAAAAAAACCCCAAAATCCTTTATATGAACTTAGGGGTTCGCATTGTAAAATATTAATTTTTAGTATTTTTAGTTCTATTTATTTTCATCTTCGTCAACTACTTCATAGTCGGCATCAACTACATCATCTTTCTTTTGTTCTGCTCCTTGTCCTTGTGGGTTAGCATTTTGATATAATTTTTCTGAAATTTTGTAGAACTCTTGAGTTAAGGCATCATTCTTTGCCTTGATATCTTCTACATTATCAGTTGTTAAAGCAGATTTTAAATCTTCTATTTTTGCATTAATGCTTGATTTTTCTTCTTCAGAAATTTTTCCTTCCAAATCTTTCAAAGTTTTTTCAGTTTGATAGATTAAAGATTCAGCATTATTTTTAGTTTCTACAATTTCTTTTTTCTTTTTATCTTCTTGAGCAAATTGTTCTGCTTCTCTTACTTTCTTATTAATTTCATCTTCAGATAATTTTGTTGATGCGGTAATTGTAATCTTTTGTTCATTTCCTGAACCTAAATCTTTAGCACTAACATTTACAATTCCATTAGCATCTATATCAAAAGTAACTTCAATTTGTGGAACTCCTCTTGGAGCAGCAGGAATACCTGTTAATTGGAATCTTCCAAGTGTTGTATTATCATGAGCAAATTCTCTTTCACCTTGTAAAACATGAATGTCTACTGCTGTTTGTCCATCTGCAGCTGTTGAGAAAATTTGACTTTTTTTAGCAGGGATTGTTGTATTTCTTTCTATCAATCTTGTCATTACCCCACCCATTGTTTCGATACCTAATGATAATGGAGTTACATCTAGTAATAATAAATCTTTAACTTCTCCTGTTAAAACACCACCTTGAATAGCAGCTCCAATAGCAACACATTCATCAGGATTAATATCCTTTTGTGGTTCTTTTCCAATTAATTTTTTAACAGCTTCTTGTACTGCTGGAATTCTTGTTGAGCCACCAACTAAAAGAACTTTATCAATTTTAGATGCAGTAAGCCCTGCGTCATTTAAAGCTTCTCTAACCGGAGTTAATGTTTTGTCAACTAAATCTGAAGTTAATTCTTCAAATTTTGCTCTCTTAATATCCATATTTAAATGAACCGGCGCCCCGTCAACAGCAGTAATAAATGGTAAATTTACATTTGTTGTCATTGTTGTTGAAAGTTCTTTTTTAGCTTTTTCGGCGGCATCTTTTAATCTTTGCATTGCTGTTACATCTTTACTTAAGTCAATACCATTTTCTTTTTTGAATTCTGAAATCATATATTTCATTAAAACTTCGTCGAAATCATCTCCACCAAGTCTATTGTTACCTCTTGTAGCTAAAACTTCAAAAACTCCATCTCCGATTTCCAAAATAGAAACATCAAATGTACCACCACCAAGGTCAAATACCATTATCTTATGTTGTTCAGTATCTTTGTCCATTCCATAAGCAAGGGCCGCAGCAGTAGGTTCATTAATAATTCTCTTAACATCTAAACCTGCAATCTTTCCGGCATCTTTTGTAGCTTGTCTTTGGCTATCTGTAAAATATGCAGGAACTGTAATTACAGCTTCGGAAACAGTTTCTCCTAAATAACTTTCAACATCTGATTTAATTTTTTGTAAAATCATTGCTGAAATTTCTTCCGGTGTATATTCTTTATCATCAATCTTTACTTTGTAATCTGTTCCCATTTCCCTCTTAATTGAAGTTATTGTTCTTGCTGCATTTGTAATTGCTTGTCTTTTAGCAGTTTCACCTACTAATCTTTCTCCATTTTTTGTAAAAGCAACAACTGAAGGAGTTGTTCTATTTCCTTCTACATTCGGAATAATTGTTGGTTCTCCACCTTCCATAACAGCAACTGCTGAGTTTGTTGTACCTAAATCAATACCTATAATTTTTGACATAATCTTTTCCTCCTTATTATTCACTAACTTTAACCATACTTGGTCTAATTACTTTATCTTTAATTTTATATCCTTTTTCAAAAGTTTCTAATACTATACCACTTTTTACTCCTTCTTTGCTTTCAGTCATAACTGCATTATGCAAATTCGGATCAAAAACGGCTCCATCACTTTCTATTTCTTCAACCATTTCAGACTTTAAAACTGATTCAAATTGTCCTTTAATCATAACAAAACCTTTAATAATCTTATCATTTAAATCGGCGTGAGCAAAAGCTCTGTTAAAATTATCCAAAATAGGTAACAATTTTAAAATTAAGTCTTCATTAGCAAGAATAATAGAACTCGATTTTTCTCTTTCTGTTCTGTTCTTGTAATTTACAAAATCAGCTTGAAGTCTTAAAAGTTGATTTTTTAATTCTTCAATTTCTGAATTTAATTTCTTTTCAACCTCGTCAGAAGAATTTTGTTCTAAATCTTTTTCCTCTACTTCTTCAATAGCATCCTCTTTAATTTCATCTTTTACTTCTTTTTTATTTTTTCTCAACTATTCCGCCTCCCGTCATTTTAAAATATCTCTAATTCTATCATTTAAACTTAACATAGTTGACAATATCTTTTCATAATCCATCCTGGTTGGTCCGATAACCGCTATTTTACCTTTGCTACCGTCTCCAAAATCATAGGATGTCGCAACAATAGTATTTTCATTTAAAAAATCTTTATTATTTTCACTTCCTATACTTACATATATTTTATCTCCACTATAACTTAAAAATAAATCTTCAAGTTCATTTTTATCTTCTAAGAAATGAATAAGTTCTTTAGCTTTTTTCAAATCTTGATACTCAGGAAAATTAAATATATTAGAAATTCCTTCAAGTTCAATACTGGATTTTTCAGTCTTTGAAATTTCTTTACCTATTAAATCGGAAATCTCCGTTATAAAAGGAATTTTCGAAACAAAAGTAAGTTTCAAATACTCTAATCTTTCATTCAAATCAGATACTTTAACATTTATCAAATATTTTTTTAAATAGAATAGCAATTCTTGTAAAACTTCAGTACTAAACTTCGTTTTTGAATCGAATACGGTATTAATTACTTTTCCAGTATCAAAAACTAATACCAAAACATAAGAATTTCCACTTATATTGATAACATCGATACTTTTAACAGAACAATCCATATAATCCGTAATCATTGTTGCTGTTATACACTCTGTCACATCCGAAATTATTTTTGCAGACTCTTTAAATATCTTGTTTTTTTCATTGATATGTTTTGATAAAATGTCAATTCCATATATATTTTTAGAAATCTCATCAAAATGCGAAGACAATAGATAATTAACATAATGTCTATAAGCCTTATCTGATGGAATCCTACCGGAAGAAGAATAAGCCTTATTTAAAAATCCAAGTTCTTCTAAGTCACTCATCTCATTCCTAACCGTTGCCGAACTGACTCCCATATCATATTGTTTCGAAATTGTTCGAGAACCTATAGGCTCAGACGTACTGATATAACTATCTATTATGGCATATAAAATCTTCAATTTTCTATCATCAAGCATTTTATCACCTCTTTTTAGCACTCAATCTATTAGACTGCTAACAACATTATATTACTATTATTCCCTAATGTCAAGATTTAAAACAATTTTATTAAAAATTTTTTAAAATAATTTTTTATATATTTTCTTCTGTTATTTTTATTAAATTTTAGCATAAACTACTCTATTTACCATATAAAATATAGTGTAAAAATTTTACAAATGGTTGACAAATTTTTAGATTATTGTTATTATTATCTTGTAGAAATTGTTATTAAGTTTAAAATATCTATTTTAAATTTAATTATAATTCGTGTTGTATTATTTACAGATACAATAAATTTTTACTTTGTTATTCAAAATTTAAGGAGGACTTTTAAATGAAAGTAGCAGTTGTATATTGGTCAGGTACAGGTAATACTGAAAAAATGGCTGATTGTATCGCCGAAGGAATTGAAAATGCAGGTTCTGAAGTTGAAGTAATCTTCTGTGACGATTTTGGAGCAGATATGTTGAACGATTACGACTTAGTTGCATTCGGTTGTCCGGCAATGGGAGATGAAGTTCTTGAAGAATCAAGCTTTGAACCAATGTTTGAAGAAGTTGAAGAAGAATTAAATGGTAGAAAAATTGCTTTATTCGGATCTTATGAATGGAATGAAGGACAAAAATGGATGAAAGACTGGAAAGTTAGATGTGAAGGAGTTGGAGCTAAAATCGTTGCTGAACCGCTTTGCGTATATGATTGTCCAACACCAGAAGACGAAGATGATTGTGTAGCGTTTGGAGAAAAGATAGCAAAAGCATAATTTTATAAAAAACAAAAAGTAGCCGATGAGCTACTTTTTTTATGTTCTTAATATCAAAAATTTTAAATTATAAAGTTGTTACATCAGCTTTTAACTTATAAATAACGTCTTTTCTCTCAACTATTACATTTACTTTTTTTGAAAGTTCTTCATCCTTTTTTATTCTTTCTAACAATTTTTTTGACGGATTAATTGTATAAGCATTACCAAATCTTCTAAGCATTGATAAGTCTCCGGTTGTATCTCCATAAGCATAAGATTTTTCAGTGTCTATATCATATTTTTCAATAATTTCATTACAGACCTTGTCTTTCCCCTCGCTATGCCACATCGGTACAATTTCTCCGGTAAATTTTCCGTATTCATCATATAAATATTTTGTTGCTCTAAATTCTGTAACATTATATTTTTCAGCCATTTCCTTAACCAAAAAATCAGGACTGCCTGAAATAAAAAAGATTAGATGTCCATTAGATCTATGAAATTCCAATTGATTTCTTGAGAACACATAAACTCTTTCAAATACTTTTCTAATGGATTGTTCTGCAATAAATTTATTATATCTTACATCAAATCCTTTTAAGTCGCTTCTATACTTTTCAGAAAGTGCTTCAATATAAGCATCATAAGCTCCATATCTATTAACATACTCCATATATAATTGTTTTACATTATCAACCCAAATACTTTCATCTAAAATCTCATATTTTATAAGTCTTTTAAAGTGTTCAATCATAAGTGATTCTCTTGCGATAGTTCCGTCAATATCAAAAAATGCGGCTACATTACCCATACATACACCTACTTTCTCTTAAAATTCATAAGTATTAAAGCGAAAAATAGCGAAACAACTCCACTTGTACCAATAATCATTGCATAGTATAGTGAATTTATCCCTCTTGCAGTCAAAATATTTGTCCATCCATCTGCTAAAAATACAGTTCCTACAATAATTAAAATAAATGCTGGAATAAATTTAATAAATCTGTTTTTTAATCTACTTAACAAATATGTTACAACCATTGCTACAAATATTGCAAGTAATACAATAAGAACAGATGTTCTCTTTTTCACTAAAATTTCAAACAATTCCTTCATACTAACTCCTATTTTTTAATTCTTCTTTAAGTTCAGGTAAAGATTTAAGACAAATTTCTCCTTCGCTTATTCCCAACAAATTCAAAACTTCACACAAATCATCATAATTGGAAACTTCAATTTCCATATATGGATACGGATAAACTTCTTTATCCCATATATCAATGTCAATATAAGCATTTCTTAATTTATATGATGTTCTGAATTTTTTCTCTATATCAAGTTTATCATAACCCAAAAAATTTAAAATTCTTAACATCTCTTCACTATTTTTCAAAGAAACATTATATTCATTAAATTCCTTTAAAAATTTATTTTCTTTATGTTCTTTATATGTTAACTCTGAATTAATTTCTTTTCCATTTTTATCTAAAAATTTTCTAATTCTCAAAAAACTTCCTTTTGGAATATAATCAAATTTTGAAGATGTAAGCCTTATATTTTCTTGATTTTCACTTTTCAAAAATCTTGCCCCTAAATTTTCCAATTTGGCTTTAACTTCTTCAACATCTATATTTAAAATTTTAACTTCTAACTCTTTCTCCATTTTATCTCCTAATAAGTCTTGGGATAAATTTTAAGTAATCTGCGGAAATACAATGGAATTCTATTCCGTCAACTACTTCATCCACAACATTATTCAAAGAATATGCATGTAGATGTCCATATAAAACAATTTTTATATTATGCTCTTTAACGAATAATCCAAAGTCATTTAAAGTCCTATTTTTTTCTACCGGTGGATAATGAAAAAGACAAATTATTTCCTTTTCTTTATTTTTAATAGAATCATAACTTACTTTTAATCGCATAAGCTCTCTATTATATATTTTTCTATCTGTACCTTCGGAAAATTCAGAAGATTTTGGAGAAACCCATCCTCTCGTTCCAATAAATACATATTTTTCCGTTTCAAAACTATTATTTTGTAAAAAGAACATATTTTTTAAATTTAATTCTTTTATTTTATTAAGACTACTCCACCATAAATCATGATTACCCTTTAAAAAAATTTTCTTTCCCGGAAGACTTTCAATTCTTTTTAAATCATTGTAGGCCTCATCAATTTTTAATGCCCAAGAGATATCTCCGGGTACAACGACATAATCATCATCTTTTACAATTTCTTTCCAAGACTTAAACATTCGTTCTTCATAGTTTTCCCAAGCGGAGCCAAAAACCTCCATTGACTTATCTCCAGTATAATCTAAATGCAAATCAGATAAACCGTATATCATTCTAACTCCTAAACAAATTTTTTAACCTTTTCAATATTTTGACTTGCAACCATATATCCTTCCTTATATAAATCTACAACATCTTGCATATTAGTTGTAAATGATTTAAATTTTAAAGGATTAACCGGTGCAAAAACTAATGCTTTTTTCTCTTTTTCTAGACTATCCACTAAATCCATAGTTTCATTATATTTATTTTTTTCATTTTCCATTGATTCAATAAATTTAGGATAATCTTTATAAGCATACTTTACTCTATCACTAACATCAGAATCCTCTCTTCTATAACCTCTATTTCTAGTTAGTAAAATTACGTACTTTTCATAACCTTTTTCAATTGCTCTTTCAAGTGGATTGCTATTATACATTCCTCCATCAAAATAAGGAATTCCATCAATCATTACAAATTTTGCCATATCTGGAAGAGAAGATGAAGCTATTATCTTATCAACCATATCTGAAGTGTTTTTTGCATCTTTTGCTGAAAAGAATTTATAACTGCCATCAATCAAAGAAGTTACCCCTGCTTCAAAATCTCCATCTAAGCTTTTATCAAATTCAGGAAAATTAAAAATACTATTAACTGTTGATTTCAAATCAATAGGCTCAGAAGAATTCTTTAATAATTCCATATTTTTCAAAAACTCTTGAAACAATTTATTAACATCAAACTCTATTCCACTAAAAAATTCAAAGCCTGTAATAGCTCCTGCAGATACTCCTACAATATATGGAAATTTAATTTCATTTTCTTTAAAGCAATCTAAAACTCCTTTTAAAAAAGCTCCTCTCATTGCTCCGCCTTCAATAACTAATGCAACTTTATTATTCATAAAACACCTCACATTTTATTAATTATATTTACTATTTTACCATAAAATCCAAAAATATACAAAAAAAACAAGTCTACGAAATTTAATTAATTTTTCAATTAATCAAAACATTTATATATATTTAAAATTTCTTTTACATAATTTAAAACGGGTAGCTCTCTATTTAAAATCAGCTTCCCCAGTTTTGTATTTGAACATTTTTTATACTCCTCTATAGCATCTTCAAATGTCAATTTAAGTGTTGATAATTTAAAACTCTCAATTTCTTCAGTTGTCAGATTTCTATCTCCAAACGATTCTATTTTACAAAAATAGTAATTGTTAATATTATGTCTATGGATAAGGTTATAATAGTCATTTACAACTCCTATTTTACAAATAATCTCAACTTCTACTCCTAATTCTTCCCTTAATTCTCTTCTGACAGCGGATTCTAAATTTTCATTTAATTCAACTCCACCACCTGCAGTTTCAATAAGAGTAGCTTTGCCAAAGTCATCATCTCTATGAACTCTAACAAAGTAAAAATAATTTGAGTCATCAACGACAATTGCTCTGACAATTTGTCTATTGTGATCAATATATTCCTTATTCCATTCATCATCTTGAAGTTCTAAATCCAATTCCGGTATATCTATATTTGTTTTATACTTCATTTTCAAACCTCCTTGATTAAATAAAATTTTTAATCATATCAATTATATTATATAAATTATAACAAAAAAAGATATGCAATTAAATACATATCTTTCTTTCATTACTATTTAACAACTATATTACAAATTTTCCCTGGAACAAAAATTTCTTTTACAACAGTTTTTCCTTCTATAAATTTTTTAACATTTTCGTTATCATAAAGTGATTCTTTAAAATCTTCAAATTTTGCATCTTTTGGAATCATTAATGTTGTTCTTACTTTTCCATTTATTTGAATAGGCATTTCAACTTCAGAATCAATTGTTTTAGCTTCATCATATTTTGGCCAAGTTTGTTCAAAGATATATCCACCAAAATTCATTTCTTCCCATATTTCTTCAGTAATATGTGGAGAAACTGGATTTAATAAAATCAAGAATATTCTTAAATCTTCTCTTGAAATTTCTTTTACTGAATAAAATTCATTAATTAAAGTCATAAGAGCTGCTATTGCAGTATTAAATTTAAGACTTTCAAAATCTTCTGATACTTTTTTAATTGTCTTATGGATTGATTTTTCCAAAGATTTTGTCATTTCTTCGGATGAATTTGTAATTTCTTGTAATTTCCAAACTCTATCTAAGAATTTTCTACAACCGTTAATTCCACCGTCAGACCAAGACGCACTTCTTTCAAAATCTCCTAAGAACATTTCGTAACATCTCAATGCGTCTGCCCCATATTTGTCAATCATTTCATCTGGATTTACAACATTTCCTCTTGACTTAGACATTTTTTCTCCATTTTCTCCAAGAATCATTCCATGTGATGTTCTTTTTAAATAAGGTTCTTTTGTATTTACTACACCTATATCATAAAGAAATTTATGCCAAAATCTTGAATACAACAAGTGCAATGTAGTATGTTCCATACCACCATTATACCAGTC
Source organism: Parvimonas sp. D9 (assembly GCF_035282565.1). Classification (NCBI taxonomy): domain Bacteria; kingdom Bacillati; phylum Bacillota; class Tissierellia; order Tissierellales; family Peptoniphilaceae; genus Parvimonas; species Parvimonas sp. D9. The sequence goes on along the minus strand of NZ_JAYKBM010000001.1, from coordinate 39,181 downwards.
AACTTGATTGAAATATTTTAAAGCATCTTTTCCGACAAGATTTTCTTTGTTATTAGGATCCATATATCTTAAATAATACCATGAAGAACCAGCCCATTGTGGCATTGTATCAGTTTCTCTCTTTGCCTTTCCTCCACATTTAGGACAAGTACAATTTACGAATTCATCAATTTTTGAAAGTGGAGATTCTCCTGTTTCTGTAGGTTCAAAAGATTCAAGTTCAGGAAGTTTTAAAGGTAGTTCTTCTTCCGGAATTGCAACCCAACCACATTTTTCACAATTTACCAAAGGAATCGGTTCTCCCCAATATCTTTGTCTTGAAAATACCCAATCACGAAGTTTAAAGTTTGTCTTTTTATTTCCAATACCAAGTTTTGATAAATATTCAAAAATCTTTTCTTTTGCTTCTTTAACTGAAAGTCCATTTAGAAAATCTGAATTAACCATAATTCCATTATTAGTATCCGTATATGCTTTTTCTTGAACATTTTCTCCACCACTAACAACTTCAACTATTTCTAATCTAAATTTCTTAGCAAAATCAAAATCTCTAGTATCATGTGCAGGAACTGCCATAATTGCTCCACTACCATAAGTCATTAGAACATAATCAGAAATAAACACAGGAATTTCTTTTTTAGTACAAGGATTAATTGCTGTTATTCCATCAATTTTAACCCCGGTTTTATCTTTATTCATTTCAGTTCTTTCAAATTCAGATTTCTTTTGAACTTCTAAAATATATTTTTCTATTTCTTCTTTATTCTTTATTCTGTCTTCGTATTTTTTAAGTAATGGATGCTCACAGGATATAACCATATAAGTTGCACCAAAAATTGTATCAGGTCTTGTAGTATATACCAAAATAGTATCATCAATATCTTTGATTTGGAATTTAACTTCCATTCCATAACTTCTACCAATCCAATTAATTTGTTGGGTTTTAACTCTGTCAATAAAGTCAACTTCATCAAGGTCATCAATAAGTCTATCTGCATATTCTGTTATCTTTAACATCCATTGATTTTTAACTTTATGAATAACTTCACTACCACATCTTTCACAACAACCGCCAACTACTTCTTCATTTGATAAACCTACTTTACAAGAAGTACAGAAGTTTATCGGTATTTCCATTTTATAAGCAAGCCCTTTTTCGAACATCTTCATAAAAATCCATTGAGTCCATTTATAGTACTCAGGATCTGTTGTATTTATTTCTCTATCCCAATCAAAAGAAAATCCAATACGCTTTAATTGTTTTTTAAAGTTTGCAATATTATTTTTTGTTACAATTTCCGGATGAATTTTGTTTTTCATCGCATAGTTTTCAGTTGGTAAACCAAAAGCATCCCAACCCATTGTAAACAATACATTTTGCCCTTCAAGTCTTCTTTTTCTACTTACAACATCCATTGCAGTATATGGTCTTGGATGTCCTACATGAAGTCCTTGACCAGAAGGATATGGAAATTCTATTAAAGGATAGAATTTTTCTTTATCATTAATTTCACATTTAAAAGGCTTCTTTTCATCCCAAATATCTTGCCATTTTTTTTCGATATTTTTCGGATCATAATTTTTCATAACATTCCTCCATTCCATAAAAAAACTTCCGCCTCACAAAGAGACGAAAGTATAAATTCCGTGGTACCACTCTAATTAGTATTAAACTCACTCTAAGATTATAACGTAATCAACGGCATTTGCATTTTATGAACAAGTTCAATACTTCAAAATATTATTTTTCACCAAACAATAACTCTCTAAAAATTTGAATATATTTACTGCTTTCAATCTAAAATTTTCTAAATATAACAAAAATATGATAACACATTTTTTATTTTTTTTCAATATATTATAACTTAAAATCAAAATTTTCTCTAATAAATTTCTTAAAGAAAATATAATTTAGTATTCCTTTTAAAAAAGTACAAAAAGAAATTACAGCCCATATATAAGCTATATCCAATTTTAGATAAAAAACCAAGTAAGCTAAAGGAATTCTTAGAGCATTTGAAAAAGTGCTTATCACCGTTGGAGTTTTTGTGTTTTTAAGCCCGTTAAACATCCCTGAAATTCCAATTTCAAGTGCTAAAAATATCTCCGAAAAGGCTAAAACTTTTAAATAACTAACACCCATTCTAATTGTATTTAAATCATCTCTTATAAATAATTTGATTATATAATCTGATGAAAAAAACAGAAAGAATGAACAGAAAACTCCAATTCCTAAAATTATCCTAAGTCCTTTTTTATAACCGGAAGCTATATTTTCATAATTTTTTGCTCCATAATTTTGTGCTATCAAAGCACAAAGTGCAATGGAAAAGCCTTCAACAGTCATCCAGTTTATAGCTTCAATTTGTACTGCAACATTCTCAGCAGCAACTGCATTTTCACCCCAATTAGCTATTATTCTAAGTAAAATAGTTGAGATAAAAGCAAATATACAGGATTTAAAAGCTGTTGGAACACCTAGTCTTAGAACTTCCTTAAGTGTAGCATTGTTAAAATTTTTAACTAAATTTATTCCTTTAAGGATTCTTCCATCTAAAATTGAAAATATCATAAAAATACTTGTAACAATAATTTGAGATAGAGTAGTAGCAATTGCAGCTCCACTAACCCCAAACTCAGGTAATCCAAAGAATCCATAAATCAAAATCGGATCTAGAATTATATTTACAATAAGACCGATTGAATTTGCTATAAAAGGAACTTTACTATTTCCTGAACCATTAAAAACTCCTGAAAATAGCGGATTTAAAAAAGTAAAAGGCAGTCCTAATAGAACAATCTTTAAATAGCTATTTGCAAGTGAAATTACTACTTCGCTTTTTATATTGAAAAATTTAATTATATCAAGTCTAAAAATATATAATAATATTCCAAATGTTATAGACATAAATAAATTTATGGCAACGGAAGTGTCGATATATTTTCTAAATTGTTTATCATCCCTAGAACCTACACTATACGCAACCCCTATTTCTATTCCTGTCTTTGAAACTAAAACCAAAGAATTTGCAAACCACATAATAAATGCTACTATTCCTACTCCGGCAATTGCTTCGGTTCCAAGTTTTCCAACCCAAAATGTATCCATTAAAGTGTAAGACATCTGGATAAATGAAGTTGTCATTATTGGAATAGACATCATTACTAAATTTCTATAGATTTTATTATCTAATAAATTTATTTTTTTCATAAATAATTCCTAAAGTTTATTTAATAAATTTTTTATATGTTCAATACTTTTTTTGTACTTCTTACCGCAGAAATTACAAGAAATTTCTATGTCTTTCCCGTCTTCAATTATATCATTAAGCTCTTTTTTCCCTAGTCCCAACAACATATTATCTATTTTTTCTTCACTACAATTACATCTGTAATGAATAATTTTTTCTTCAATAATTCTTATATTAAAGATTTTCAAAATAGAAACAATATAGTCATAAAAACTTATATCATCAGTTTTTGAAGCTAAATAATTATCTAATTCAGTTTTAAACATATCTGAATAGATAGTAAATTGTGATAAATCTTTTTCAGTATAATTCGGCAAAAGTTCCATCATAAATCCAAAAGAAATATAATCATCTTCAACTTTTTTTACTTGCAAATCAATAGAAGTAACAGTTTGATTGGATGCGCTGAAATAATTGGTAAAATTTTCACTAATATTTGGAGAAATTATACTTGTTTGTCCAACATATGGAGCTTTAAGACCCAAATCCTTTATCAAAACAAGTATTCCCTTATCGCCTATAAAATCTTTTGAAGATTTTCCTTTTTCATATATTTTATCATATTTACTTAAGTTTTTATTTTCCAAATATCCTGTTATAAATGAATTATTGTATAATTTTGAAATTATAAGACCACATTCACCATTAGTCTTTAACTTTAAATCAATTGAGTCAGTATCATTTTTAAAATCGGAATAAAGTAACGCATTCATCGTTAAAACTTTTCCCATTTCAATATTTGCACTGATAGAGCTCTTTTGTAATTTTTCAAAATCTTTTACTATATCATCTGTAAAAGCAAAGAAAAATCTCATAGAATTATGTTCATCAATACATCTTAATATTTTTGCCATAGAAACTCCTTAATATTAATCTCATGTAAAATTATATACTAAAAATTTAAAGAAATCAATTGATAAATTAATATCTTTTTCCATATTTTTTCTTTGCAATCTCAGTATATTTTTTAATAAATTCTCCTTTTGATTCTGTATAAGCATCTCGATTATGTTCAAATTTTTTCCACAGAGATAATTTTAGTCTTTCATACTCTTTTGCAATTTTAGAATTTTCAAATAAATAATCTCTAAAATACAATTCATCATTATCTCCTGCTAATCTTATATGCAAATGAAATACTTTTTTAGCAAATCCTTTTTCAGTATAGCCTTTATTCATAGAAATTCTCTTTTCATCTTCACTCATACAAAGCCAATTATTTTTTAATAATATCTCTTTTACAAACTTTAAATCTTCATTATTCTTAATCTCTAAAAGAATATCTACAATGTTTTTTGCCCATATTGTAGGAATATATGTACTTCCTATATGTGAAATTCTGTAAATTTTTTCGCTTGGAATTAAAGATAAAATATTTAGTTTTTCATCTTCATACCAAGTTTTCCATTCATCATTATGTTCAACTAGAAATATTGGAAAAATTTCCCATAATTCCTCTAAACTCATCTCATCTAATTTTTTACTCATAAAATTTCCTTTTGGTTAAATTTAAAAAATCTCCTAAAAAGGAGATTTTACTTCTTGATTAATATTAATATCATAACATACTGAAGTATGTTTAAATTGAATTTCCATTTAAGAAAAAACAATCTTATAACTTAACAACACCAGAAGCTTGAGGACCTTTAGCGCCTTCAACTATTTCGAATTCAACAGCTTGTCCTTCATCTAAAGTTCTAAATTCACCAGTTTCTTCTAATGCTGAATAATGTACAAATACATCTTCTCCATCTTCAGTAGAAATAAATCCAAATCCTTTAGCTGCATTGAACCACTTTACAGTTCCTTTCATATCCTTTTAATCCTCCAATACTATAGGAAATATGTAGTAAATTATTACTACCTTCATACTATAACATATCTAAAAGAATAAAGCAAGTATAATTTACTCATCTTCTAACATACTTAATTGATTTTCCATTTGCTTTCTGATTTTTTCTTTTTCATAGTAACATTTTCTACAAAGAGGTTCATAGCTTTCTGCAGCTCCAAGTTTTATTCTTTCATCATCATGTGTTTTTCTATAACTAACCCAAGCATCAACTCCGCAATTTGCACAAACTGCATGGTGTTTATATAGATAATCAGCTCGTGGCATCAACTCTTTTACTAACTCAAAAGGTTCAGCTTTAAAGTCCATATCAAGACCAGCTAATACGACTGTAAATTCATTTTCTAAAAATAAATTTAAAGTTTCAACAATCTTATTAATATCTCCCTTGATGAATTGTACTTCATCAATTCCTATAATACTTGCAGTACTCGTCTTCATATATTCTATAATTTCATCAATATTTTCAACCGGAATAGCTCTCATTTTATTATTATCATGAGTAACTATTTCTTTATCTGCATATCTATTATCAAATTTTGGCTTAAAGACTACAGTTTCATATTTTGCAATTTCAAATCTATTTAAGTCCTTCCATAAACTTGAAGTCTTTCCCGAGAACATACTACCTGTATGTAAAATTAATTTACCTTTATATTGATGCATAATTAACCCTCAAAAACTTTTTCTTCAATTGATAAAATTACAATATCTTCTACCGGCTTATCATTTGAACAGTAAGTATTTGCTATCTCATCAACTACTTCCATTCCTTTAAAAACTTGTCCAAAAACAGTATGCTTAAAATCTAACCAAAAAGCTCCACCATTTTTTTCATAAGTTTCAACAACTTCATCAGGATAAACTTTTTTATCTGAATTTTTTAAATAATTTACATAATTATCAGAAATTTTACTATTTTGAACTATAAAAAATTGACTTCCATTTGTATTTGGTCCAGCATTTGCCATTGACAAGGCCCCTCTATAATTTCTAAAATTAGCATCAAACTCATCTTCAAAGGATTCTCCCCAAATACTTTCTCCACCCATTCCAGTACCTGTTGGATCTCCACCTTGAATCATAAAATCTCTAATAACCCTATGGAAAATAACTCCGTTATAATATCCTCTTTTAGCCAATGTAATAAAATTTTCACAAGCCTTAGGAGCAACTTCATTAAATAATCTTAGAGAAATTTCTCCCACATTTGTTTTCATTATATAAACTTTTTCACCATTTTTAGGCATTTCTAATTGTTTCATTCTCTTTTCTCCTTTTAAATAATTTTTTCTTAAAATTGCTCTATGTATTAAGGTTATATATCTTCCTTTTAAAAATTCCTCATCTTCAAATTCGCCCTCGACTTTAAGTCCACATTTCTCCATAACTTTTCCTGAAGTAATATTTTCTTTAATATGAACGCCACAAACTCTATTAACTTTTAAGGTATTAAAAGCATAGTCAAGCATAAAATTCAAAGTCTCAGTCATATAACCCTTGTTCCAAAATTTTTTATTTAAAACATATCCTAAAGATAAGGAATTATTTTTTATATCCGCTTTAAATTCAAAAGAACCGATACATTTATTGGAAAATTTTTCAACGATTGCAAAACAATATTTATTTTTCATAAAATAATCTGCAATTACTTTTTCAGATTCTAGAATATTTTTGTGTTTATTCCAAGTGACAAATTTACAAGTTTCATCATCATTTCCAAACTCAAAAACATCATCTATATCATCTAAATTGAATTTTCTAAAAATTAATCTTTTGCTTTGCATAATAACTCCTCATTAAATTCCAATCCTGTTTTATTTAAAATGCTAAAAAAATAATCATCAGGTAAAACTGTAAAACTTAAATTTTCATCTGTAATTGGGTGTGAAAACTCAAGATAATAAGAATGTAACATCTGTCCATTCGCCTTTATCTTTTCATTTTTTTTCCCATAAGTTTCATCTCCTACTATAGGATGATTAAGGCTACTAAAATGAACTCTTATCTGATGAGTTCTACCAGTATGTAGAGTTACATCAACTAATGAATATTTTAAATTTGAAATTAAAACATTGTATTCTGTAATAGCTGCTTTTCCTGATTTGCTTTTTACACTCATCTTTTTTCTATCTTTTTCATCTCTACCAATAGGCTTATCTATAAGTCCGTTATCTTTTGAAAAACTTCCATTACAGATTGCCAAATATTTTTTAGTAATTTCTCTATTAGAAAACTTTTCAACCAATTTTAAATGTGTTTCATCGTCCTTTGCACAGACTATAAGACCTGTTGTATCCTTATCAAGTCTGTGAACAATCCCAGGTCTTTCGGAATTAATCATTGATAATTTACAATGATTTAAAAGAGCATTAACCAAAGTATGCTCTTCATTACCTGCAGCCGGATGAACAACCATATTTCTAGGTTTATTTATAATTATAATATAATCATCTTCATATACAATATCTAAAGCTATATCTTCGGCAACTAATGTAATTTCTTTTTTATCGGGAATAGAAACTGTAATTTCATCTCCTATTTCTAAAATTACATTAGGCTTTATATTTTTCCCATTAACAAAAACTAATTTCTCTTTTATCAATTTTTGAATTGAAGTCCTTGATAAATTAGAAATTTTTTCAGATAAAAAAACATCACATCTAATTTTTTTATCACTAATATATTTTAATTCTGTCAAAAATTATACTCTCCAATCTATCGGTTTAACTCCCTTGCTAACCAAAAATTCATTAGCCTTAGAAAATGGCTTGCTGCCAAAGAATCCTCGATGAGCTGAAAAAGGAGAAGGATGTGTACTTGTAATTATAAAGTTATTTTCATCTCTTTTTATTAAATTGCTCTTTGAAATAGCAAAACTTCCCCAAAGAATAAAAACTTTAGGATAATCAAAATTTGAAATTATTTCAATAACTCTATCTGTAAAAATTTGCCAACCTATATCTTTATGTGAATTTGGCTTTGACTTTTCAACAGTAAGTGTAGCATTTAATAAAAAAACACCTTGTTCAACCCAAGCAGTTAAATCTCCATGATTTGGAGGAATTATCCCTAAATCAGAATATAATTCAAGATATATATTTCTAAGTGAAGGCGGTATTTTCTCTCCTCTATTTACTGAAAAACTCATTCCATTTGCTTGATTTACCCCATGATATGGATCCTGTCCTAAGATAATTACCTTAATGTCTTTTGGTGATATTTTATCAAAAATAGTAAAAACACATTCATTAGGAGGAAATATTGTTTTATTTTTATATTCCTCATTTAAAAAATTTTTCATCTTAACAAAATAGTCTTTTTTAAATTCATCTTTTAAATATTCATTCCAAGCAACATAATTAGATATCATCTTAATTCTCCTTTTTAGTAAACGAAACAACTATAAGTAAAAAGCAAGCTACACAAATATAAATATCCGCAAAATTAAAAACCGGAAAATCGTATAATCCACCAAATCTTGTGTGTATAAAATCTACAACAAAAGAAAATCTAATTCTATCAATACAATTTCCTAATGCTCCACAAGCAATTAAAGTAAATAATATTTGTTCAATTTTAGACATTTTATCCTTATTTTTATATATATAAAATAAAATTCCAAAAAATGCAACCAAAGAAATAAAAATAAAGAAATATTTATATCCTCTAAAACTGCCAAAAGCTACACCTGTATTTTCTACATAGGTAAATTCTAGCCAATTTTTAATTAAAACTACTGAATCAGCACCTTTTAAATTGGCTACTGTAATATATTTTGTAAGTTGGTCTAATGCTAATCCAACAATTATAATTGCATATATCATATAGAATACCTCTTAATATTGACAACAAATTTGTTCTTTTTTGTTAGCCCATCAAAACTGTCAACCTTAAATTTTCCTTCTTTTCTTATTGAAATTATATCATTTTCATTTATCTTTTTATCAAAATCTTTACATTCCTCATAGTTCAAATTTACATTTCCACTTTTAATGAATTTTTGAGCAATCTCTCTTGAAGTCCTTGCAAGTTCTTTTACAAAACAGTCCAATCTAAAACTGGAGACTATTATTTTTTCATCTTCGTATTTTCTGAAATTAGTAGGTATAAAATTATCATTCAGAATTTCCAATTTTAAATCTTGTCCTGAAAATTTTAAACAATTGGAAAATAAAAATGTTCCTATAGGTTTTAAGCAATAAACATACCAATATCCATCAACTTTTAATATTTCTCCAACTTTTTCACGGTTTATTCCTAAATGTAGAATACTTCCCAAGATATTTCTATGTTCTATTCCTGAAATGTCTTTAAATCGCAAGGTTTCTAAATAATCATTTAGTATATAGTCATTCCTATAAAAAATTATAAACTTTCTTTCATAATCTTCTTCAGCAAAGATAATATCATAATTCAAATCTAAATTTTTTAAAATTCTCTTTACATATTTAAACTCCAGTGGAGTAAAAAAATTAGAAACAAACACTTCTTTGTAATTTTTTTCCATAGAAACAAGACCATCTAAAAATTTATTGATGGTCTTTTTAATTTCTATATTATTAATATTATCTAAAATCTTAATCTTATCAAATGATTTCATTTAATTATATTTGATAAAATCCGTTATTTTCAATTTGATCTTTAACTTTTCCATCGATATCAATTCCCTTAGGAGCTAAGATAAAAATATCTTTTGTAACTTTTTGGATTTTTCCTGATAGAGAATAAATACCGCCACTTACAAAATCAAAAATTTGCCTTTTCTTATCAACTTCTAACATTTCCAAATTCAAAACAACAACTTTTCCCTTTAAAACATCATCTAAAACTTGAGTACCATCATCAAAAGTTATTGGCTCTCTGATAGAAATCAAAAATCTACTAATATTTGGCATTGTAACGACATTAGATTTTTCTTTTTCAAAAGCTAATTTATTTCCTGCATTTCTAGCATAGCTCTCTCCTACTGATTTAGGTTGCTTTTCAACAACTGCCTCTTCTTCATAATCATCATATTCATCTTCCAAGTCATCACTTCCAACAAATTTCTTTATTTTGTCCATAAAGCCTGCCATAATATTCCTCCTCATATTTTAATATATTTTATAACAAACGAAAATTTAAAATTTTCTAATTATAATCAATCTACCTAACACTTTCATTAATTTGAAAGTACTCCATAATTTCTTGCACCAAATATTGATGTTCCAATCCTTATAAGGTTTGAGCCTTCCTCTATGGCAACCATAAAATCATTACTCATTCCCATAGATAGAATCTTCATATCAACATTTTTTAATTTAAGTTTTGAAATTTCATCAAACAAAGATTTCATCTTTTTGAAATAAATTCTAGTATCTTCAGCATCCTCACAATAAGGAGCAACTGTCATAAGTCCATTTACTAAAACATTATCTCTTTTTGAAACTTCTCTTATAAAATCTAAAACATCTTCTTCAAAAATTCCTGATTTACTATCCTCTTTACCAATATTTACTTCAACTAAACAATTTACAGTAATTCCTTTATTTTTAGCTTCCAATTCCAACTTATCTAAAAGTGAAATTCTATCTAAAGAGTGAATCAATTCAACTTTATCAATAATGGATTTAACCTTATTTGTTTGGAGATGTCCAATCATATGAAATTTAACTTTTCCATCAAAATATTCATACTTTTTTAGTATTTCTTGAACCTTATTTTCTCCAAAAGTATAAAATCCTAAATCGATAGCTTCTTGAATTTTATCCACATCAACTGTCTTTGAAACTGGTAACAAAAATATTTCTTTTTTATCTCTATTTGAATTTTTACAAGCTAGAGAAATTTTTTCAAGTATATTATTTATATTTTCTTTCATTACTTTAAAATTGCACCTTCTTTAACTTTACTGGCATCTTTTAAGATATTAGAAAAAATTCCAACTGAACTGTTTTTTGAATCAATATAAACTTTTGAATTTATCTTATCAATAAATTTAACATTGACCTTTGCTCTCTTTATATTACCAAAAGAATCAACCACCAAAACATAATCTTCACCATCTTTAGAAGTAAGAGCAGTTAATGGAAGTTCAAAAGAACTAGAAACTGTCTTTATTACATTTAAGTCGATAAATCTCTTATCTGCAATTTCATTAAAAGCAGATGAAAACTGAGCAACAATTAAATCATATTCAGAACCTTTTTTTACCCTTTTGATTATTCCAGTAGCAACCGAATTTCCAACATTCACCTTTATACTTTTATCTACATCTATGTCTTCTAAAGTTTCAGCCTTAACTCTGATACAAAGATAATACTTCAAATTATCTACTATTTTTATTCCGTCAATATTTGAAATATTATTTGCGTTATCAAAATTAAAGTCTTTTTCATCTATAGAATCAATAACAGAAAAATCATATACATTCTCTAGGCCGTCAATTTTGTTTAATACAACTCCGGAATTTTTTGAAACAATTTTTCCGGAATTAATTGTATCATTTAATAATGAATATCTAAATAATTTATCAGAACTATATTTTTTACCAAAAGCAGTTTTGTTTTGATCACTTGAAAGTATATCAAAAGTTTTTGAAAAATCTTTATCTCGAATATGTTTCAAAACATCCTCCAAATCAATATTTTTAACTTTTGAATCCTTGTTATCCTCCTGCTCTTGCAATGCTTGAACTTTTTCAGCTAAATAATCTTTAAAGTTTTGGTCAACTTTTGAAACATCAACTTCACCTATTTCTTTGTCAACGCCAACTTTTGAATTATCTACTTCAATATTATTCTTTCCAATATAATATAAGTATTCATCTTTTATAACTAACGCTTTAGATGAAAGGTTTAAATCATAAGTTTTTGGATTTTCCAAAACCATTATATCATTATTTAAATTTTTATTAAAAAACACATTTTTTATTAAAAACAAACTAACAAATACAATTAAAATGACTAAACCCAAATGTTCTTTAGCATTAGGTAAAATTCCATTACGTTTTCTCATATAATACCCATTAGTACTAATTTATAAAATTAAATATTACTATTTTTATAAATTATATCTTCTCTCTTTGGACCATTAGAAATCATCTTAACAGGAACTTCCAATTCATTTTCAATAAATTCGATGTATTCTCTACATTCAATTGGTAATTCTTCATAATTTTTAATTCCTCTTATATCTCTATTCCATCCTTTTAAAACCTTCCAAACCGGCTTTGCCTTTTCAAGCTTATCAGTTGTTGGAAAATCTCTGGTAATCTCGCCATCAATTTCATATCCTATACAGATTGGAATTTCTTCTAAATATCCCAAAGCGTCAATAACTGTTAATACAGCTTCTGTACTACCTTGAACTCTACAACCATATCTTGAAGCAACTGCATCAAAATATCCAACACGTCTAGGCCTTCCGGTCGTAGCACCATATTCTCCCTTATCTCCGCCACGTCTTCTCAGCTCTTCAGCTTCTTCGCCGAAAATTTCACTTACAAATGCTCCGGCACCAACTGCACTGGAATATGCTTTAACAACGGTAATAATATCTGTAATAGCATAAGGTGGAATCCCTGCTCCAATTGCTCCATATCCTGCTAAAGTTGATGAAGAAGTTACCATAGGATAAATGCCATGATCTGTATCTTTTAAAGAACCAAGTTGTCCTTCAAGTAAAATTTTCTTTCCTAATTTTATAGCATCATTCAAGAATTTTGATACATCACAAACATAAGGTTTGATTGCATCTCTCCAAACGAGCATAAGTTCATATAACTCTTTAGCATCAATTTTTTCTTTATGATATAAATTTTCTAGAATTACATTTTTATATTCAACAACTCTCTTAACTTTTTCAAATAAATTTTCATCAAATAATTCATTTACTTGAAAACCGATTTTTGCATATTTATCCGAATAGCAAGGTGCAATCCCGGATTTTGTAGAACCGAATGAATTTTTTCCAAGTCTTTCTTCTTCATACGCATCAAAATCAATATGATAAGGCATAACAAGTTGTGCTCTATCTGAAACCAAAATATTAATATCAGGAACATTCTTTTCTTTTAAGTACTCAATTTCTTTAAGTAAATAAGGGATATTAAGTGCCACACCATTACCTATTACAGATGTTGTATGCTTATAAAAAACACCCGAAGGTAGTAAATGCAATGCGAATCTTCCATACTCATTTATGATAGTATGTCCGGCATTGGAACCACCTTGAAATCTAACAATTATGTCAGCATTTTCAGCTAACATATCTGTTATTTTTCCTTTTCCTTCATCTCCCCAATTTGCTCCTACTACTGCTTTAACCATAGTTCCTCCTAATATCAAAATAAAAATTTATAATAAAATCCAATATTATACAAATATATCGTCCAACTAAAAAATACAACTCCTACCAAAGATCCGAAGACAACATCTGAAAACCAATGTACTCCAACAACAATTCTACTTATTGCAATACTAAGTCCAAATAAAACACCTACAAACATCCAAAAAGGAAATGAGCTATATCCATTAAACAAAACGTACATAACGGTAGGATAAAAACTCAAACCTATGCAAGAATGTCCACTTGGAAAGCTATATCCCCAGTATTTTATATCAGAATGTGAAACAGGACGTTCTCTTCTAAATAAAAACTTAAAAGAATTTAAAAATATCATATTAAACAACGATGAATTTAAAATTGCACTTGCCAATACATAGTTTTTCTCTGAAACAGAATAAAAAAAGATAGGAAATATAATAATAAGTGATGTTACAACATCCCCCATTGAAGTTATATGTTTCATCGAAGATTTTAAAAATCTTAAATTATTATTTTGAAAAAAATTCTTTAACTTTAAGTCTATCAAAAAATTTTGTTTTTTCAATTTATTTCCAACTATCGAAGTAAAAATAAGTACGACAACAGTAAAGATAATCAAATATACCATTAATCCCTCCAAAAATTAAGATATAATGCTTTAGCTAAACCATAACAAAAATAACCTAATATAAATCCTACAATAACATCAGTTGGCCAATGAACTCCCAAAATCACTCTACTTATAGCAATTAAAAAAATCATAATATAGATAACCATATTCATAAACCCGCTCTTGAATCTTTCAGATAATAAAAATCTAAAAGTTAAATAAAAAGCTGAAAAATTCATAGAATGTCCACTTGGATAACTAAAACCACTCATATTTATTACAAAAAATTCAACAGGCCTTTTTCTTAATACAATATGTTTAATTAACTCATTTAACATATACGTTAATAGTAATGTAGCAATTAAAAATAAAAACTCTTTTTTCAAATTGCTATAATAAAAATATACTCCAAACGGAATAAATAAGATAAAATAAGTTAATCCATTTCCTAAAGATGTTACAAATTTAATAAAATTCAGGAGAACAGTATTTTTTGTAAAAATGTTATTATTTTGAATTAAAGTCATAATTTTATAGTCAATACTATTAGTCAGCCTAATACTTTTTAGATAGAAACCGAAAATAATGCTACAAAATAAAACTATAAAAAATAAAACAATAAATTGTCTTAATTTTAATTTTTCCATTTTTCCTCCTAAATCAAAATAATTATATCATAAATTGATTTATTAATCAAAAAAATACATATTTTTTATCAAAAAAACTACTATTAAATTACAAAAATTTAACAGTAGTTTGTTAAAAATATTTTTATTCTGTTATTTGATTTCTATTGAATGTGCAGTTATTCCTGGAATAGAAATTTTTCCGCCCATTGTAGATTTATAACTAATTTCTCCAACAGAAACCCCTCTAACAACAACTTTATCATTTTCTAAAATTTTATTCTCTCCACTTTTAGGAATATAAGAAACAAAGATTATCTTTTTATAGTCATTATTGACTCTAACTCTAAATTGATCTTCTCCATTTCCTCTAATAACTTGTATAACAATTCCTGTAAAAGTTACCTTCTTTCCTTTGTTTTTATCAGGATTTCTAGCTAATTCATCATATGTTATACCCGTATCGTACCCTTTAGCTTCTTCTTCTTTTTTTGCTTTTTCTTCAGCTTCTTTTCTTGCCTTTTCCTCTGCTTCCTTTTTCTCTCTTTTAGCTTTTAATTCCGCTTCTTTCTTTTCTTTTTCTGCTAACTGCATGTTTTCATATGGTTGCATTTTAGATTTGTATTCTGCATATTCAGTTTCTATCTTTTTAGCATTTTCGTTAGCTGTTTCAATTTGATTTTTGTATTTTATAGCTATTTCATTTATCTTCTTTTCCATAGAATTATTTCTGACACTATTAAAAATAAATAAAGCTAAAATACATCCAACCACAACTCCACCACAAACCTTCTTTAAGAAAGAGTTTTTGTTTTGTAATTCTTCAATATTTTTTTCTTTTTCATCTAAAACATTTTCTTTGCAATCGGAATTATTTTCTTTTCCTAAACTAATTTCTTTAGTATTGCTATTTTCATTCTTAGCAACTTCAGTTTCATTTCCAGAATCATTTATAATTTCCTCTGATTCTTCATTTTTACAATTTTCTAAATTTTTATTTTCCATAAAGCCCTCCTAAAATAAATATGTATGACAACATTATATATATTAAGTCAAGACCTAAATAAAAGTTTAGAATAATTTATTTACTTTAAGTAAATAATTACTTAAATAAAAAGCTTAAAAATATGCACAAAAAAAGATTCAGCAATTTTACTGAACCTCTTAAATTCATTACTTTAATATTATAATCCTAATGCTTTTGATAATTCAGCTTTGTTAAAGCCAACCATTTCTACATCATCAACACAGATTACAGGAACACCCATATGTCCTTTTGCCATTAATTCTTTTCTAGCTTCTAAATCTGTTGAAACATTTTTTTCAACATATTCAATATTATTTGCCTTTAAGAATTCCTTTGCTTGTTTACAATAAGTACAAGAATCACTTGAATATACTACTACTTTTGCCATTTCATTTTCCCCCTAAAAAATTTTTTAATAGTTTGAATACTTTCAATATTTGTTCAGTAAGTTTATACCCCCTGTATTTTTGTTTAAACAAAGGATATTTTATTTTTTCTTAGTTTCTCAACAATTTATAAATTTTCATATTCTCTCGCAATATTTTTAAAATCTTTGAGTGATAATTTTTCTGCCCTAATTCTAGTATCTATATCTAGTTTTTCTAAAACCTTAATAATTTTTTCTTTCTCGATACCGGACTTACAAAATGAATTTAAAATTGTTTTTCTTCTATTTTCAAAGCCATTTTTTATAAGTTTAAACATTGTTTTTTCACACTCAAATCTTTCCTTTTTAAGTCTCATATTTACAACTGCACTATCTACATTCGGTGCAGGAACGAATACATTTCTAGATACACTGAAAGCTATATTTGCATCTGCATAATATTTTACGAATAAACTTATGCTTGAATTATCTTTACTGTTTTCATCTGCAACAAGTCTTTGAGCAACTTCTTTTTGAACCATTATAGTTATGGATTCCAAATCTAAATCACTCTCCAAAAGTCTAGTTATTATTGGTGTTGTTACATAGTATGGTAAGTTCGCAACCACGACAATTTTCTTTTGAGTAAATTTTTCTTCAATAAGTTTTTTCAAATCAATTTTTAGAGCATCGGATTGAACAAATTCAAAATTATCATATTCACTAAGTGTATAATCTAAAACTTCTTTCAATCTTGTGTCAATCTCTATTGAAACAACTTTTCCAGCTTTTTCAAGTAAAAATTTTGTAAGAACTCCAAAACCCGGTCCTATTTCGATTACTCCATAGTCTTTGCCAACAGCTGAAACTTCAACTATCTTTTCTAAGATATTTCTATCTGTTAAAAAATTTTGTCCAAAATTTTTAGAAAATGAAAATCCGAATTTATCACAAATTTCTTTTATTACCGACAATTTATACAAATCCATTTTAAACTTCCTCTCCTAAAATTTTTTCAACAGCTAAAACTAATTCGCTTTCAGTTATTCCAAAACTATTTAATCTATTTATAAATTGCTTTGAATTACAATATCCAATTTTAAAATAATCACAAAGTTTTTCTCTAAGCTCTTTACTATTTCCCATTCCACTAATTCCTAAAGAAGCTAGAAGGCTTAAATTAATTTCATCTTTTCTTTCTAAAACTGTTACTTTTGCATTTTCAATAGCTTCAATAATATCTTCGACTTTTGCATTTTCAACCCCGACATTATCCCCTTTAAGAGCAAGGCTTCTACTTAAAAAAGCATTTTTACAGTTTGGTACAACTCTGTTTATATTTTTTCTAATCTTTTCTCCTGCGTAGTCGGGATCTGTAAAAACTATTATTCCACATTTTTCATTTGCCTCTTTTAATTTTTTAAGCAAATTTTTAGAAAAATGTGTTCCATTTGTTGCAATAACATCACAATCAAAGGCGGACTTCACTTTTGAAATATCGTCTTTTCCCTCAACTACTATTATTTCTTTGATTTTTTTCATATTAATCCTCTATTGAAAAAAGATTCCTGACATTACTATTCGTATTATAGATTAAATCATTCAATTCCATTTCTTTAAGTTCAGCAACTTTTTCAGCTGTAAATCTTACATATTTAGGTTCGTTTCGCTTTCCACGATTTGGCTCTGGGGTTAAATATGGACTATCCGTTTCCACAAGCAAATTATCTAGTGGAATAGTCTTTACCATTTCTCTAACATTAACTGCATTTTTAAAAGTTACCGTTCCTGAAATAGAAATATAGTAACCAAGCTTCATAAATCTTTTTGCCATTTCGCTTGAACCTGTGTAACAATGCATTACACCTTTTACTTTACCTTTAAATTCGGATAGAATATCATAAGTATCTCCCATTGCATCTCTTGTATGAATTATAACTGGTAGATTTCTTTTCTCAGCGATTTCAAGTTGTTTTCTAAAGATTTCTTTTTGTTTTTCTCTTGGAGAATTATCATAGTAATAATCAAGTCCAATTTCTCCAATAGCAACTATTTTTTCACTAAAAGACATTTCATAAACTTTTTTTAAATCTTCATCAGTTACATCTTCAACTTCATGTGGATGAATTCCTACTGCTCCATATACTCTATCATATTTTTTTACAATTTCAATTATTTTTTCACTTGATGATATATCAGAAGCTGGATCAACAATAAAATCTATTCCATCATCTTCAAAATTAGAAATGACCTTTTCTCTATCTTGATCAAATTTCTCATCATCAATATGACAATGACTATCTACTATTTTCATTATGATACCTCTGAGCCTTCTTTAACATCATTTAAAACAGTTAATACACTTAAATTTTCATCATCAGATGCAGCAAGTATCATTCCATTACTTTCAACACCTCTTAAATTAACAGGTTTTAAATTTGTAACAACAATAACTTTTTTCCCTATAAGATCTGTTTCAGAATAGTATTTTCTTATTCCTGAAACTATAGTTCTAACTTCATCTCCTATATCAATTTTAAAAACTAAAAGTCTGTCTGCCTTTGGATGAGGTTGACATTCTAAGATTTTTCCAACCTTAAGTTCAACTTTTGCAAAGTCATCAATTGTTATAAGTTCATTTTCTTCAACAGTTTCTTTCACTTCATCAGCTCCTGAATTTTTCTTTTTTCTCAATTCAATTAATTCTGAATTCTTTTGAATTATGATTTCTAATTCTTTATCAACATCAAGTCTGTCAAATAAATTTTTACCTTTACAAACTTTCGTTCCAACTTTAAGTAGTCCAAATTTAGTTAAATCTTCATAAGAATAATCAGAATAACCTATTTGTTCATTTATTCTTAATGAAGTTTCTTTCATAAAAGGCTTAATTAATCCTGAAATAATTCTTATACTTTCAAGTAAATTATAAATTACAGTTTTAAGTCTTTCTTCTTTTTGTTCTTTAATCAAAGTCCAAGGAGTTGTTTCATCAATATATTTATTTGTTCTTCTTACTAATTTCCATATTTCTTCAAGAGCCATTGAAAAATTAAGTTTATCCATCAACTCTGCAACTCTATCTCTAGTAGTAGTGGCAATTTCGATTAGATCATTATCAAGTTCAGTTAATTCTGTTTGAGAAGGAACAAAACCATCAAAATACTTTTCACACATTGCTACAGATCTTGAGACTAAGTTCCCTAAGTCATTTACAAGGTCTGAATTAATTCTGTTTAACATTTTAGTATAAGTGAAATTACCATCTTGTCCAAAAGTAAATTCTCTTAGCATAAAATATCTTAATGCATCCATTCCATATCTTTCTATAATCGGTTCAGCATAAACTATATTTCCCTTGCTTTTACTCATCTTATCATCATCAAATAAAATCCATCCATGTCCAAAAATTTTCTTTGGCAATGGTAAATCTAAAGCCATCAAAATTGCAGGCCAAATAATTGCATGGAAACGCATGATTTCCTTACCAATTAAATGAACATCACAAGGCCAAAATTTATTGAACTTTTCTTCATCTGTTCCATAACCTATACCTGTTAAATAACAACTTAAGGCATCTATCCAAACGTAAACAACATGCTTTTCATCAAAGGGAACTTTAACACCCCAATCAAAACTTGAACGTGTAACGGATAAATCAGTTAAACCTTCATTAATGAAACTTATCATCTCGTTTTTTCTTGATTCTGGTTGAATGAAATCAGGATTTTCTTCATATAATTTTAAAAGTCTATCTTGATATTTAGAAAGTCTAAAGAAGTATGTTTCTTCTTCACTAGGAGAAACTTCTCTACCACAGTCAGGACATTTATTTCCTTCAACTAGTTGGCTTTCAGTCCAAAAGGCTTCACAAGGAACACAATACATTCCTTTATAACTCCCTTTATAAATTTCTCCCTTTTCATAAAGTTTTGTAAAAATTTCACTTACATTTTTTTCGTGAATTTTATCTGTACTTCTAACAAAAGCATCAAAATCTATATCTAAAGTTCTCCAAAGTTCTTTTGCACTTTCAACAATGGGATCAATATATTCCAATGGAGCTTTACCAGCTTTTATAGCGGATTCTTGTAATTTTTGACCATGTTCATCAGTTCCAGTTGTAAAAAATACATCAAAACCTTGAGCTTGTTTATATTTCTTTAACACATCTGCAACAATTGTTGTATAAGTATGACCTAAATGTAAATTACTATTTGGATAATAAATAGGTGTTGTCAAATAAAAGTTTTTCTTTTCCAAAATAAGCCTCCTAATTTTTAAATCTTTATTTTACTTGCTAATCCAAATATTTCTTCTCCTTCAACCGAAATACCATTGCAATAAACAACTTTGTTTTTCATATCTTCATTATAAGGAGCAGAAAATCTTATATAATTTCTTGTATAACCTACAAGTCTATTTCCATTAATATTTTCTTCAAATAAAACTTCATGTTTTTCTGAAAGTTCTTTTTTCAAAAATTCTGTCGTCATATCCTTTGCTAATAGGATTAATTCATTACTTCTAAATTTCTTCACATTTCCATCAACCTGTTCCTTAAAATCAAAAGCAGGAGTTCCCTTTCTCTTTGAATATTTAAAAACATGAATTTTAGAAAATCCTATTTCTTTTACAAAATTTAATGTCTCTTGAAAATCCTCGTCATTTTCTCCTGGAAATCCAACAATAATATCAGTTGTAAGAGCAACATTTGGAAAAATTTCTTTTATCATTCTAACTTTTTTTCTATACATATCAGTTGTATATCTTCTATTCATAAGTTTTAAAATTTTATCGCAACCGCTTTGTAAAGACAAATGAAAATGCTCACAAACTTTTTTACAATTCTTTAATCTAATTAAAAAATCTTTAGAAATAATTCCCGCTTCTATGGAGCTAAGTCTTATTCTGTCAAGATTTTCGATAGTAGATAATTTTTCTATAACATCAATAAGTCTAGTATCATTTCCTAAATCAAGTCCATAAGAACCAACATGAATCCCTGTTATTATGACTTCCTTATATCCATTATTCGCAAGTTTTACAGCTTCTTCATATATATCATCAATTGGTCTTGACTTAATCGGTCCTCTTGCATGAGGAATTATGCAGTATGTACAAAACATATTACAGCCTTCTTGAATTTTTATATATGCTCTTGTTTTACTTTCTTGATTTTCTATTGACAAAACGTCAAAACCACAATCCTTTGTAAGTTCTGAAACGATATTAAACTTTAAATTCGACTTCTTTGATTCTTCACATAATTCAACTATTCTAGCTCTATTTTTAGTTCCAATAATTACATCTACATCCTCAATTGCAGAAATTTCATCAGGTGCAACCTGTGAATAACAACCTACTACAGCTAAAATAGCATCCTTATTTAATTTTTTCGCTCTGGAAATAAATTGTCTTGATTTCCTATCGCTCAAATTTGTAACTGTACAAGTATTTATAACATATACATCACATATATCATTTTCATTACAAATCTCATACCCTCGTTTCTTAAATAACTCCTGCATAGCTTCAGTTTCATACTGATTAACTTTGCAACCCAGAGTTAAAAAACTAACTTTATTCATAAACCTCCTACATAAATTCATATTGCAAAATTGAAAGTAAATTTATGCCTGCAGTCTCCGTTCTCAAAATTCTAGCTCCAAGGCCAATGCTGAAAGCTCCATTATTTGTTAAAAATTCAATTTCTTCTCTTTCAAAGCCACCTTCTGAACCTATTAATATATAAATATCTTTGCAGGATTCTTCTGTTTTTATTTTCATAATTACATCCCTTAAAGAAATATTTTTATCCTCTTCATAAGCTACAAGTAAGTAATTATCTCCTACAAAATTTATAATATCCTTAATTTGTATTAATTCATTGATTTTAGGAACAATTAATCTCTTTGATTGCTTTGAAGCCTCATAAGAAATTTTTTGCAATCTTTCAATTTTTTTATTTTCTTTTTTTTCATCAATTTTTACGATACATCTTTTAGAATTCACCAAAGTTATATCATAAACTCCTAGTTCAACTGATTTTTGAACTATTAAATCCATTTTTTCACCCTTTGCCAAACATTGCAATAGATGAATTTTAATTTTTGATTCAGTATTTTCTGAATTTTTTTCCAAATTATATACAGAAATATATTTATCACAAATCTCTATATGCCCAATATAAAGCTCCCCTAAAACTACTACCTCAATTTTTTCATCTTCTGCAATTCTAAGAACTTTTTTTATATGATTATAGTCATCTCCGTATATTTTAACTTTTCCATCTAAGATAGACTCGTCAGTAAAAAATCTATGCATTCTTTCTCCTTGCAATTACACAAACCCAATCTTTGTTTTTGTTTACTTCCAAAATTTCAAAATTATTTTTTATCAAGGCGTTTTCAACATCGGAATATTTTTCTTCTATTATTCCAGAACCAATAAAAATTCCTTCATCTTTTATAAATTTACTTATATCATCCAATAATTTTACTAAAATATGTGCAAGAATATTAGCAACAATTACATCTGCTTTTGAATTTAATTTTTCACATAAATCTCCATGATGAACAATGATTCTATCCTCAACTTTATTTAGCTTAGCATTTTCTAAAGTTGCTTCAACACCTAGAATATCAATATCTACAGCTTCTACTTTTTTTGCACCAAGTTTCAAAGCTCCAACAGATAAAATTCCACTTCCAGAACCTATATCGAAAACTATTTTATCTTTTAAATCCACTTTTTCAAGAGCTTCTAAACATAGAGCTGTAGTTTCATGAGTTCCCGTTCCAAAAGCCATTCCGGGATCCAATTCAATCATAACTTCATTTTCAGCTAAATCATAAGCTTCCCAAGTTGGTTTTATAATGAAATTCTTACCAACTTTTGTAGGTTTATAATATTTTTTCCACTCATTTGCCCAATCTTCGGTCTTTATTTTAGAATCTATTTTTAAAATGACTTTTTCGTTGTATTCTCTTTCAAATTCTGAAATTCTCTCTTGTAAAATTTGCAAATTTTCTTCAATTTCATCGTCATTTTTTAAATAAGTCTTAACAGTAATAAAATCACTTTTTTCAAAATCATCCTCATCTAAAACTACCCAATAAGGCTTTTCTTTTGCAAACTCTTCATAATCTCTTGAATCTTTTATATTTATTCCATCAATATCAAATAAATAAAGAATTCCAACTATATTATCTTCAAATTGATTTTTTACTACAACTTCAATTTCAGTCCAGTCCATTAGTCAAATAGCTCCTTCACTTTTTCAAAAAAGTTCTTTTTATGTTCCGTCAAATGTTCTTCTCTCTCATTAGAAAACTCTCTTAAAAGTTCCTTTTGTCTATCAGTTAAATTCTTTGGAGTAATAATTTTAACTCTAAAAGTTAAATTACCCTTACCATATCCATTTACATCAGAAATTCCCCTATCTTTAAGGATAAATTCTGTACCAGTCTCTGTTCCTTCAGGAATCGTATATTTTTCTTTTCCCTCTAAAGTTGGAATTTCTACTTCTGCTCCTAGTGTTGCCTCTGTAAAGGAAATTGGTAATTCATAGAAAACATCATTTCCATTTCTTACAAATAATTTATGAGATTTTACTTTGAAAATAACATATACATCTCCATTAGGTCCACCATTTTCTCCACAATTACCTTGTCCTTTTAAAGTCATTATGTTATTTGTATTTACACCCTTTGGAGCTTTAACAGTAAATTTCTTTCTGACTAAAACATACTTTTTGCCTTTACATTTTTCGCATTTTTCTTCAACAATTTCTCCTGTACCATTACATTCATTACATAATTCTTCAGAAACTACTGTTCCAAAAAAACTTTGCCTTTGAACTCTAATACTTCCACGTCCATTACATTTTTTACAAGTAACTTTTTTAGTTCCAGGTTTAGCTCCACTACCTGAACAACTATTACAAACAGTTTTTACATTCACAAAAAATTCTTTTTCTACACCATTTACTGCTTCAAAGAAATCTAAATCCAAATAAAATTCAATATCTTCTCCTTTTCTTGGTCGATTTGAATTTCTTGCAGAAGATCCGAAGCCTCCAAATCCACCGAAGCCTCCAAAATTTCCAAAAATACTTTCAAAAATATCTTCCATATCAGAGAAGCCTCCAAAGCCTCCGCCTCCTGCTGCATTTGCATTAAAGCTTGCTTCGCCATAAGTATCATATTTTTGTCTTCTATTATCATCACTTAAAATTTCATAAGCGAAATTTACTTCTTTAAAATTTTCTTCTGCTTCTTTATTATCAGGATTAACATCCGGATGATATTTTTTTGCAAGTTTTCTATATGCAGATTTTAACTCTGCTTTACTACAATTTTTTTCAACCCCTAAAATTTCATATAAATCTCTCATACTCTCTCCTAAAATAATTAATTTATAATTACTCAATATATAATTTTACCATAAAATGAACTTTCTTTCCAGTATTTTAATTGAAATTTAAACAATTTAACTAAAATAAAAACAAAAAAAGATTGGGAAAAACCCAATCTAAAATTAATGAATTTTAAATATTATAAATTAAATTATTATTAAAAATTTTCTAAAATCAATCTTGCAAGTTTATCTTCATTATGCCTTGAATAACCTGAAGATTTACTAACTAAATTATCCTCTAAAATTCTTATTTTTAATTTTTTTAAATACTTTCTTTCTTCATCACTTAATAACAGTTGACTTGCACTTTTTCTTTTATATTTTAAATCTACATCTTCTGGAATTATTTCATTATTTACAACAATTGTATCAATTTTAATTCCTTCACAATGCTTATAAATTGCGTTTAAATGATCAGTAACCTTATAATCGAAGGTTTCTGTTGATTGATTAACAACATTTAAAATAAAGCAAATTTTTGCTTTAGTATTTGTTAATGCTTCACTTATTTCAGAAATTAACAAATTAGGAATTACAGAAGTATATAAACTTCCAGGACCTATTAAAATTACATCAGAATTATAGATTTCATGAACAACTTCATTAAGTGGTTTAGCATATTTCGGAGAAATGAAAACTCTATTTATTCTACTACTTTTTTCATCTTCTAAATCTAAAGCAGTTATATTACTTTCTCCCTCAATTATTTCTCCATTTTCAAGCTCTGCAAATAATTTTATATTATCTAAAGTAACTGGTAAAACTTTACCGGTTATTGCTAAAATATTTGAAGTTTCTTGTATACCTAACATAAAATCTTTATAAATATCCGCCATTGCAACTAGAAATAAATTTCCAAAGCTTTGTCCCTTTAGATTTCCCTCTTTAAATCTATATTTCATCAATCTTTCCATTGATTTTTCAGTGTTTGCTAGGGAAATCAAACAAGCTCTAATATCTCCCGGTGGAATAATTCCTAAATCATCTCTTAGCATTCCGGAACTTCCGCCGTCATCAGCTACAGTTACAATTGCAGTAATATCTTTAAAATATTTTTTTAAACCTTTAAGAATAGTAGAACTTCCAGTTCCTCCTCCTATGGTTACAATTCTAGTATCATCTACCATAGTCTTTCATCCCTATGAGAAATATTAACATTAGAATGTTCTTTTTTAAGTTCTGAATAAATTTTTTCAGCTAAACAAACTGAACGATGCTTTCCACCTGTACATCCAACTCCAATAGTAAGCATATTTTTCCCTTCAGCCTTATATTTAGGTATTAAGAACTCCAATAAATCAACTACTTTATTTAAAAATATCTTTGAGTCATCAAAACCCATAACATAATTTTGAATTTCATCATCTTTTCCATTAAGTTCTTTTAGTTCTTCAATATAATATGGATTAGGTAAAAATCTAACGTCAAAAACTAAATCAGCTTCAACCAAAATTCCATTTTTAAATCCAAATGATTCTATATTTATAACCAAATCTTTTTTATTCCCATTAAAAAATAATGTATTTAATTTATTTTTAAAGCTACTTGCAGAAAGTCTTGTAGTGTCGATGATAATATCGGAATTATCCTTTATCTCACTGAGCATTTCTCTTTCCAATTCTATAGAATCTGACAAGGCTCCATTTGGATTTACCGGATGAGGACGTCTTAATTCCTTATATCTATTTATTAAAGTTCTATTACTTGCATCTAAAAATAAAACTTTTAATTCACAATCCATTTTTTTCAAATTTTGAATTGTTTCTGATAAGTCTTCAAAAAATCTTGCTCTAACATCAATAACTATAGCCAACTTTTCAATAGACTTTGTAGAATTATTAATTAATTCAACAAAATCTACAATAAATTTTGGAGGGAGATTTTCCATACAATAATAACCCATATCTTCAAAATGGTTTAATGCCAAGGTCTTTCCTGCTCCACTCATTCCTGTAATTATAACTGCTTCCATAACCTAATCCTTTAAAATTCTTACTTCCGTTTCCAATTTAACACCGAATTTTTCAAAAACAACTTTTTGAACATATTCTATAAGTTCCATAACTTCTTTATAACTTGCATTTCCTTTATTAACAACAAAGCCTGAATGTTTTTCGGAAACCCAAGCATCATTTATATGATATCCCTTAAGTCCAGCATCTTCAATTAATTTTGAAGCAAAATGTCCTTCAGGTCTTTTAAATGTACTTCCGGCAGAACCGAAGTTCAAAGGTTGTTTTGAATTTCTTCTTTCTCTTAAATCTTCATAGACAGCATTTATTTCTTCTTTATTTCCTTTTTGTAATTTCAATTTAATACTAGTTACAATATAGTTTCTTCTTTGAATTATGCTTTTTCTATAAGAAAATTCAAGCTCTTCATTTATTAATTCTCTTAATTCGAAATTATCTAAATCCAAAACTTGAACGGATTCCACTATATCTTTCATTTCCCCACCATAGGCTCCTGCATTCATATAGATTGCTCCACCTATTGTTCCTGGAATTCCTGAAGCAAATTCAAATCCTGTTAAAGAATTTTTAAATGCCACAGTATAAACTTCTGATAATTTTGCACCAGAATTTATTATTAAATAGTCTCCTTCAACTTTTATTTTTGAAAATTCACTCTTTAATTTTATTATAACTCCATTATAGCCTTCATCCGGAACAAGTAAATTTGATCCATTTCCAATTACAAAAAATTTAATACTATTTTCTCTACATATTTTTACAGCTTCAATGATATCTGAAATTTCTCTAGGTTCAACCAAAGCTATACAATTTCCACCTATTTTGAATGTAGTATGATTTTTTAAAGGTTCATCATATCTTACAATACAATTCAATTTATTAAATAACATATTTACCACCTAATTTGATTTATTTTTTATTTCTTCCATTATTCTTTTATTCAATTCTTCCGCAGCATTATATCCATACATTTTTTGACGCATATTTCTTGCTGCAACTTCAACAATCAGTGCTATATTTCTACCCGGTTTTACAGGAATTACAATATATGGAAGTTCAAGACCTAAGATGCTTTTATATTTATCATCAAGCCCTAATCTATCATATTCTTTATTATCTATCCAATTTTCAAGTTCAATAACAAAATCTATTTCAGTAGATTTTTTTACTGCTCCGACACCATATAATCTTTGGATATCTAAAATTCCAAGTCCTCTTATCTCTAGAAAATGTCGAATATTTTCAGGGGACTCTCCATAGAGTTTATTATCTATTTTTCTTATATCGACAGCATCATCTGCTACTAATCTATGTCCACGGGCGATAAGTTCCAAAGCAGTTTCACTTTTTCCTATACTACTTTTTCCAATTATTAAAATTCCCATACCAAATACTTCAAGTAATCCACCGTGAATTCTAATTTCTTCGCTTAGAGCAAATTCCAAAAACACATTCAGCTTAGAAATAAGTTTTGTAGTTCCATAATCTACTCTTAAAATTGTTCTATTATGTTTTTTTGCCAAAGAATAAACTTCGTAAGGTATATTAATTCCATAACTATAAATTAAGGCAGGAATAGGATATGAAAAGAACTTATCAAAAATATTTCTTCTTTCATCAAAGGGCAAATATTTGTTATAATATTCATGCTCTGGAAGTCCAATTATTTGAATTCTTTTATATGAAAAAGTATCAAAAAAACCACTTAGTTGAAGACCAGGTCTATTAACTTCATTAATATCTATTTCTATTTTATCATAATCATCGCTTTTATAAACAATCTCAAATCCAAGTTTTTCAACTAAGTCTTTCAATAGAACACTTTTTTTCATATTATCCCTCATTATTAAAAAATTCAAAAATATTTTTAGCTGTTTTCTTATCCATTTTATCAACCATAAGAAGTTCTTCAACACTTGCTTTTTTTATCGAAGAAATGCTTCCAAAATGAGATAATAGTTTAATCTTTTTAATTTCTCCAACACCTTTTATCTCATCAAGAACAGAATTTTGTAATTTTTTATTCTGTAAACTTCTATGATAGTTAATAGCAAATCTATGAACTTCTTCTTGTATGTCAAATAAAAATCTATATATATTTGTATTTATATCTAATTCGATATAATTGTCTTCAAAAATTATTCCTTTAGTTCTATGTTTGTCATTTTTTACAAGTCCAATAACAGGAACATCCAAGTTCTTTTCCAAAAGAACTTCTTTTGCTACATTAACATGTCCCTTTCCACCATCCATTAAAATTAAGTCCGGCTTTTCTGAAAAACTGCTTCCAGCAGAATTTATTTTTTCATCTAAAAATCTATTAAATCTTCTTGTAAGCATCTCTCTATGGCTTGAATAGTCATCTTGCCCTACAACTGTTTTTATTTTAAATTTTCGATAATCTTTTGAGCTTTTAAAACCATTTTTATAAACTACCATACTCCCAACATTAAAATCACCTGAAATATTTGAAATATCATAACATTCTATTCTATCTAGATTGTCAATATCCAAAATATTTTTTAGATAATTAATAGCTTGCAAGTATTTTACAT
Organism: Parvimonas sp. D9; assembly: GCF_035282565.1. Lineage (NCBI taxonomy): Bacteria > Bacillati > Bacillota > Tissierellia > Tissierellales > Peptoniphilaceae > Parvimonas > Parvimonas sp. D9. The sequence goes on along the minus strand of NZ_JAYKBM010000001.1, from coordinate 10,189 downwards.
TTATATTTTTATTATCAAAAATATGTTTTGTTAAAATTTCATTTGCATTCTTTTGCAAAATTTTCATTTGATCAAATTTAACACCTTTTTTAGGATTTTTTACAGAAATAGATTTTTCAGAAAAAATATTTGCTAAGAATAATGAAATTTCATTTAAAAATTTTTCATTCGAATAATCAATATATACTTCTTTAACCTTGTTATGATGACTTATGTAAAATTGCCTTATAACATTTGAGAATAGCTCTTCAACTTCCAAGTCCAAAATATTTTCAACAATGAAATGTTTTCTATCAACTACAAGTCCATCATTTACAATAAAAATTGCAACAACCAAAATATTCTCAGCATAAGCATAAGAAATCAAATGATATTCCTTAAATTTCTTGATATTAAAAATCTGTTTAGTAAATAAATAATCAATTTCACTTAAGAAATCTCTATATTTCATCGCAAGTTCATATTCTTCTTTAGCTGATGACTGTTTCATTCTATTTAGTAAAATTTCTTTTATCTCAGTTGTATCTCCTGAAAGAAACTTAATAACTCTTTTAACATCATTATTATAATTTTCTCTATCTATATTTTGAGTACATGGTGCTGAGCATCTTTCCAAATAATAGCTCATACAAGGTCTTTGTAAAAACTTTCCTTTATCAAAGTTCAACTTACAATCTCTTATATTGTAAATCAATATAGATAATTCCATCAATTTTTCTAAGTCTGAAATTGTAGGAAAAGGCCCAAAATATTGAGCCTTATCTTCCTTAATATCTCTAACTTTTAAAATTTTAGGAAATTTTTCATTTGTGATTTTTATATAAGGATATTGTTTGTCGTCCTTTAAATTTATATTATACTTAGGTCTATTCTTTTTAATTAAATTTGCTTCTAAAACTAAACTTTCAGTTTCGTTGTTTACAATTATATATTCAAATCTATGGATATGTTCTACCATAGCTTGAACCTTTTTGTATTTGTGATTAGTAGTAAAATATGACCTAACTCTATTTTTTAAAGATACAGACTTTCCAACATAGATAATCTTATCATCCTTATCATACATTATATAAACTCCCGGTAAATCGGGTAGCTTTTTTAATTCGTAATTTATATCAAATTCTTTTAAATTTCCTTGCATTGTTCTCTTAAGTATTCTAAATCATGTCCACTTAAATATGGAGATAATTTTTCATAACACATCTTATTGTAATCATTTAACCAAACAATTTCTTCTTCAGTTAATAATGATTTATCAACAGGTCTTGTATCAATAGGCACAACTGTCAAATTATCAAATTTTAAAAATTGACCAAATTCAGTCATTTCATCTTTAACACAAACCATAATATTTTCAATTCTAATTCCGTGACTACCACTAATATAAATGCCCGGTTCATCAGAAGTTACCATTCCAACTTCCATTGGATATTCGTTACCTGCAGTTCCTATTCTTTGAGGTCCTTCATGAACGTTTAAAACATGACCTACTCCATGTCCTGTACCATGATTGAAATTAATTCTGTTTTTCCATAGATTATATCTAGTGAAAGCATCTAAATAACCACCATTTGTTCCTTCTAAGAACTTAGCTTCCATTAAAGCAATATGTGCCTTTAAAACTAGCGTATAGTGATAAATTTCTTCTTCTTTTAATTTACCAAGTGCAACAGTTCTTGTAATATCAGTTGTTCCATCTAAATAATGTCCACCGCTGTCAATTAAATACAATCCTCTAGGTTCAATTTTTACAGGATTTTCATGACTTGGTTTATAATGTGGCATTGAAGCATTTGCACCGTAAGCAGAAATTGATTCAAAACTGTCTTCAATAAATAAATCTTGTTGTTTTCTAAATTCCAATAATTTTTCTGATGCAATCATTTCAGTTATAGTTCCTGTTGAAACACCTGTTTCCAACCAATTTAAATATCTAACTAGTGCAACTCCATCTTTAATGAATGCATTCTTAGTATTTTTTATTTCAATTTCATTTTTATGACATTTCATTATTGAAGTAAGATTTAAGCCTGTAACAACATTTACTCCTCTTCCGATTGATGAATAAACTGCTACATTTGTCTTTTTTGTTTCTAAATATAAAGTTTTCTTTGCCTCAATATCAGAAATATCTCTTGCTATAACTTCATAAGCTTTAATTGAAATATTATTTTCTTTCAAATAATCTGCAACTTCCTGTGATAATTTAGATTTATCGATATATAAATTACATGTATTTTCAGAAATCAATAGATATGAAATTACAACAGGATTGCATTGAACATCATTCGCTCTAATATTCAAAACATAAGCAATATCATCTAAAGAACCAATAAAATGATAGTCTATTCCTCTTTCTTTCATCATGCTTCTAAGTCTAGCAATTCTATCAGAAGTTGATTCTCCAGAATATTTTTCATCAAAAATATAAACTTTGCTGTCCGGCTTTGCAGGACGACCTTCTTCGTTCCAAATATCTCCTATATAATCAACATCAGTTATAAACTCAAAATTAGGTAATTTTCTCATTAAATTTTCATATTCTGCAACAGAAGTATTATTACCATCAAAAGCAATCTTTGCTACTCCATTAGGAAATTCTTTCAACAAAAACTCCTCAATAGAAATTGAATCAGGAACACCCATCTTGTAAAGTTCAACTTCCCCTACAGATAATTCTTTAGCTGCTTGAATAAAATATCTTCCATCAGTCCATAAACCAGATTTTTTAGTAGTAATAACAGCTGTTCCGGCTGAACCTGTAAAACCTGTTATAAATTGTCTAGTTTTGTAATAATCCGCCAAGTATTCGGATTGATGCGGATCTGAGCTAGGTACAATATAGGCATCTATATTTCTTTTAGCCATCAACTTTCTCAATTTACTTATTCTTTCATTAATCATAATAACAATACCCCCTTAAAATTTAAATTCTAACAACTATATTATAGCATTGTAAATTTAATATTTCAATAAATTTTTACAATCAATAATGAAAATCTTTTAAATAAACAAAAAAATAGATACCATTTTACAAACAGTATCTATTAAAACTAAATTTAATTATTTTTTACCTTTCAAATCTTTAGCAATTAATGCATCAAGAACTAATTCATAACCTTCTGCACCAAATTGTAATGATCTATTTACTCTACTAATTGTAGCAGTTGATGCTCCAGTTTCAAGTTCTATTTCATTATATGTTTTTCTAATTTTTAAAAGTTTAGCAACTTCCAATCTTTGAGAAATAGAATTTAATTCACGTAAAGTACAAACATCTTCAAAGAAAGCATAGCAATCATCTTTAGTTTTTAACATTAAAATAGCTTCGAAGAATTCATCTAATTGTTTTGATTGTAATTTTTTTAAATTTGACATAACACACCTCCAATTATTTAACAATATTTCTATTCAATTATACTTCATTATACAATAATAGTCAAGTACTAAATTGTATTTTATAAAAAACTGGCGGGAATATGTGGGAATCGAACCCACCTAAGAAGCTACAAACTCCTTATGCTGGTTTTGAAGACCAGAGAGCACACCAGAACTCATCTACTCCCATAAAACAACATTAAGTATTATACATTATCTAATAAAAAAAATCAACCTTTTACAAAATTTTTTATAAACAAGTTGATTATAACTATAAATAAAATATTAAAAAATATTTTTTATTGCAAAACAACAAAATTCTTAAACATCTTCTCGATGTGAAGCGTCGTAAAAGGATACAATTCTCATTTTTCCACAAACTCTTCAATTTTTTCTGTTATTTCATTAATTTTATTTAATCTATCAAATTTAACTCTCTTAATAGATCTGGAAAATACCGCAGAAATCAAAACTCCTATTGCTATTGAACCTGCATGTACTACAGTACTTATTCCACTATCTAAAGCCAATAAATACTCATCTTTTGCAAAATATTCCATAGTATGATACATTCCATATCCGGGAACCAACATTACAATTCCGATATATAAAAATACCGTAGAAGGCATTTTTAATTTTACAGAAAAATATTCAGCAAAAAGTCCAACAACTAAAGATGCAATTAAATTACTAACTGCATTTCCAAAATATTTGCTACAAAAATAGTAAACAATCCAACTGATTGTTCCTATAACAGTACAATAAACAATAGCTTTCTTTGGAACTATAAAAAATATTGAAAATGCAATGCTCGATACAACTGCACAAATAATGTTTAAAAATAAATCCATAAAACCACCTATCCAAAAAGTCTAAGAATTAGAACAACACCAACAGCAATAGAAACAGCTGTAAATATTGCAGACATTATACCTATTATTCCGGATAAAATATCTCCTGATAAAATATCTCTCATAGAATTTGTTATCTGTATTCCCGGAAAAAGCGGAATAATTCCTGCAATTATAATACTTGAAACATTTTCTATATGAATAAGTCTTGACATAGTCATAATAAAAAGTGTAACTGCACATGCAGATAAAAAAGTCGTTAAAAATGAAGGTAATCCTAATTTTCCAATATAAATCAGAAATAACATTTCGACAAGCATAGCCATTGACGCCGGAATAAAATCGCTCAATGTCCCCCCAAAAATAAATGCCAAAAACGGAGCAGATAAAGTAATTAATAAAATAGTTGTAAAATTACTATATGAACTTTTATTTTTTATGTTTTTCAGTTCTTTGAACGCTTCATCAACATCTACTTTACCTGAAACAATATTTCTTGATAACTCATTTAGTAAGGCTATTTTTTCTAAATTCTTTCCTGAATCATTTAATCTTCTCATGCTTGTATAATTTGTTCCGTTATATACAAATGAAATTATTACCATATTACTCAATGCAAAGGTATTAACAGCTTTAACATTTTGAAAAGATTTACAAATTCTATTTATACTATCCTCTACTCTATAAACCTCTGCTCCATTATAAAGCAAAGAGTAAGAAAATTTAATGCTGAAATTTAATAATTTCTTTGCTTCATAATCACTATTTATAGAATTATTTTTCATCATCGTACTCATCATCACATTCTTCCATTTCCTTTAAAAATTTTCTTTTTGAACGAACAACATAAAATATCAATAAAAATAAAATTGTAGGAACAATCAACATAACAGGATTTTTTATTAAACTGGCAATTGCTTCCATTCTTTCTTTATACTCTTTTTCAGATTTTTCATTTACAGCTTCAAGCCTCTTTTTCTTTTCTTCTTCAGTTAACTCATCATAATTTTTTTTAAAATCATCTTTAGGTTTTGAATATTTATTAGCCTCTAATCTTTTATTCCTTTCAATCTCGTCAAGATTCGGAACATAATCACCCTTATTTATCATATTTTGGAATAACTTAATCTCTGAATTATCCGGGTCTTTATCATTAGCTAAATAAAGTGTTTGATAATTACCGGAAGTCGCTTTAAAAATCCAAGTCAAATCTAAAGTATTATCTTTTTTCAAAATTCCAACAAAATAATCTCCTTTTGAAGGAGTTAGCCTACTATAACTATACTCTTTAAACTTAGGAACTTCAATTTCTTTAAGATTTTCTCCTAAAAAAATTGTAGTAACTTTTACTTTAAATTTTCCATTAGAATCATCAACAATATTTCCAATAAAGAAACTTCTATAATCCATGTCATAAATTCTATTTGCTCTATCAAAGTTATCATCCGCGAAAGAATTTTTAGATACAAAATTAAAACTTAATATAAAAATTAAAAATAAAACTAAAAATTTTTCTATGATATTTTTTATATTTAAAAATCTATTACTCATAAAATCACCTCTAGTATATTTTACCATAAACTTTTAATAAAAAATAGAGAAGAAATCACTTCTTCTCTATAATTCTTGATATAAATCATTTTTATTAAGCATTTTCTTTATTTATCAATTTCATCAAAAAGTAAACTACTACTCCAATAACCAAGCCTCCAAGACCTATTACTATTTGTTGTTTAGTAGCATTATATAATAACCAACAACTTACAACTGATGCAAAAATAGGAATCACCCAACCAAATGGAACCCTAAATGAAGCTTTTAAATCAGGTCTTTTCTTTCTTAATATCATTATTGATAAACAAGTTGGTACATATTGTGCAAATCTTGAAACTACACTTATTGCAGCTAAAATTGCAAATGATCCTATTAGTGATCCATATAATCCCAATGCTAAAGTAATAATACCTGTAATTATAATTGCAATGTAAGGAACATCATTTGAATTTTTCTTTGCAACAACTCTTGGAATTAATCCGTCATTTGCTAAGGCAGCACCACTTCTTGGGGTTCCTATTGAAGCAGCTATATTTATACCTCCAATTGAAACTAAAGTACCTGCTCCTACAAGATACTTACCTGCATTACCAATTATTTTAGTAAATGCAGCTTGTACAGGTGCTGTTTCCTTTGCAAGACCCGGTCCTAAAATACCAATAGCTATCCCAATAATTGCAATATAAAATACTGAACACAATAAAATTACCAATAAAATTGATTTAGGAACATCTTTTTCCGGATTTTCCATATCTTCTGCAGCAACGGCAATATTCTCAAAACCTGTAAAAGCATAAAAAATTGTAAGCGCAGCAGCTCCAATAGCAGCTCCTGATGTCATAACTGTACCATCTTTAAGAGTACCTGGCGTAAAGAACGGAGTAAAATTTGAACCGTTTATAAAGAACAAACCAACAGCAATAAAAATTATAAGAGGTAACAACTTACCTGTTGTTACAATATTATTTACAATCTTCGTTGCCTTAATACCTGATAAGTTAAGTCCTGTAAGCAAAACAACTATAATTGTTACTATTATTGCTTTTGCAATATTAGGATTTGAAAAAGTTCCTTTTGGCAATAATCCCATTAATGCTTCAGCAAATCCAACAGTCATTGTTGCCCAAGCTATAATTGCAATAGCCCATTTCATAAATCCAACTTCAAAACCTACAAATTCACCAAAGGCTTCCTTAGCATAAACATAAGGTCCTCCGTTTTTCTTAAACATTCCACCTGCTTCTGCAAAACACATCGCTATACTAATAACCAAAATTGCATCAAAAACTGTTACTAAAAGTGCAGCAGGTCCAACTTGTGCCATTACTTTATTAGGTAATAAGAATATACCTGAACCAATAATGGAGTTAAATCCTAATAGAATTATACTCAATAATCCCATTTTATTTTTGTTTTTATCAGTCATAAAAATTTACACCTCCTATTTTTTATATTCTATGACTTTTCTTACAAATGAATTAAAAATCTCTTGAGATTTTTCACAATTTAAAGATAACATTTCCGGATGCCATTGAACTCCTATTATAAAACTATCTTCTGTAATTTTTTCAATAGATTCAACAACTCCATCAGAACTTTTTGCAACCACCTTAAATTCAGGAGCAACATCTTTTATTATTTGATGATGAAAACTATTTACCTTATATTCTTTACCTAAAATATTTTTCAAGAAAGTTCCTTCTTCCAAATCTACAAAATGAGTAGCTTGAGTAGGATTGTCTACTTGATCATGCTTGATTTTAACAAAATCGGCATAAGACAAATCTTGATATAAAGTTCCTCCATTAATAACATTAATTATTTGATAGCCTCTACAAATACCAAAAATAGGCTTCTTCAATTTTATAGCAGTCTTATAAAGTTCCATATCAAAAACATCTCTTTTAGGAAAAACTTCTCCAATTTTTAACATTGGATCTTCCCCATAATTATATGGATCTACATCATGTCCTCCTGATAAAATAATTCCGTCAACTTGCTCAACCATTTCTCTTGTGCTTTCCAAATCTTCATTAAATGGTATAATGAAAGGAATACCTCCTGCTCTTAAAACGGATTCAACATAATCTTGGTTTACATAAGATCTTCTATAACCTGAAAAAGTATTACCCTTATTAATCAAAATACTACCTGAAATCCCAATAATCGGTTTCATAAAATCGCCTCCTTAAATAGTGTCTTAACAATTATACCATTAAAGTTGAAAAAAAACAATATAAAATGACTTTAATTCATAAATTAATATGTAAACCATATTATAAGATAAACACATTCACATACAAAATTATAAATAATAAATCACAATATAAAAAGTTCAAATAAATATGAAATTCAAACTTTAATTATATTTATCATACTTTTTAGTAAATTATTAATTAATTTGATTATACCCAAATTTTATTACCAAAAAAGGATCAATGAATTTTCATCGATCCTTAATTTTAAACTTAGTAATCACAAATAAGCAATTACTTTTTTTTGGCGTGCCATAGAGGATTCGAACCCCTGGCCTTTTGGTCCGTAGCCAAACGCTCTATCCAGCTGAGCTAATGGCACATAATACAAAACTCAGAATAAATTCTGAGTTCTTGGAGCGGAAGACGAGATTCGAACTCGCGACCCTCGCCTTGGCAAGGCGATGCTCTACCACTGAGCCACTCCCGCAAATATGGAGCTGGTGGGAGGACTTGAACCCCTAACCTACTGATTACAAGTCAGTTGCTCTACCAATTGAGCTACACCAGCAAAATAGTGGCGACCTGGATGGGACTCGAACCCACGACCTCTAGCGTGACAGGCTAGCATTCTAACCAGCTGAACTACCAGGCCGTATTTGGTGGGCACAATAGGGCTCGAACCTATGACCCCCTGCTTGTAAGGCAGATGCTCTCCCAACTGAGCTATGCGCCCAAATATAACCACAATGTAAAAAAATATAATATAAAAATGGTAGCGGAGAAGGGATTTGAACCCCTGACACTGCGGGTATGAACCGCATGCTCTAGCCAACTGAGCTACTCCGCCACATAAATAATAAATGGTGACCCCACCGGGATTCGAACCCGGGTTACCGCCGTGAAAGGGCGATGTCTTAACCGCTTGACCATGGGGCCTAAGAACTGGTGCCGAGGACCGGAATCGAACCGGTACGATGAGTTAACATCGCAGGATTTTAAGTCCTGTGCGTCTGCCAGTTCCGCCACCCCGGCATAATTGGCTCCCAGGGTGGGGCTCGAACCCACAACCTACCGGTTAACAGCCGGGTGCTCCACCATTGAGCTACCTAGGAGTTTGGCTGTTTTCTATTCTTCCAATACGAGATGTATCAGTACCTTCGACGTTTAAGAGCTTAACTTCTGTGTTCGAGATGGGAACAGGTGTATCCTCTTAGCTATCACAGCCATACTTATTTTGTTTTTATGGTGTTAATCTCTACGAGCTTTCACTGTCGAAACTTACCATTTGTTTCACAAATGGAGTTTCTTAGTATCTGACCTACGACGCAATCACAGATTGCTGTTAGGTCATTAACTTCTGTGTTCGGGATGGGAACAGTGTAACCTCTTAAGCCTTACAGCCATACTTTTTTGTTTACTTTTCTTTACCTTTAAGCTCTGAGCTTTCACTGTCGAAACTTACCATTTGCTTCACAAATGGAGTTTCTTAGTATCTGACCTACGACGCAATCACAGATTGCTGTTAGGTCATTAACTTCTGTGTTCGGGATGGGAACAGTGTAACCTCTTAAGCCTTACAGCCATACTTTTTTGTTTACTTTTCTTTACCTTTAAGCTCTGAGCTTTCACAACAATAAACAAAATTAATTACTTATATAAACAAAAAACCATTCTTTCGAGTGGTTTGTTTGGCTGTTTTCTATTCTTCCAATACGAGATGTATCAGTACCTTCGACGTTTAAGAGCTTAACTTCTGTGTTCGGGATGGGAACAGGTGTATCCTCTTAGCTATCACAGCCATACTTGTTTATTTACTTTTCTTTGCCGTTAAGCTCTGAGCTTTCACTGTCGAAACTTGCCATTTGTTTGACAAATGGAGTTTCTTAGCATCTGACCTACGACGCAATCTCAGATTGCTGTTAGGTCATGAACTTCTGTGTTCGAGATGGGAACAGTGTAGCCTCTTAAGCCTCACAGCCATACTTATTTACTTTTTCTTTTTCAATATATTTCTGTTTAAAACCCTTACAACTAAAGAGTATATATTTCTGGTCAAGCTTTCGATTTATTAGTATCAGTTAGCTTTGATGTTGCCACCTTTACACCTCTGACCTATCTACGACATTTTCTTTATCGAATCTCTCTTGCATTTCTGCAACAGGAAATCTCATCTTGAGGGGGGCTTCGTGCTTAGATGCCTTCAGCACT